>NZ_CP185370.1:947452-1263270 GCF_049177115.1 Microbacterium phosphatis | reverse complement strand
CCGATCACGACCGGCAGGGCGCCGGCCCAGCCGTGCACCGCGATCTCCTTGATGCCGAAGGCGATCGGCCCGAGCGCGAGCATCGACAGCGCGATGCTGACGACGTCGACCGGCGCGGGATGCGGATCGCGGCTCTCGGGGACGAAGACGGGCGCCAGCACCAGCAGCACCACAAGCACCGGGACCGCCAGCAGGAAGACGCTCTGCCAGGGCAGGTGCTCGATCAGGAATCCGCCGGCGATCGGGCCCAGCGCGGCGCCGGCCGAGAACATGCCCGCCCAGATCGCCACGGCGACGCGGCGCTGATCGCGGTTCGGGAAGATGCTGCGCAGCAGCGACATCGTCGACGGCATCAGGCAGGCGCCAAACAGGCCCATCGCCGCGCGCGCGGCGATCAGCCAGCCCGCCGTCGGCGCGAACACCGCGAGCACCGACACGAGCGTGAAGCCGACGGCGCCGATCAGCAGGATGCGGCGACGGCCCACCCGGTCGCCGAACGACCCCATGGTGACCAGAAGGCCGGCGAGCACCAACGAGTACGCGTCGATGATCCAGAGCTGCTCGGCGCTGGAGGGCTCGAGGTCGCGCGAGATCGCCGGCAGTGCGAAGTTCAGGATCGTGTTGTCGACCGACACCAGCAGCACGGGCAGCATCAGCACCGCCAGCGCGGTCCAGCCGCGCCATCCCGCGCGCGGCTCCGCCTGGGTCTCGATCGCCGTGGTGTGCGTCGTCATCTGCTGCTCCCGCTTAAGTGTACCGTCCGGTTGGTACAGTAATGGGAATCGCTGGGCATCGCCTGCGCGTGAGAAAGTGGTGCGCATGACCCGTCCGCCCCGCGCCCGAGAGAAGGTGCTCGACGCGTTCGAGCGCGTGCTCGTCGCGGAGGGCGAGCGGGCGGCGACCCTCGAGACCGTCGCCAGGGAAGCCGGCGTCTCCAAGGGCGGGCTCCTCTACCACTTCGGATCCCGCGAGGCCCTCGAGGAGGGCCTGTACGCCCGGCTGCGCATCCTCGTCGACGAGGACGTCGATGCCGTCCGCACCGCGCCGCAGGGCGCGATCTCGTACTTCCTGTCCACATCGGCCGACGTGGGCCTCCCCCTCGACACGGCCATCACGGCCGTCGGCCGCCTGGCGCACGGCGGCAACGCCACCGCCGCGGCCCTGCTCGCAGACGTCCGGGCACTGTGGGCCGATGCCCTGCGCCCCCACGTCCGTGACGACGCGGCGCTCGACCTCGTGATGCTCGTGAGCGACGGGATCTACGTCAACTCCGCCCTCATGAACGATCTGCCGGGGCCCGTGCCCCACGGGGCGGCCCTCGAGGCGCTCATCCGGATCGTCGAGGGCGCCGCGGGCGCCTGAGCGCCCCTGCGGTCGCCGCGCACACGCAACGCCCCGGCCGCGCGAGGCGCGACCGGGGCGTCGGGTGAGGCCGGATCAGGCCTCGGCGATCTCGATCTGCGTGATGAGCGTGGCGTCGATCTCGCGGCCGATCGCCTCGAGCACGTCGTCGGAGACCCGCTGGTCGACCGTCACGATGCTGAGCGCCAGGCCGGCCTGCTCGCGCGCGACCTGCATGCCCTCGATGTTGATGCCCGCGGCGCCGAACTTCTGGCCGTAGACCGCGACCACGCCGGGGGCGTCGCGGTAGATGAAGACGACGTGGTGCTTCTCGATCGGCACCTCGATCTCGTAGCCGTTGATGCCGACGATCTTCTGCACCATCCGCGTGCCGGCGAGCGTACCCGAGACGCTCAGGACGGTGCCGTCCGCGAGCGCGCCGCGCAGCGTCGTGATGTTGCGGTACTCGGGGCTCTCGGTCTCGGCCGTGAGGCGCGTCTCGATGCCCCGCTGCTCGGCGAACAGCGGCGCGTTGACGTACGAGACGTTCTCGCTGACGACGCCCGAGAGGATGCCCTTGAGCGCGGCCAGCTTGTAGACGCTCACGTCGTAGGCGGCGAGCTCGCCGCGCACGTCGATGTCGAGGCTGGTGACGGCGCTCTGCGCGAGACCGGTGAAGACCTGGCCGAGCTTCTCGACCAGCGCGATGCCGGGGCGCACGAACGGGTCGATGATGCCGCCCGCGACGTTCACCGCGTCGGGCACGAGGTCACCCTCGAGGGCGAGCTTGACCGACTTCGCGACCGCGATGCCCGCCTTCTCCTGGGCCTCGTCGGTCGACGCGCCGAGGTGCGGCGTCGCGACGACGTTGTGCAGGCCGGTGAGGCGGGTGTCGGCTGGCGGCTCGCTCGAGAACACGTCGAGGCCGGCTCCGGCGATCTCGCCGTCTTTCAGCGCCTGCTCCAGCGCGACCTCGTCGATCAGGCCGCCGCGCGCGACGTTGACGACGTACGACGTCGGCTTCATCTTCTTCAGCTGCTCGGTCGAGATCATGCCGGTGGTCTCGGGGGTCTTCGGCATGTGGATCGTGAGGAAGTCGGCCTGCTCGAGCACCTCGTCGAGCGTGCCCAGCTCGACGCCGAGCTGCTGCGCGCGCTGCGGGGTGACGTAGGGGTCGAAGGCGATGACGCGCATGCCGAACGCCTGCATGCGGGCGGCAACGAGGGCGCCGATGCGGCCGAGGCCGACCACCGCGAGCGTCTTCTCGAACAGCTCGGTGCCGGTGTACTTGCTGCGCTTCCATTCGCCGCCGGCGAGGGCCGACGCGGCCGGCGGGATGTGACGCGCGAGGCTCAGGATGTGACCGCAGGTCAGCTCGGCGGCCGAGATGATGTTCGAGGTCGGCGCGTTGACGACCATCACGCCGGCCGTGGTGGCGGCCTTGATGTCGACGTTGTCGAGACCGACGCCGGCACGGGCGATGACCTTGAGCTGCGGCGCCTGGGCGATCGCCTCCTCGTCCATCTTCGTGGCCGAGCGGATCAGGACGGCGTTCGCCTCGGCGAGGGCCGAGAACAGCGCGGCACGGTCGGTGCCGTCCACGGTTCGGACATCGAAGTCCGGACCGAGCGCGTCGATCGTGGCGGGAGAGAGTTCTTCGGCGATGAGCACGACGGGCTTCGGCACGGGGTGGATCCTTCGATGGCGTGCGCGGTGGGGACTGCGCGGGGTGTGGGTGGGTCCGTCGCGCCACGCCAGCGGAGCGCGATCCTGCCTGCCACTCTATCGGAGGCGCCGCGTCACTCCTGACGCGCGGGGGCCGCCGCGGGCCTCAGCCGATGATCGGCGTGACCGTCGTGTAGGCCACGACGTTCAGCCAGAACACCGCCACGAGGGCGAGCCCCGTGAGCAGGAACAGCGCCAGCGTGACGAGCCCGCGGCGCATTCCGAGGGCCAGCGCCACGCCGAACAGCACGATGGGCAGGGCGATCGCGAGGATCCAGACGACCCACCCCATCGTGTTGAGGGAGGCATCGGCCGCTCCCGCCGCCTGCACCCAGGCCACGAGGTAGCTGATCGCCGTCCAGACGGCGTAGGCGAACAGCAGGGCGAAGAAGCCCGCGACCGTCGCGATGGCCCAGACGGGCGGGGTGCGGCGTGCGTCGTGCGTCTCGGTGGTCATCGTCCGATCGTTCCCATCATCACGAACGGCCACGGCACCAGCAGCAGGATCCCGAGGCCGAGGCCCACGAAGCGCTGCCAGAGCGGGGACCGTCGGGTCGTGTGGAGTGTGACGAAGAACCAGATCACCGGCGCGGCGATGCCGAGCCACATGGCGGCCTGGAACATGAGGTCCGCCACCCCGCCGCCGGCCGTCTGCACGTCGCGGAGGCGGAAGCTGCCGAGTGCCCAGCCGACGACGTACAGCGCGTAGACGCCGGCGATGACGCCGAAGCTCACGAGCGCCGCGTTGCCCATCGGCCCGGCCTCGTGGTGCTCCGCGGGGTCTGCCGCGTCGGAGGCCGTGTGGGGCGTCGTCTCGGTCTTCTCGTCGGCCGTCGGCACGTCGCGGCTGCCCCGGCCCACGGCCCGCCAGCCGCGCGGCAGCGACGAAGGGGTGCGAGGTGCCGGGGTGTCGATCCGGTCCTCGTCGCCGTCCCAGGACAGGGCGTCGTCGTCGGAGCTCATACGCTCAGACTAGCGACCGCGGGGTCTCGACTCGCGGGGCGCGCGCCCGGATCCGGACGACGGCGCGGAGGGGCGCCGTCCAGCGGCGGAGGCGCGTAGCGCGTCAGTCCTCGATCTTGCGCTTGCGCCAGCGGATGCCGGCGTTGATCAGGCCCTCGAGGTCGCCGTCGAAGACGGACGCGGGGTTTCCCACCTCGTAGCCGGTGCGCAGATCCTTCACGAGCTGCTGGCCGTAGAGGAAGTACGAGCGCATCTGGTCGCCCCAGCTCGCGGTGATCGTTCCGGCGAGCTCCTTCTTCTTCGCCGCTTCCTCTTCCTTCTGGAGCAGGAGCAGGCGGGTCTGCAGGACGCGCATGGCCGCCGCGCGGTTCTGGATCTGCGACTTCTCGTTCTGCATCGACACGACGATGCCGGTCGGAAGGTGGGTCAGGCGCACGGCCGAGTCGGTCGTGTTGACCGACTGGCCGCCGGGGCCGGACGAGCGGAAGACGTCGACGCGGAGGTCGTTCTCCGGGATCTCGACCTCGCCGGCCTCCTCCATGATCGGGATGACCTCGACGGCGGCGAAGCTCGTCTGGCGCTTGTCGGCCGATCCGAAGGGGCTGATGCGCGCCAGGCGGTGGGTGCCCGCCTCGACCGAGAGGATGCCGTAGGCGTAGGGGGCGTCGATCTCGAACGTGGCCGACTTGATGCCCGCGCCCTCGGCGTAGGAGGTGTCGAGCACCTTCACCGGGTACTTGTTGCGCTCGGCGTAGCGCAGGTACATGCGCATCAGCATCTCGGCGAAGTCGGTGGCGTCGTCGCCGCCGGCGCCGGAGCGGATGGTGACGACCGCGCCGCGCGCGTCGTACTCGCCGTCGAGCAGCGTCTTGACCTCGAGGTCGCTGATGACCTTATCGAGGTCGGAGATCTCCTTGCGGGCCTCGCTGACCGAGTCCTCGTCGCCCATCTCGTTGGCGAGCTCGACGAGCACCTCGAGGTCGTCGAGGCGACGCTCGACCGCCTCGACGCGGTTGAGGGAGGCCTGCGTGTGGCTGAGCGCGCTGGTCACCTTCTGCGCATTGGCGGTGTCGTCCCACAGCCCGGGGGCGGCGGCCTCGGCCTCGAGGCGCGCGATGTCGGCGCGCAGCGACTCGACGTCGACCACCTCTCGGATGTTCGCGAACGTGGTGCGCAGCGCCTGGATCTCGGCGGAAGGATCGTATTCAAGCATTTCCCCTCAGCCTATCGCGGTGCGCTCCCCCCTCGCGCGGGGCTGGCCGTCTCCCCCACCGTGCATCGGCCGGGAGTAGCGTGAGAAGGGTGGCGGGTGACGGATCGGGCGAGGGCGGCGGGGCCGCCGAGACGATCCGCCGGTACGCGCCGATGGTCTACGGCCCGACGGCGATCTACTCGCTGGGACAGGGTGCGATCCTGCCGCTGCTGCCCATCGTGGCGCGCGAGTTCGGCGCCGATCTGGCGACCGCGGCCCTGGTGGCGGCGATGCTCGTCGTCGGCCAGCTGTGCGGCAACCTGCCGGCGGGCTGGCTCGTCGCCCGCGTGGGCGAGCGGTACACGATGGTGCTCGCGTCGGGCGTCTCGCTGCTCGGTGTGGCGGGGATGCTGCTATCGCGCCACCTCGGCGTGCTGATGGTGTCGGTGTTCGTGCTGGGCATGAGCGCCGCCGCCTTCGGCCTGGCGCGCCACTCGTTCATGACGACCCGCGTTCCCCTGGCATTCCGCGCCCGGGCCCTGTCGCTGCTGGGCGGATCCTTCCGCCTGGGCGCGTTCGCCGGCCCGTTCATCGCCGCTGCGCTGCTGGCGATCTTCGGCGACGAGCACTCGAGCATCTGGTTCTTCGGCGCGTGCCTGCTGCTGGTCGGGCTGCTCGTGGCCTTCGGACCCGATCCCGAGGAGCGGGCTATCGCGGCGGAACGCGCCGCGCGGGCGCGGCGCGCGGCCGAGCCGGCCGATGCCCTGGAGCCGGAGGACACCGGCGAGGCCGTCACGGGATCCATCCCCACCCAGGCGCGCCTGGGCATGTTCGCGACGATCCGCGCCAACCGCCGGGTGCTCTCGCGTCTCGGCGTCGCGGCCGCCTCGCTGTCGTTCGTGCGGGCCTCGCGCCCGGCGATCCTGCCGCTGTGGGGCCTGTCGATCGGGCTCGACTCGTCGACGATCGCGCTCATCGTGGGCATCGCCGGCGCCCTGGAGTTCGCGCTGTTCTATGCCAGCGGCCAGGTGATGGATCGCTTCGGCCGCCTCTGGGCCGCGGTGCCCGCGCTGGTGCTGATGGGCGGCGCCATGATCGCGCTCGCCTTCACGCACGAGGCCGGCGAGGCGGCGATGTGGTTCGGTGTGTTCGCGTCGGTGATCGGCGTGGGCAACGGGCTCTCGAGCGGGATCCTGCTGACGCTCGGTGCGGACGTGGCGCCGAAGGCGAGCCCGGCCGCCTTCCTCGGCGCGTGGCGCACGATCACCGATGCGGGTGGTGCCCTCAGCCCGCTGGTGGTGTCGGCGCTGACGGCGGTGGCTTCGCTGTCGGTCGCGGCGGGCGCGATCGGCGTTGTGGGCCTGCTCGGCGCGCTGGCGTTCGTGCGCTGGGTGCCCCGCTTCGTGCCGAACCGCCCCTGATCAGTCCAGGGCGTTGCGGCTCGTGGCCGTCGCCCGCAGCGCGACACCCTCCGGCACGAAGGGCGTGAGGATCGGCGGGTGCCACTGCGCCGCGACGGTGACGCTCACCGAGACGCCGTCGCTCGTGTGCGCCGCGACGAGCGCCGGGTCGCCGGGGGCCGCGTCGACGATGGCCCGCGCCTGCTCGCCCACCCGCGCGGGATCGAGGCGCGCCTCGGGTGCGTCACCGCGCAGGGTCAGGGCGAAGCCGTCGGACGCGGCGAGCGCGGCCGCGTCGGCGAGGGCGTCCAGCCGCTTCTGCGCGAGGTAGAGCGATGTCGCGTCGGCGCAGACCAGGATCACCGCGATCGCGAGGAGGGCGTACCCGAGGACGAGCGGCAGGGTGCTGCCGTCCTCGTCTCCCGCGAGCGCGAGGCGCCGCGCGGCGCGTCGTGCGGAGCTGAGCCGGATCACTGCGCCTCCCAGTACCGCGAGACCTTCTGGACGGCCGTGGCCTCCACGGGCACCTCGGCGAGGCGCTCGAGCCCGAGGATCGGCGGGATGAGCGGCAGCGACACGCGTGCGGCCACGGTGACGTGGATGGTCGCGCCGGCGGCCGGACACTCGGCGGCCGCCGGGAGGCACGAGACCTGCGCGTCGACGTCGCGGATCCCGTACTCCCGCGTGACCGCGTCGAGCACACGATCCGGGTCGCCCTCGCCCGCCGCGATCGTGCGAGCGACGAATCGGGCGCCCGCCTCGACGCCAAGCGCCTGGGACTGGATCTCGCCCAGGGCGAGGACCAGATAGACGAGCGGCACAAGCATCAGCACGCCCACGGTGAGGAACTCGAGGGCCGCGGAACCGATCTCGTCCGCTCCTGCCGCGCGCAGGCGCCGCATCGCGTCAGGGAAGGGACTCGACCGGGGCACTCGCGCTCACCTCCATGGCCTGAGGGACTCCGATGAGCCCGATGAGGGGAAGAACGGCGCGCACCGTCACGGTCACGGAGGGCACACCGCCAGTGGCGCCGTACGCCGCCGTGACGTCATCGGCGTACTGCTCTCCCACCGCCCGCCCGATGACCTCTCGCGTGCGATCGATGCCGCGCGCGCGATCCGAGTCCGCGAGGGCGGCGTAGTGCGCGCCTTCGACCGCGGCGTCGTGCACCACGTTGCGCACGTAGACGGCGAGGCCGAGCTGCAGCACCGCGAGGGTGAGCAGCGTCAGCAGCCCGCCGACGAGCACGAACTCCGCGGGGCCGGATCCGCGCTCGCACGCGGTCGGGTTCCACGCGTCGGCGCTCGTCGTGCGGTTCATGTCAGCTCAGGCCGCCCGTGACACGGGCGATCGCCTGCTCGAACAGCCCGGAGAGCGCCGGCCCCGCGAGGGCCCAGATGAGGACGACGAGCCCCGCGGTCATCAGCGTGATGAGCACCCAGCCGGGCACATCGCCGCGCTCGTCTTCGTCGAGCCGGCCCCATGCCGTGCGGGTGCGGAGAAGGAGGCGTTCGATCAGGTCCATGAGGATCTCGCTTTCGTGTGGATGAGAGGACGGGAACGGTCAGCCGATGCCGAGGCGCAACATAAACACCCCGGGGAAGACGGCGAACAGGACGGAGAGGGGAAGGAGTCCGAACACCAGGGGAAGGAGCATCAGGATCTCCTTGCGGCCGGCGGCCTCGATGAGGGATCGCTTCGCGTCCTCGCGCGCGTCGGCGGCCTGCGCCTGCAGCGCCTGGGCGAGCGGAGCACCGCGGTCGAGCGCGGAGACGAGGTGCTCGACCGTGCGCGAGAGGGCGGGGACGTGCAGGCGCTGCGACAGCGCGGTCAGCGCATCCGGCAGGCTCGAGCCGGTGCCGACGTCGAGCACGACCGCGCGCAGCTCGGCCGTGAGCTCCCCCGATCCCACGGCGCCCACGCGGCGGAGGCTGCCGAGGATGCCCTCACCCGCGGCCAGACACAGCGCGAGGAATTCGAGCACGGTGGGCAGCTCATCGGCGATCCGGGCGGTGCGGGCCCGGGCGCGGCGGGTCAGGAGCACATCGCACAGCACGATCGCGCAGGCGCCGGAGACGATCGGCAGGAGCAGTGCGGGGCCGGTGAACGATCCGGCGAGCGCGACCGCCACCACCGCGACGGCGCCGGCTCCGAGCCCCGCGACGCCCCATCCGAGCTGGCGAGCGCGGAATGCGGCGGGGTCGACGGCGACGCCTGCCTGCGCCAGGCGCATCGCCAGGGCCTCCGATGTGCCGACGAGCCGCACCGCTGCGGCCGTGGCGCGATCCAGGGCCGACGCCATGCCCGTCGCGCCTGCCAATCCTGCGCGGCCGATCAGCTCCCACGCCGTGGTGCCGGCCGGGTCGGTCACCTCGCGGATGTACGGGGCGATGCGACGCGAGACCGACGGTGCCCCGATCCGCGGGACGAGCACCAGCAGCAGGCAGACGCCCGCCCCCAGGCCCCCGCCGAGCAGGATCGCGAGGGCCGCGTCCGTCGCCCAGGTCACGCGAACCACCTCCGCTGCTCGGGGAGGCGCCCGATCCGGATCATCACGCGGTACGCCACGAACGACACGGCGGCGCCGACGACGATGAGCACGACTCCCTCCGGGCTCGAGTAGGCATCGGCGCCCTCGGGCCGCAGCGCGAGCATCGCGAGGATCACCCAGGGCGCGATCACCCCGAGGACGGCCGCCCCCTTCGTCCACGACTGACGCGACTCCACTTCCGCCCGCAGGGCCGCGTCCGCGCGGACCGATGCCGACAGCGCCCGCAGAACCGGCACCAGCTCGGTGCCGCCGACCTGCCGTGCCATGCGCATGGTCTCGACGATCCGGTCCCCCATGGGGTCGGCCAGCGCCGTCTTCAGGCGGTCGGCGCTCGAGTCGAAGTGCCCCGAGGCGTTGATGTCGCGGTCGAAGCGCGCGAACGCGGGGCGCAGCGCGGGCGGCGCGGACACGGCGAGGGTCCCGATGGCGTCGGGGAGAGACATCCCCGCGCGCACCGAGGCGATGAGCAGGTCGCACACGTCGGGCCACAGCGCCCGGCGGGCGCGGATGAGCCCGGATCGACGCGAGCGCAGCCAGATGATCGGGGCGGCCGCCCCCGCGGCGAGCGCCAGCAGCCCGAGCGTGCCGACCCCTGTGCCCAGCCAGGCCACGGCGCCGCACACCAGCGATGCGACCACGCAGGCGGCCAGGACCACACGAGGCGGCACGTGCGAGAGCCCGGCCTCCGCCAGGAGGTGAGACAGCGCGCCGCCTCCCGACGTCCGCTGCCGGCGCTCCCCGGACAGCGGCCACAGCCACGGGGACACCGTGAGAAGCAGCCCGGCTCCGAGGAGAACGCCCCACAGGACGGTCATCAGCGCGCCGCCCGGTACACCGTGCGGACCTCGGGCAGCTCCCCGGCGATGCGGCCGGTGGGCTCGACGATCTCCGCGACCCGGCGGAACCCCGACGCCGCCCGCTCGCAGTGCACCACGAGGTCGACGCTGGTGGCCACGGCGTGCAGCACGAAGCCGCGGTCGATGTTGCGGCCGGCCAGCAGCGGCAGCGCGGCCAGACGCCCCAGCGCATCGGCCGCCGAGTTCGCGTGGATGGTCGCGGCTCCGGGCACTCCCGTGTTGAGGGCGAGGAGGAGGTCGAGGGCCTCGGCATCGCGCACCTCCCCCACCACAAGCCGATCGGGCCGCATGCGCAGGGCCTCCTTCACGAGCCGGCGAAGGGTGATCTCCCCCGTGCCCTCGAGACTGGGCTGGCGCCCCTGCATGGCCACGAGGTCCGGCGCCTGGACGCCGAGCTCGAAGGTCTCCTCGACCGTGACGATGCGGTGCGCGGCGGGGCTCGCGGCCACGAGCGCGCCCAGCAGGGTCGTCTTCCCGGCATGCGTCGCCCCGGAGACGAGCACGCTGCGCCCGTCGGCCATCGCGGCGCGCAGCAGGTCGGCTGCCTCGGGGCTCAGCGACCCCAGGTCGACGAGCCGGTCCAGCGACCGGTACCGCGAGACGAACTTGCGGATGTTCACCGCCCAGTGCCGGTGCGCGATGCCCCCGATCACCACGTGCAGACGGGACCCGTCCGGGAGGGAGGCATCGACGAACGGCTGGGAGAGATCGACGCGGCGCCCGGTGGAGTGCAGCATGCGCTCGATGAGGTCGCGCACGGTGGCGTCGGTCAGCTCGACCGGCACCCGCTCCGAGACCCCGCCCCGGGCGACGAACACCTTGTCGGGCGCGTTGATCCAGAGCTCCTCGATCTCCGGGTCGTCGAGGTAGGGCTGAAGCGGCCCGTATCCGGTGACCGCCGCCAGCACCTCGCGCACCCGCGCCGCCTCGTCGTCGATGGGCGCGGTGCCGCGTGCGAGGGCGATGTCGTTGTGCCGGCGCACCTCGGCGCGCGCGATCCGCGCCACGGCGTCCGGGGTGTCGGTCGGGTCCGTGCGGTCGGACCGGAGCCGCTCGCGGACGCGGTCGACGAGCGAGGCCGTCGCCGCGCCGCGGTCGGGGTGGAGCTGGGTCACCCGCTCATCGTGACAAGACCGCGGAGAAGACCCCGGAAGTTATCCACAGTCGGGGTTTCCCCCACGACTTCCGGGGGTCGCCCCTCGGCATGGATGTCCGTGCGTCTCAGTAGACTGATCGGACTTCGCGGGAGTGGTGGAATTGGCAGACACGCAGGATTTAGGTTCCTGTGCCTCACGGCGTGTGGGTTCAAGTCCCACCTTCCGCACGACAGTTCGTCCACCCCGGACAGTTCATCCACAGCAGTAAGTGAAGACGGGATCACCGTGCGACCTCTCGCCCTCCTCCCCTGGCTGGACCCGCAGGCCATCATCGACTCGGCCGGACCCTGGGCCCTGCTGGTGGTCTGCCTCATCGTGTTCTCGGAGACGGGTCTGCTCGTCGGGTTCCTGCTCCCGGGCGACACGCTGCTGATCATCTCGGGCCTGCTCACCCACACGAGCGACGTGTTCGGGGTGAACATCTGGGTCGCATCCGGGCTGATCGCCCTGGCGGCCTTCATCGGCGGCGAGGCGGGCTACTTCATCGGCCACAAGGGCGGCCCCGCGATCTTCGAGAAACGCGAGTCGGGCCTGTTCAGCACGAAGAACGTCGAGCGCACCAACGCGTTCTTCGAGCGCTTCGGCGGCATCACCGTGATCCTGGCGCGCTTCGTGCCGGTGGTGCGGACCTTCGCACCGGTCGCCGCGGGCGTCGGTCACATGCCGTGGAAGAAGTACTCGCTGTACAACCTGATCGGCGCCGTGCTGTGGGGCTTCGGGCTGACGATGCTGGGCTACCTCATCGCCTTCATCCCCGTCGTCGCGGATCTGGTCACCGAGTACATCGACGTTGTGCTGCTGGTCGCCGTCGGCGGCACCGCGATCGTCACCCTGTGGCACTACCTCGCCGAGCGCCGCCAGGCGCGCAAGGCCGCCGCCGTCCCGGCGCAGATGCTCGTCCTGGACGAGGACGTCTTCGAGCGCGGCGCCGACATCGACGGCGACGGCAAGCCCGACATCACGCTGTAAGGCGCGTTACGAGGCCTTCTTCTTCGCGCTCTTCGGCTCGGCCTTCGACGCGGTCTTCGGCTTCGCCTTGGCCTTGGCCTTCGTCTTCGGCGCCTCGTCCTTCTCGTCGTCCTCCGGCTTCGCCGCCTCCCCGCGGGACGCGCGCGAGCGCTCGACGCTCGCCCGCAGGGCCGCCATCAGGTCGATGACCTCGCCGCCGGACTCCTCCTCCTGCTCGCCGAACGTCGCCTCGGTGTCGATCGCGTCGCCCTTCTCGAGCTTGGCGGCGATGAGGGTGCGCAGCTCCTCCTGGTACTCGTCGACGAACTGATCCGGTTCGAAATCGCTGGCGAAGCTCTCGACGAGGCTCGCCGACAGCTCGAGCTCCTTGCTCGAGATCCGCACGTCGTCCTTCAGCGCCGGGAACGCCGCCTCGCGCACCTCATCGGCCCAGAGCAGCGTCTGCAGCATCAGCACGTCGCCGCGCACGCGCAGGGCCGCCAGGCGCGTCTTCTGCCGCAGCGAGAAGCGCACGATCGCTGTGCGGTCGGTCTGCTCGAGCGTGCGACGCAGCAGCACGTAGGCCTTCGGCGAGGCCGAGTCCGGCTCGAGGAAGTACGACTTGTCGAACATGATCGGATCGACCTGCTCGGTCGGCACGAACTCCACCACATCGATCTCGCGGCTGCGCTCCGAGGGCAGCGACTTCAGATCCTCGTCGGTGAGCACCACCGTGCGGTCGCCGTCGTCGTAGGCGCGGTCGATGTCGGCGTAGGCGACCACCTCGCCGCAGATCTCGCACTTGCGCTGGTAACGGATGCGGCCGCCGTCGGCGTTGTGCACCTGGTGCAGGCTGACGTCGTGGTCCTCGGTCGCCGCGTACACCTTGACCGGCACGTTCACGAGCCCGAACGTCAGCGCGCCCTTCCAGATCGATCTCATGGCCCCAGTGAACACCTCTTTCCCGTGTCGCGGCCAGGGGTTGATATCCGGGCCGATCTGCTGATTACGCTGAGCGCATGGTGGGTGAGCAGACGGTCCGGATCGGCGACCGCCGCCTGCGCATCACGAATCTCGACAAGGTGCTCTACCCGGAGACGGGCACCACCAAGGGCGAGGTCATCCACTACGTCACCGCCATCGCGCCGCTGCTTCTGCCCCACGTCGCCGGCCGCCCGGTCACCCGCAAGCGCTGGGTGGAGGGGGTCGGGACGGCCGACGATCCGCTCCCGACGTTCTTCGCGAAGGACCTCGAGCGCGGCGCCCCCGACTGGATCCCGCGTCAGACGATCGAGCACTCGACCGGCGCCAAGGCCTATCCGCTCGTCGACGAGGTGGCCACCCTCGCCTACCTCGCTCAGGTCGCGAGCCTCGAGCTGCACGTGCCGCAGTGGCGGTTCGCACCCGACGGCACCCCGGGGAACCCCGACCGGCTTGTGCTCGACCTGGACCCGGGGCCCGGAATGGGCCTCCCGGAGTGCGCCGAGGTCGCCCGGCTGGCGCGGTCGATCCTGACCGGGATGGGGCTCGATCCGCTGCCGGTGACGAGCGGCAGCAAGGGCATCCACCTCTACGCCCGGCTGCCCGGATCGCAGACGAGCGCCGAGGTGTCGCAGGTCGCCAAGGCGCTCGCTCAGGCGCTGGAGGCCGACCACCCCGACCTCGTCGTCAGCTCGATGAGCAAGGCCCTGCGCCCGGGGCGGGTGCTCGTGGACTGGAGCCAGAACAACGGCAAGAAGACCACGATCGCCCCCTATTCGCTGCGCGGCCGCGCGCGCCCCTGGGTCGCCGCCCCCCGCACGTGGGAAGAGCTCGACGACCCGGGCCTGCGGCACCTGCTGTTCGACGAGGTGCTCGAGCGCATGGAGCGGATCGGCGACCCGCTCGCGCCGATCGACGCCCAGGACCCTGAGGCCGCGCTGGCCCCGTACGTCGCCAAGCGCGATGCGACGAAGACGCCAGAGCCCATGGGGGGCGGGGCGCCGTCGGCCGACGGATCGCGCTTCGTGATCCAGCGGCACGAGGCCCGGCGCCTGCACTACGACCTCCGGCTCGAACGCGACGGCGTGCTCGCGAGCTGGGCGGTGCCGAAGGGCGTCCCGGACACCACGGGGAAGAACCACCTCGCGGTGCAGACCGAGGACCACCCGCTCGCCTACGCCACCTTCGAAGGCGACATCCCGCACGGCGAGTACGGCGCCGGGCACATGGACATCTGGGACACGGGCACGTACGAGCTCGAGAAGTGGCGCGACGACGAGATCATCTTCCGGCTCCACGGCCGCCGCGACCCGGTGCGCCTGGCGCTGCTGCGCACCTCCGGCGCGGGCGAGAAGTCGCAGTGGCTGCTGCACAGGATGAAGGATCAGAACGCGTCCTTCGCCCCCACCCCGGCCGGCGACACGGTCACGGCCCCTGCCACGCCGGCCGAGCCCGCTGACGAGTCGGCGCCGTCCCCCGCCGGCGGCCCGGGCCCGACGACCCCGCCCCCGCCGATGCTCGCCTCGCCCTCGACGCCGGCCCTCGCGCGCACGTCGCCGGCCGGATCCTGGGCCGAGATGAAGTGGGACGGCGTCCGCGCCCTTGGCGTCTGGGAGGGCGGATCGCTGCGCCTCTTCGCCCGCAGCGGCACGGACATCACCGACCGCTATCCCGAGCTCACGGCGCCCGGGGCGGCGACCTTCGCGGCCGAGGACGCGATCCTCGACGGCGAGATCGTGGCGCTCGATCCGAACGGCCGCCCCAGCTTCTCGCTGCTGCAGAACCGCATGCACCTGACGCGGGCGGGAGAGATCACCGCCGAGGCCCGCCGCACCCCTGCGCGCCTGTACCTGTTCGACGCCCTCGCGGCCGACGGCGCCGACCTGACGCGCCTCCCGCTCGCCGAGCGTCGCGAGGTCCTCGAGCGCATCGCCGCCGGGGCGGGCGCGGCCGTCGACGTGCCGCCGGTGTTCGACGACATCGACGAGGCGCTCGCCCTCGCGCGGGCCCACGACCTCGAGGGCGTCGTCGCGAAGGATCCGTCCGCGCCCTATCGCTCCGGACGATCCGAGCGCTGGCTGAAGCTCAAGCTGACCCGCGCGCAGGAGGCGGTGATCGCCGGGATCCGCCCGGGCAACGGCGGGCGATCCGGCTCGTTCGGGTCGCTGCTGCTCGGCATCCCGGGCGACGACGGCCTGAGTTACATCGGGCGCGTGGGCACGGGGTTCAACACCCGCGAGCTGAAGCGCGTGCAGGAGACGCTCGAGCCGCTGCACTCCGACGAATGCCCGCTGGTCGATGTGCCCGCGCTCGACGCGCGCGGGGTGATCTGGCTGCGCCCCGAGCTGGTGGGCGAGGTCGAGTTCTCCGAATGGACGCCCGGCGGTCACCTCCGCCACCCGCGCTGGCGGGGCCTGCGCCCCGACAAGGCACCGGCCGAGGTGCGCCGCGAGTCCTAGTGGTGCTCGCGCTCCTCGTGGCCGGCCGCCTCGAGCTGGAACGTCGAGTGCGCGACGTCGAAGTGCTCGGCGAGGCACCCCTGCATCCGGGTGAGCAGCGCCCCGGAGCCGCGCTCGAGCACCTCCTGCTCGACCACCACGTGCGCCGTGAACACGGGCGCCCCGCGGGTGAGCTGCCACACGTGCACGTCGTGCACATCGCGCACGCCAGGGGTCCGCAGCAGGTGCGTGCGGATGTCGGCCACCGCGGTGCCGGCGGGCGCCGACTCGGACAGCACGGAGAACACCTCGCGCAGCAGACCGATCGCGCGCGGCACGATGAACACCGCGATGAGCAGCGACGCGATCGCGTCGACCCGGGTCCAGCCGGTGAGCAGGATCACGATCGCCGCGACGATGACCGCCGCCGATCCGATCATGTCGCCGATCACCTCGAGGTACGCCCCGCGCACGTTCATGCTGTGCTTCTGCGCGTGCCGCAGCAGCCAGGCCGCGAGCATGTTCGCGAGGAGGCCGACGACGGCCACGGCGAGCATCCAGCCGCCCGCCACGGGGGCCGGTTCCGGGGCGAGGAGCCGCGAGACGGCCTCGACGACGATCCCGACGCTCAGCGCGATGAGCACCACGGCGTTCACGAGTGCGCCGAGCACCTCGGCGCGCTGGTACCCGTACGTGCGGCGGTCGTCGGCGGGCCGCGCCGCCACCGCGCTCGCCACCAGAGCGATCACCAGCGCCGCGGCATCGGTCAGCATGTGCGCGGCGTCGGCGAGCAGCGCGAGCGATCCGGTCAGGATCGCCCCGGCGACCTGCACAACGAGCACCACGCCGGTGATCGCCAGCGACACCGCGAGCAGGCGGCGATTGTCGCCCTGCCGGATGCCGTGCGCGTGGTCGTGCATGGCTCCAGGCTATGTCGGCCGGACACCCGGTGAGGGCGGTGTCCGTCAGTCGGGAATGATGACGGTTCTCGGTCTCATCAGAGGCCGTCGATGGCCAGCGCCGCCAGCCCCTCGCGCCCGCGGGGCGTGATCGTCAGCGCGCGGTCGTCGCGGCGCCGGCGCAGCCAGTCAGCGGCGAGCATCCCGCTGAGGAGCGCCTCCCCCAGCCGGCCCGCGATGTGCGGCCTCCTCTCGGTCCAGTCCGCGCACGGGCGCAGGATCGGGCGATGCGACGGGGCGACCTCCACCGGGATCCCGAGGAGGGCCGAGATCCCCTCCGGAGCACCGGCCGCGGCGCTCCACACGCCGTCGCCGTCCACGACCCAGCCGCGCTCGAGGATCGCGTCGGCGAGCCCCACGCCCGCGCGGCCTGCCAGGTGGTCGTAACAGGATCGCGCGGCGCGCATCGCCGTCCGGCGGTCGTGCGCGCTCCACGAGCTGACGGCCGCCTCGCCCGTCAGGCGCAGCAGCGACTCCACGGCGTCGGCGACCGCGGGGCCGGCGAGGCGGGCGAGGCGCGCCCTCCCCTGGCGCTCGAGCGCGATGAGCCCCGCGTCCTCCAGCCGCGCCAGGTGCGCGCTGACGGTCGAAGGTGCGACGCCGACCCGCGCGGCGAGCGCGCCGGCCGGGAGCGGCGGCCCGCCCAGCAGCTCGACGAGGATGCGCAGGCGCACCGGCTCGGCGAGCGCGCGCCCGATCTCCTCCACGGCGATGGATCCCACGGCGTCGATCATCGCAGAGCCCGGCGGATCGCGTCCGCGTCGTCCCCGACCAGCACCTTGCGGTTGTGATGGTCGCTGTACTGCGCGACGAGCTCGACCTCCGCCTCGGCGAGCCGCGTCATCATGCGGCCCAGGGCGCCGGGCACATCGGCGTCGAGGGGCACCACCGCGGCCTCGCGCACCTCCACGTCCCGCCATCCGTCGGCCGCGAGCGCGGCTCGTGCCGCCGCCCCATCGTCGACGAGGTAGTGGGCGACGCCGCCCCACATGCCGCCGCCCTCCAGGCCGACGCCTGCGCGCCCCAGGAGGCCGCCGATCCGGGCGAGATCCGCCGCTCCCCCGACTCCGGCGATCCGCACGTCGTTCACGCCAGCACCTCGATCCGCGGCGTCGCTCGCACGACCCCGCTGAGGCTGCGGGCGATGTAGCACTCGTTGTGCGCGCGCTCGACGAGCGCCGCCACGGCACCCGCATCGGCGCCGCGGACCCGGATCACCGGCCGCAGCTCGATCTCGGTGAGGCGCATCGGGGCCTCCCCCTCGGGCATCCGCCCGGTCGCCGCGTCCTCGTAGCCCACGACGTCGACGCCCGCGAGCGCCGCGACGGCGAGGAACGACAGCAGCTGGCAGGAGCTCGCCGCGGCGACGAGCAGCTGCTCGGGGTTCGGCAGCCGCCCGTCGCCGCGGAAGGCGGCGTCCGCGCTCGCGACGAGCCGGTTCTGGCCGCCGAGGCCCAGGGTGTGATCGCGGTCGTAGCCGCGGTAGCCGGCGCCGGTGGATCCGCTCCACTCGAGGGCCGTCGTATAGGTGTGATCGCTCATACCGCGACCGTAGGACGAGGACGTTTCGGCGGCGGCCGAAGTGTCACGGCAGAAGGATCGCGACCGAGGGGACGCGGCGGGTGCTGCGGGTCAGTGCTCGGCGTCGCCCACGAGCTTGAGGCCCACGATGCAGCCGACGAGGCCGACGATGAGGAGGATCTTCACCCACGAGACGGAATCGTCGCCCGTGATCATCGCGTAGATCACGGTCAGCGCGGCACCGACGCCGACCCAGACGGCATAGGCGGTGGCCGTGGGGATGTCACGCATGGCCCACGCCAGGCCGGCCATGCTGGCCACGATCGCGACCCCGAACACGACGGTCGGCGCGGGCTTGCTGAAGCCCTCGGACTTCCCGAGGGCGGTGGCCCACACGGCCTCGAGGACACCGGACAGGATGAGGACGATCCACGACATAACGCGCTCCTGGCAAGTCCTGTCGCACACCGGGTACTTGACCATCGTCCGGGAGCCTGACCTCCGGCTCGTGATCAGGATCTCACCGCCGCCTGTGCAGATCCGGTGCAGGCACGCGCCCGTACGCTGGACGGATGACCTTCACGCTCTGGCTGGCACTGGTCGGCGCGGGAATCCTCATCTCCCTGACGCCGGGTGCGGGCGCCATCAACACGATGTCGAACGCCATCGTGTCGGGCTGGCGTCGGTCGCTGTGGGGCATCCTCGGCCAGCAGGTCGCGCTGCTGGCCCACATCATGATCGTCGCGGCGGGCGTCGGCGTGCTGGTGGCGGGCTCCCCGATCCTGTTCGAGGTCATCCGCTACACGGGCGCGGCCTACCTGATCTACCTCGGGGTGCGGCAGTTCCTCGCCCGCCCGGTCGAGCAGGACGCGACCACCGCCGCCGTGCTGTCGCTCGAGAGCGGCTGGTCGATGTTCCGGCGGGGCGTGCTCGTGAACCTCACGAACCCGAAGGCGATCGTGTTCTTCCTCGCCTTCGTCCCGCAGTTCATCCGCCCGGACCGACCGCTCGTCGAGCAGTACACGGTGCTCACGCTCACGGTCTTCGCGATCGACATCGCCGTGATGTGGTTCGTGTTCGCCGCCGCGGCACGGGCGATCGCGCGCCTGACCCGCAGCGCCCGGGGCCAGCGGGTGCTCAGCCGCACCTTCGGCTCGATGTTCGTCGGCGTCGGGGTGCTGCTGGCCGCGGTCCACTGACGCGGCCTCGCGGGGTCAGAGCCCCGCGAGCAGCGGCTCGAGCGCGACGAAGGCGCGGGCGCGGTGGGAGACGGCGTTCTTCTCCTCCGCGGTCCATTCGGCGACGGTGCGCTCGTCGCCGTCCTGACCGTCCGGGATGAAGATCGGGTCGTAGCCGAACCCTCCCGCTCCCCGCGGCGCGGTCGCGAGGCGGCCGGGCCAGACGCCCTCGACGGTGTGCTCCGCGCCCGCGGGCGTGACGAGCGCGATCGTCGAGTTGTACTGCGCGGTGCGGTGCGGGTCCTTGATGTCGGAGAGCTGGTCGAGCAGCAGCAGCATGTTCGCCGCGTCGTCCTTGGCGTGGCCTGCCCAGTACGCGGAGAACACCCCGGGCGACCCGCCGAGCACGTCGACGCTCGCGCCCGAGTCGTCCGCCAGGGCGATGAGGCCCGTGTGTGCCGCCGCCGTGCGCGCCTTGATGAGCGCGTTCTCGGCGAACGTGATGCCGTCCTCGACCGGCTCGGGGCCGTCGTACGAGATGACCTCGATGTCCGGGCGCACCCGCGCGATGATGGCCTGGATCTCGGCGACCTTGTGCGCGTTGTGCGTGGCGAGCACCACCTGCATGCTCAGGCCTCGGTCTCGACGGGGGCCTGCTCGAGCGCGGCGAGCTGGAAGCCGCGCAGGCGCGCGGTGCCGGCCAGCGCCAGCTCGAGCAGCGCGTCGAGCTCGGCCTTGTCGAAGGGCGCGCCCTCGGCGGTGCCCTGCACCTCGACGAACTTGCCGGATCCCGTGACGACGACGTTCATGTCCGTCTGGGCGCGCACGTCCTCGACGTAGGGCAGGTCGAGCATCGGGGTGCCGTCGATGATGCCGACGGAGATCGCCGACACCGAGTCGCGCAGCACCTGCGACTTCTGCCCGATGAACTTGTTCCTGCGGCCCCACTCGATCGCGTCCGCGAGGGCCACGTAGGCGCCGGTGATCGCGGCGGTGCGCGTGCCGCCGTCGGCCTGCAGCACGTCGCAGTCGATGACGATGGTGTTCTCGCCGAGCGCCTTGGTGTCGACGACGGCGCGCAGCGCGCGGCCGATGAGGCGCGAGATCTCGTGCGTGCGGCCGCCGATCCGGCCCTTCACGCTCTCGCGGTCGTTGCGCGAGTTCGTGGCGCGGGGCAGCATCGCGTACTCGGCCGTGACCCAGCCCTTGCCCTTGCCGGTGAGCCAGCGCGGCACGCCGTTCGTGAACGACGCGGTGCACAGCACCTTGGTGCCGCCGAAGCTGATGAGGGCCGAGCCCTCGGCCTGGCTGCTCCAGCCGCGCTCGATGGTGACAGGGCGGAGCTGGTCGTGCGTACGGCCGTCGGCGCGGGTGGTCATGGTGTCTCCCAGGTGGATCGGTGGAGTCGAGAACGGATCAGGATCGCGCGTCGAGCGCGGAGAGGTCGATGGTGCCGGTGCGCACGAGGCGGACATCGCGCACCTCGCGGCCGAGCAGGCGGTTGGCGAGGCGGATGAAGTCCTCCGTCGCCGCTCCCGTCGCCTCATACTCGTGATGCGGCGAGGCGTCGGCGCGGGCGAGCAGGTCGCGGGTGACGAGCTGCCGGTAGACGTCCTTCGCCGTCTCGGAGTCGCTCGAGACCAGCGAGACGTCCGGGCCCATCACGTAGCTGATCGCGCCCTTCAGGAACGGGTAGTGCGTGCACCCCAGCACCAGGGTGTCGACGCCGGCCTCGCGCAGCGGGGCGAGGTACTCCTCGGCCGCCGCGAGCACCTCGGCCGAGTCGGTGTCGCCCGCCTCGACGAACTCGACGAAACGCGGGCAGGCCGCGGTGAACACCTGCACACCGGGGTTGACCTCGAGCATGTCCTGGTACGCGCCGGACGCGATGGTCCCCTCGGTGCCGATCACGCCGATCCGCCGGTTGCGGGTCGTGGACAGGGCGGTGCGGACGGCGGGGCCGATCACCTCGATGACGGGCACCGAGTAGCGCTCCCGCGCGTCTCGCAGCAGCGCGGCCGAGGCGGTGTTGCAGGCGATCACGAGCATCTTCACGCCCTGGTCGACGAGGGTGTCGAGCACCTCGAGCCCGTAGCGGCGGACGTCGGCGATGGGCTTGGGGCCGTACGGCGAATGCGCCGTGTCGCCCACGTACAGGATCGACTCGCGCGGCAGCTGATCGCCGATCGCCCGGGCGACGGTGAGCCCCCCGACTCCGGAGTCGAAGATCCCGATCGGCGCGTCGTTCATGGTGTTCGAGCCTACCTGGCGGCCGAACTCCCCGGTCGCAGGACGCCGCCGGGGAACTAGGGTGGCTGACGTGAGCACCTCGACGGCCCTGCTGACCGACCGCTACGAGCTGACGATGCTGGACGCCGCGCTGCGCGACGGCACCGCCCGGCGTCACTGCGTCTTCGAGCTGTTCGCCCGGCGCCTGTCGGGAGGGCGCCGCTTCGGCGTGGTCGGCGGGACGGGCAGACTGCTCGGCCTGCTGCGCGACTTCCGGTTCGACGAGGCCGAGCTGCGGTTCCTCCGCGACGCCGCCGTGGTCAGCCCCGAGGCCGTCGCCTACCTCGAGAACTACCGCTTCACCGGGTCCATCACCGGCTACCGCGAGGGCGAGCTGTACTTCCCCGGCTCCCCGATCCTCACCGTGGAGGGCAGCTTCGCCGACGCGGTGATCCTCGAGACGCTCGCGCTCAGCGTCCTCAACCACGACTCGGCCGTCGCCACCGCCGCCGCGCGCATGAGCATCGCCGCGGGCGATCGGCCGCTGGCCGAGATGGGGTCGCGCCGCACGAACGAGGCGGCCGCCGTCGCCTCGGCGCGCGTGGCGTACATCGCCGGCTTCAACGCCACCAGCAATCTCGAGGCGGGTCGCACCTGGGGCATCCCGACGATGGGCACCGCCGCCCACGCCTGGACGCTGCTGCATGACAGCGAAGAGGACGCCTTCCGCGCGCAGGTCGAGGCCCTGGGCACCGACACGACGCTGCTCGTGGACACCTACGACATCGCCGCGGGCGTCGAGACCGCCATCCGCGTCGCCGGCACGGGTCTGGGGGGTGTGCGCCTGGACTCGGGCGATCTGCCCACGGTGGCCGCGTCGGTGCGCGCGCACCTCGACGAGCTCGGCGCCACCGGCACCCGGATCACCGTCACCAGCGACCTCGACGAGTACGCCATCGCCGCCCTGGCGGCCTCCCCCGTCGACGCCTACGGCGTGGGCACGTCGGTCGTCACCGGATCCGGCCACCCCGCCGCCGGCATGGTCTACAAGCTCGTGGCCCGTCAGGGCTCGGACGGCGGGTGGGTCTCGGTGTCCAAGACGGCCGAGGGCAAGGGATCCCAGGGCGGGCGCAAGAGCGCCTTCCGCGTGCTTGAGAACGGCACCGCCGTCCGAGAGCACGTCGAGGTCGCCGACGGGTTCGAGCAGCTGCGCCCCGCCTCCGCCTACCCCGACGCGCGCGCCCTGCAGGTGCCGCTCGTCGTCGACGGAGAGCCGGTGTCCGAGCACGAGGGCCCCGCCGGCGTGCAGGCGGCGCGCGAGCACCACCTGCGGGTCCGCGAGGAGCTGCCGATCCGCGCCCTGGCGCTCAGCCGGTCGGATCCGGGGATCCCGACGGTCTACACCGACGCCGGCGAGCGCTGAGCCGCGGCTCGCGTCGCCGGGCCTACTTGTTCAGCGACTCGTAGATCTCTTTGCAGGTCGGGCAGACCGGGAACTTCTCCGGGTCGCGACCGGGCGTCCACTTCTTGCCGCACAGCGCGCGCACGGGCTTTCCCGTGATCGCCGACTCGAGGATCTTCTCCTTCTTCACGTAGTGCGAGAAGCGCTCGTGATCCCCCGGTTCGACGTGCTCCTCTTCGAGGAGCTTCTCGAGCTCGCGATCCAGAAGGGCGGTGCCGCCGTCGCCAGGGGTGTCGAGGGGGGTGCTCATAGCGCCCGATTCTACGCGTGGGCCGAGGCCGGAGGGCGTCAGGTGGTGCCCGCGAACGCCATGATCCGCTCGTCGCTGCGCTCAAAGATCCAGGATCCGACCCCCACACCGAGGATCAGCACCACGGCTCCGACGCCGAGGCCGCTCCACAGGGCGGTGTCGGCGTAGGACACGTCCGAGGTGACGGTCAGCCATCCGAACCACAGCGCCGGCGCGCTCAGCACGATCGCGCCGAGCATCACCAGCGCCTGCGCCCCCACCCCGGTGGAGTCGGCGCGCTGCGGCTGCTGGAACGGGCTGTCACCCGGCCGCGAGACGGCATACGGGGCGATCACGGACGAGATGCTCGACAGCCCGAGGCCCGCGAGGAAGAGGCTCGCCGCCACGCCGATGATCGCCGGCAGCACGGCCCACCGCCCGTACAAGGCGGTGGAGACGGGGATCGCGACCGCCAGCACCGGGACCGCGACCAGGATCACGGGAACGAGCCGCCCGATCCTGTCGGGCAGACCACGGACGCCGCTGGCGATGTGCACCCACACGGCGCTCGAGTCGTAGGCGATGTCGTTGTGCGGGAGCCATCCGAGGAAGAGGGCGATGATCGGCACGGGCACGAGGGCGGCGATCGGCCCCGGGACGCCCGCGACGAGCAGCGGGATCGTCGGCAGCAGGCCCACGATCGGCACGATCGCGAAGTTGGCGATGTAGCGGCTGTCGCGCAGCCAGTACACAAGCGAGCGAGCGGCGATCATGCCCCCCGGCGTGCCGGGGACGACGGCGAACCAGCCGAGGCCGCCGCGGCCGGTGGCCGATGCGGGGTTCTCGATGGTCGACAGCGCCCGTTCGACGACGGCCATCCAGCCCCAGGCGGCGGCCGCGACGGTCGCCAGGGCGATCACGGCCGAGGCCCAGGCCGAGCCCCCGTCTCCGAGGGCGATCCCGCCCGGCAGGGCGGTCGCGGCGCCCAGCGGGGTGCGCCCGAGCACGTCGGCCGCGGTGGCGAGGGCGCTCGGCACCTGCCCCCGCCACTCGAGCGACGAGAGGAAGACGATCACCGGCACCAGCACGACGACGACGCCGAGCACGAACAGGCCCGAGAGCTCGCGGGTGCGGCGCGGGCGCAGCACCGCCGCGCTGAAGGCGAGGCTCAGGCGGGCCACGAGCACGCACGTCGCGACATGCAGGAGCGCGGTGAGGACGCTCACGAGGCCGGGAACGCCGTGCGAGGTCCACACGACGGCCGCGCAGATGTCGAAGGCGAGCACAGCGAGCACCGGGACGCTCACGAACCCGGCACCCACCAGCTGCCATGCGAGCGACCGCGACGACAGCCCGAGCACGGCGAACCGGCGGGGATCGAGCGGATCCGCCGCCCCCGCGATCACGGGGGCCAGCGCGAACGACAGCGTGATGGCCGATCCGGCGAGCACCAGCAGCGCGAACGCCACGGGAACAGGAGCGCCGGTGAGCGTCAGGGTGCTGAGGCACACCGCGACGACGACGACCGCGAGCACCACGAGACCGAAGGCGCGGGCGACGATGCGCGATGCCGGGCCCCGCAGGGACCCGGTCATCATGGCCAGTCTCAGTCCGAGAACGTGTGCAGCCACTCGAGGCCCTCCATGCTGCTGACCTCGCCGGACAGCTCGACGAAGCGCTGCTCGAGGGTCATCTCGCCCCGCACCTCCTGGACCGTGCCCTCGGCGAGCAGCTGCCCGCCGACGATCACCGCGACCCGCGTGCAGACCCGCTCGATCAGATCCATGCCGTGGCTCGACAGCAGCACCGTGCCGCCGTGCGCGACGTACGCGCTCAGGATCTCGAGGATGTTCGCCGACGACACCGGATCGACCGCCTCGAACGGCTCGTCGAGGACGAGCAGTCGCGGCGAGTGGATCATGGCTCCCGCGAGCATGACCTTCTTGGTCATGCCGGCGGAGTAGTCGGACACCACGCGCCCGAGCGCCTCGGTCAGGTCGAAGGCGCGCGCGAGGTCGGCCGTGCGCTGGGCGACCACGGCGGGCTTCAGGCCGCGGAGCACGCCGTAGTAGTAGAGGAGCTGGCGACCGGTGAGGCGGTCGAAGGTCCGGAGCCGGTCGGGCAGGACGCCGAGCATCGCCTTCGCCGCGCGCGGGTTCTTCGCGAGGTCGATGCCGCCGACCTGGATCTCGCCGCGGTCGGGGCGCAGCAGGCCCGCGATCATCGCCATCGTGGTGGTCTTTCCCGCGCCGTTCGGGCCGACGAGCCCGTAGAACGAGCCCGCCGGGATCGTCAGGTCGATGCCCGCGACCGCGGTGGATCCGCCGTACGAGCGCGAGACGCCGCGCAGCACCAGGGCCGGAGGGGCGCCTGCGGCCGCCTGCGATACCGGCGCCGGATCCTCTGCCGCCGAGTCCTCGACCGCGGAGGTCTCGAGCGCGGAGTCCTCGATCGCGGGAGCTGCATCCTCATCGGCGCGTTCGACGTCGTCGACCACGGGCTCCTCGGCCTCAGGGTCCGGGATCTCCACCGCGGTTTCCCGGGGCTCCGGGGCCTCGGCTTCCGGCTCAGCGGGGGTGTCCGTGGGGAGGACCCCGCCGATCTCGGGCTCGAGATCGGGTTCCGGGGCGGGCGCCGCGAGATCCGGAGCGCTCTCCTGGGGCTCGAGCAGATCGACCGCGGTGGTCGCGACCTCCGGCTGGGCCTGGGGCGCCGCCTCGGCGGGAACGGGACGGGACGGACGCTTGCCGACCTTCCGCTTCGGGGCCGGCCGCTTGGCCACCGGGCGCTTGCCCGCCGGGCGCTGACCCGCGGCGTCCTCTCTCGAGTCCGCGGTGCCTGCGTCGTCTTCCCCCGGCGAAGTGCTCACCCGTTCACCGTAGCAACCGCGGCGGACGGGTGCCCGGATCCCTGTCCGTCGAGTCATCCGGACGGCATAACGGCCGATCAGAGCACATCTCTGCCCGTTCTCAGGCAAGTCTGGCTACTCTGGGGATGCACAAAGAGGTGACCGGTCGGTGAACCGACCGCGAATACCGCACTTCAGGAGGCGCAACACATGAACTTCCGCATCGTCATTCTCGCCGCCGGCATGGGCTCCCGCCTCGGCCGCGCGCTTCCGAAGCCGCTCACCGAGCTCAACGACGGCCGCTCGATCATGCGCCAGCAGCGCGACAACATCGCCGCCGCGTTCGGCCCCGAGGCCCACGTGACGAAGGTCGTCGGCTACCGCGCCGAGACGATCATCGACGCGTTCCCCGACGCCACGTACGTGCACAACGAGCGCTACGACCAGACCAACACCTCGAAGAGCCTGCTGCGCGCCCTCCAGGCGACCGGCCGCAAGGGCGTGCTCTGGATGAACGGCGACGTCGTCTTCGACCCGCGCGTCCTCGGCCGCGCGATGCCCTTCCTCGAGCAGGACCGCTCCTTCGTCACCGTCAACACCGCGAAGGTGTCGGACGAGGAGGTCAAGTACACGATCGACGCGAACGGCCACATCGCCGAGCTGTCGAAGAACGTGGTGGGCGGCATCGGCGAGGCGGTGGGCATCAACTACATCTCGAGCGCCGACAAGCCCGCCTTCATGCGCCACCTGGCCCGTGTCGACGACCAGGACTACTTCGAGCGCGGCCTCGAGCTGGCGATCCAGCACGACGGCATCCAGCTCCAGCCGATGAACATCTCGGACCTCTACGCCGTCGAGATCGACACGGCCGAGGACCTGGTCCACGCCAACGAGTACGTCTGACCCGCTCCGCAGGAGCTCCTGGGTGACCCTCGAGGGTTCGCCTCCTAGGATCGCGCCGTGACCGAGAAGATCCACAAGATCCACTCGCTGCCGGAGGACGCCGTCTGGCAGGGCGGTCTGCCGCCCGCGGGGCACGAAGACCATCCCTTCGTGGTGCGTGTGCTCGACAGGGTGATCCGCGTCCAGCGCCCGGTGGTCGTCGCGCACATCCGCTCCGTGCGGCTGCGCCACCCCGACGCCACGCCCGCGCAGCTCATCCGCATCCTCGAGCAGCGGTATCTGACGGCGGTCACCACCGGCGGCGCGGCGGTCGGCGCGACCGCGGTGGTGCCCGGCATCGGCACCGTCGTGACGCTCGGCCTGTCCGGGGCGGAGACGGTCGGGTTCCTCGAGACCACCGCCCTGTTCGCCCAGTCGCTCGCCGAGGTGCACGGCATCTCGATCGACTCGCCGGATCGCGCCCGCGCCCTCGTGATGACGCTGATGCTCGGCGACGAGGGCGTCAACCTCGTCCGCCAGCTCGCGAAGCAGGCGAGCGGGTCCGGCAGCCGATCCACGTACTGGGGCGAGCTGGTCACCAAGACCCTGCCCCGCGCGAGTCTCGCGCCCCTCCTCGATCGCCTGAAGGCGTCGTTCATCACCTTCTTCGCGAAGAAGGGCGGGGCCTCGCTGATCGGCAAGGCGATGCCGTTCGGCGTGGGCGCCGCGATCGGCGGAGCCGGCAATCACATCCTCGGCCGCCGGGTGGTCGTCGCCTCGCGCAAGGCGTTCGGCGCCCCGCCCGCGGTGCTGCCGCAGGAGCTGGAGCCCATGCCGGGCGCCGAGCGCATCGAGCACACCCTGGTGCGTCGCGTGCGGTCGGCGGGCTCCCTCATGGGCCGCGCCATCCCGCGACGCTCGTCCCCCGCGGCGGATGCCATCGAGTCATCCCCAGAATCGCCCGAGGGCCACCCGGAAGCCGACGAGCGCTCGTAGCGTCGGGCGCATGCTGCGCGCCCTCGATCCCTCCGAACGACCCGTTCCGTGCGCGTATCGCGTGCCCTGGCTCATCGACCGCGACGATCCCGCGCATCCGATCCTGCGCAACGCCGGCGCGGAGCCGCTTCAGTACGTGCGGGTGTACGTCGCCGACACGACAGAGCTGCCCGGCACGGAGACCTGGGGAGGGGTCCGGCCCGGCGAGTGCCGCGAGCTCTGTCTCTGCGGCTGCGATCTCGACGACACGACCGTCACGGTGGCCTGGTTCCGTCCGGACGACGATCGCGAATGGGCGTGGTCGTTCGTGATCTGACCGGCCCCGTCACGGAGGAGGTCACGACGAAGGCCGCCCCGTCGTCGGAGCGGCCTTCGGTCGGCACGGGGCCGGGTGTCGGGGTGTCGGGCTGTTGTCAGTAGTCGAGGGCTCCGTTGCCTGCGTAATAACGGCGGCGGGTCTGCATGTCGCGGGTGGTGTGCCCGTAAGGGCGACGGGTGCCGGGCATATCCTCGGGCACCAGGTCCTCGACGAGGTGCGAGAGGGGGACCTCGAGGGCGACCGCGATCTGCATGAGACTCAGCAGGGTGGGGTTGCCGTGACCGCGCTCGATGCGCTGCAGGTGGCGGACGTCGAGATCGGCGCAGTCGGCGAGGGTGGGGCGACTCAGGCGGGCGCTTCGGCGCAGCGCTGCGATGCGCTCGCCGACCTTCGCGGCCGCAGGGGACTGAGGATCGACCAGCCGCACGGGGGAACTTGGCTCTGTCATGGTCTTCATCGTCGGTGATATCTCGTCATCCAGAATGGGGCACATCTGCCCACCATCCCCGCCGACCTCCCCGCACCCACCCATCGGGCCTCCCGGGGTGAATGTCGGATGTACGAACTAGCGTTCTTCACGAGATCGACTTCTTCGAACATCGGTTCTATTCTTGAGGGATGGGGATGGCACTTCACGAGACCGCCTCCCGAGCGGGAGCGGCGCAGGAAGCACCGCAGGTGCGGGCCGATGTGCAGCGACTGCGCGCGCAGATCACGCGCATGCAGCGCCGCAGCGCGCAGGTCGAGGCGATGCCGGTGCATCAGACGCTTGCTCCCCTGTTCCCCGAAGGCGGGCTGCGGCCGGGCTCGGTCTACAGCCTCGACACGTCCACGAGCCTGCTGCTCGCGCTGATGTCCGCTCCCTCGCGTGCCGGATCCTGGTGCGCCGCCATCGGGATGCCCGAGCTGGCCGCCGAGGCCGCCGAGGATTACGGGGTCGATCTCGAGCGCTTCGCCCTGGTGCCCGACCCGGGTGAGCGCTGGCTCGCCGTGGCGTCGGCCGTCGCCGAGGTCTTCCCGGTCGTCGCCGTGCGGCCGCCTCGCGCGGCCCGCGAGTCCGACACCGCTCGGGTGGGAGCGAAGCTGCGCGATCGCGGAGGGGTGCTGCTCGTGCAGGGCGTCTGGCCGCAGGCCGAGGCCACCCTGACCGTCCGCGACCCCGCCTGGACGGGGCTGGGCCAGGGGCACGGCCTCCTCGCCGCGCGCGAGGTCACGATCTCGGCCACCGGGCGCCGCTTCCCCGTGCCCCGCACGGTGCGCGTGCAGCTTCCCGGCCCCCTCGGCGCCCCGGCGGCGGCCGTGGGCACCGCACGCCCGGCATGGCGCCCCGTGGCGCGACTCTCGGCGGTGGCCGGATGAGCACCGTCCCCCCGACCCGGGCGATCGTCGTCTGGCTGCCCGATTGGCCCGTCGCGGCGCTCACCCGCAGCGAGGCGCGGGCCGCGGCGCGCGCCCCCGAGGCGGCCGACCCGGGGGCGGCGGCCATCGAGCAGCCCATCGCGATCATGCACGCGAACCGGGTCGTGGCCTGCTCGGCCAGCGCCCGCCGCGAGGGCGTCCGTCGCGGCCAGCGCCGCCGTGATGCCCAGGGCGCCTGCCCGCGACTGCGGCTCGTCCCCGCCGATCCGGGCCGCGACGAGAGAGCGTTCAGCCCCATCCTCTCGCGCATCGAGCGACTCACCCCCGGGGTCCAGTCCCTGCGACCGGGGCTGTTCGCGGTGCGCGCCCGGGGCCCTGCCCGGTACTTCGGCGGCGAGGAGCCGGCGGCGAGCGCTCTGCTCGACGAGCTGGCCGCCTGCGGCATCCCGGACGCGCGCGCGGGCGTCGCCGACGGGCTGTTCACGGCCGAGCAGGCCGCACGGCTGATGAGCCCCGCCTCGATCCGGGTCGTGCCCCGCGGCGCCTCGGCCGCGTTCCTCTCACCGCTGACGATCGCCGCGCTGAACGACGACGACCTCGTCGCCCTCCTCGCCCGGCTGGGGGTGCAGACGCTGGGCGAGTTCGCCGCGCTCGAGCTCGCGGCGGTGCGCGATCGCCTGGGCGACCACGGCGCCCGCCTGCACGCGCTAGCGGGGGGATCCGACTCGCGTCCGGTGGTGCCGCGCGTCCCGCCGCCCGAGCTCTCGCGAGAGATCGAGTTCGAGCAGCCGCTGGAGATCGCCGATCAGGTCGCGTTCGCGGTGCGCACCACCGCCGACGGCGTCATCGCCGGCCTCGACGAGGCATCCCTCGTCTGCACCGAGGTGCGGATCACCCTGCTCGACGATCGCGGCGGGCGCAGCGAGCGCACGTGGCTGCATCCCACATGCTTCGACGCCGTCTCCCTCGTCGACCGCGTGCGCTGGCAGCTGCAGGCCACCCTCGACGGCGATGTCCCCTTCGGCGGCGAGAACGGCGGCGTCACCCTGGTGCGCATCGAGCCCGAGGCCGTCGACGACACCTCCCATCACCAGCCCGCCCTCATCGGACAGGGGCCCGACGAGCGACTGCACCACGCCATGTCGCGTGTGCAGGCCATGCTCGGCCACCGCGGCGTGGTCACCCCGATGCTCGCCGGCGGCCGATGGCTCAGCGAGCGCGAGCGCCGTGTGCCATGGGGCGATGCCGAGCGTCCGACCCACCCCCGTGACCTGCCGTGGCCGGGAAGCCTCCCCCAGCCCCTCCCGAGCGAGGTGTACCGGCCGCGACGCCCCGCCGTGGTCGTCGGGGGCGACGGATCCCCCGTCGCCGTCGATGAGCGCGGCGGCGTGTCCGCTCCCCCGGTGGCGCTCGACGGACGCCGGGTCACGGCGTGGGCGGGGCCCTGGCCCGTGATCGAGAGACAGTGGGATCCGTCCCGGGCGCGCCACGCGCACCGCTTCCAGGTAGTCGATGCCGATCAGACGGCCTGGCTTCTGGTGCTCGAGGACGAGCGCTGGTGGGTGGAAGGCCGGTACAGCTGATGGGCTGGCAGAACCCTCCGGTGTCGTGGTCCGAGCTCGAGCGCGCGCTCAGCGGCCGCCGGCCCGACTCCCGCCCCGCCGGTGCGGACGGCGGCGACAGCCCGGCCCGGAGCCGCAAGCGCGAGGCGTACGAGGCGCCTCCGGTCGAACGCCCCGACGACGCCGTCCCCTACGCCGAGCTGCACGCGCACTCGTCGTTCTCGTTCCTCGACGGCGCCTCCTCCCCCGAGGACCTGGTCGAGGAGGCCGAGCGTCTCGGCCTGCACGCCCTCGCCGTCACCGATCACGACGGGTTCTACGGCCTCGTGCGCTTCGCCGAGGCGGCCGAGGAGACCGCGGTGAAGACCGTCTTCGGCGCCGAGCTGTCCCTCGGACTGCTCTCCCCGCAGAACGGCGTGGCTGATCCGGTGGGCGAACATCTGCTTGTCCTCGCCCGGGGAGAGGAGGGCTATCGCCGCCTCGCCCGCGCCCTCACCCACGGGCAGCTGCGCGGCGCCGAGAAAGGCCGCCCGTTCTACGACCTCGACGAGCTCGCCCAGCAGGCGGACGGGCACTGGACGATCCTCACCGGCTGCCGCAAGGGCGCCGTGCGGCAGGCGCTCGCACAGGACGGCGATGCGGGCGCCGCCCTCGACCGGCTCGTCGATCTGTTCGGCAACGACAACGTGCAGGTCGAGCTGACCGACCACGGCGATCCCCTCGACTCCCGGCGCAACGACGCCCTCGCCGCCCTGGCCGCCTCGCGGCGCCTGCCGGTGCTCGCGACGAACAACGCGCACTACTCCTCACCCGAGAGGGCGCGGCTGGCGGCCGCGGTCGCCGCCGTGCGCGCCACCCGCAGCATGGCCGACCTCGACGGCTGGCTGCCCTCGCACGCCTCGGCGCACCTGCGCAGCGGCGCCGAGATGGCCGCCCGCTTCGCGCGGTACTCGGGCGCGGTCGCCCGCACCGTCGAGCTCGCCGACGAGTTGGCGTTCCCCCTGCGGCGCATGAAGCCCGCGCTCCCCAAGCAGAAGGTGCCGGCCGGGCACACCCCCATGTCGTGGCTGCGCACGCTCGTCTGGGATGCCGTGCCGCACCTGTACCCCGAGCTCGCCGAGGACGACCGGCTCCGCATCGAGAAGGAGCTGCGGGTCATCGAGCAGAAGGACTTCCCCGGCTACTTCCTGATCGTGCACGACATCGTCGCCGAGGCACGGCGCCGCGGGATCCTGTGCCAGGGGCGCGGATCCGCGGCCAACAGCGCAGTCTGCTATCTGCTCGGGATCACCGCGGTCGACGCGATCGCGTACAACCTGCCGTTCGAGCGCTTCCTCTCGACCATGCGCGACGAGGAGCCCGACATCGACGTCGACTTCGACTCCGACCGGCGCGAGGAGATCATCCAGTGGGTCTATGAGAAGTACGGACGCGAGAACGCCGCTCAGGTGGCGAACGTCATCCAGTACCGCCCGAAGAACGCCGTACGCGACATGGCCCGTGCGCTCGGCTTCTCACCCGGCCAGCAGGACGCCTGGTCACGGCAGGTCGAGGGCTGGGGCGCGAGCCTCGAGACCGGGCCGGATCACGACATCCCGGATCAGGTGATCGAGTACGCATCCGAGCTGCTGAAGGCTCCGCGGCACCTGGGCATCCACTCCGGCGGCATGGTCCTCACCGAGCAGCCCGTGGGCGAGGTCGTGCCGATCGAGCATGCGCGCATGGCCGATCGCACCGTGATCCAGTGGGACAAGGACGACGCCGCGTGGATGGGGCTGGTCAAGTTCGACCTGCTGGGTCTCGGCATGCTCGCCGCCCTGCAGCACTGCTTCGATCTCATCCGCGAATCCACGGGCGAGGAGTGGACGCTGCACACCCTGCCGAAGGAGGAGGCCGCGGTCTACGACATGCTCTGCCGCGCCGACTCGATCGGGGTGTTCCAGGTCGAGTCGCGGGCGCAGATGGGTCTGCTGCCGCGCCTGCAGCCGCGGCGGTTCTACGACCTGGTGATCCAGATCGCGCTGATCCGGCCCGGCCCGATCCAGGGCGGGGCGGTGCACCCCTTCGTGCGACGCAAGATGGGCGTCGAGAAGGTCACCTACGACCATCCCAAGCTGGAGCCCGTGCTGCGGCGCACCCTGGGCATCCCCGTGTTCCAGGAGCAGCTTATGCAGATGGCCATGGCCGTCGGCGAGTGCTCGGGTGAGGATGCGGATCTGCTGCGCCGCGCGATGGGGTCCAAGCGCGGCAAGGAGAAGATCGAGAAGCTGCGCGAGAAGCTCTATGCCGGGATGGAGTCGAACGGGATCACCGGCGATCTCGCCGACGGCATCTACTCCCGCATCCAGGCGTTCGCGAACTTCGGCTTCGCCGAGTCGCACTCGCTCTCGTTCGCCCTGCTCGTCTACGCGTCGTCGTGGATCAAGCTGCACTATCCCGCCGCCTTCCTCGCCGGCCTGCTGCGCGCCCAGCCGATGGGCTTCTACTCCCCCGCCACCCTCACCGCCGACGCCCGCCGGCACGGCGTCGAGGTGCGCCGCCCCGACATCAACCGCTCCGGTGCGACCGAGGGGCTGGAGCCCGTCGGCGACGAATCGGGGACGACGGGGCTCGACGCCTGCCTCCCCCGCGTGCATCCGGCCCCCGGGCCGTTCGATCGGAGGGCGCCGGACGAGACGCTGGCGCACCGCCGCGACGGGCGGTTCGCCGTGCGGCTGGGCCTCGGCGCCGTCACCGGCATCGGCGCCGAGACGGCGCAGCGCATCGTGGCCGAGCGCGAGCGCGGCGGCTCGTATCGCGATCTCCACGAGCTCGTGCGACGCACCGGCATCACGCAGAAGCACCTCGAGTCGCTGGCCACGGCCGGCGCGTTCGAGTGCCTCGGGCTGTCCCGCCGCGAGGCGATCTGGCTGGCAGGATCCGCCGCGCAGGATCGCCCCGAGTTCCTTCCGCACACGGTTGCACCGCTCGGCGTCGACGGTGTCCAGCCTCCGCTGTTCACCGACCCGACGAGCTACGAGCAGCTGGCCGCCGACCTGTGGGCGACCGGGATCTCGACGACGGATCACCCGCTCACCCACTTCCGGGGGGCGCTCGATGCCCGGGGGGTCCTCTCCTCCGAGCGGATGCGCGCGCACGAGACCGGCCGCCGCGTCGAGGTCGCCGGCCTCGTCACCCACCGTCAGCGGCCCGCCACCGCGTCCGGGGTGACCTTCCTCAACCTCGAGGACGAGCATGGGCTCGTCAACGTGATCTGCTCGGTCGGCGTCTGGAATCGCTACCGCCGCGTGGTGCGCGACAGTCCCGCCCTCATCGCCCGCGGCATCCTCGAGCGCTCCCCCGAGGGCGTCACCAACCTCCTCGCCGACGCCTTCGAGGATCTCCGCGTCGGCGTGTCCCACCACGCCCGCGACTTCCGCTGATCCGCACTCGCGCTCTGGCGATGTCCGCCCCACCTGGAAGACTGACCCCGTGACCTCGCGCCTGATGCTGCTCGACACCGCCTCCCTCTACTTCCGGGCCTTCTACGGAGTGCCCGACAAGGTCCGCGCCGACGACGGCACCTCCGTGAACGCGGTGCGCGGGCTGCTCGACATCATCGCGAAGCTCGTCACCCTGTACGAGCCCACCCACCTCGTCGCCTGCTGGGACGACGACTGGCGCCCCCAGTGGCGCGTCGACCTGATCCCGTCGTACAAGGCGCACCGTGTGGTCGAGGTCATCGCGGCCGGGCCGGACGTCGAGGAGGTGCCGGATCCGCTCGAGGTGCAGGTGCCGATCATCCGCGAGGCGCTCGCGCTGCTCGGCATCGCGACGGTCGGCGCCGCCGAGCACGAGGCCGACGACGTGATCGGCACCCTGGCCACGCGCGCCACCCGGCCCGTCGACATCGTCACGGGCGACCGCGACCTGTTCCAGCTCGTCGACGACGCCCGCGACGTGCGCGTCATCTACACCGCCCGCGGCATGAGCAACCTCGAGATCGTCACCGACGACGTCGTGGTGTCGAAGTACGGGGTGCATGCCGCGCAGTACGCCGACTTCGCGACGATGCGGGGCGATGCCTCGGACGGCCTGCCGGGGGTGAAGGGCGTGGGAGACAAGGGCGCCGCCACACTCCTCGCCGCCCACGGCGACCTGACCGCCATCCGCGCCGCCGCCGCGGCCGGCGAGGGGATGTCCGCCGGCATCCGCGCGAAGTTCGCCGCCGCGGCCGACTACCTCGACGTCGCCCCCAAGGTCGTGGCCGTGGCCACCGACCTGACCCTCGGCGACGTGGCGGACGAGATCCCGCGGCTCGATGACACGGCGATCGAGCGCGCGCGTCATTTCGCCGAGCGGTGGAACCTCGGCGGCTCGATGGAGCGCGCGCTCACCGCGCTCTCGGGCGCCTCGCGGGCCTGATCGCGCTCAGCGCCGAACGCGCGACACCGCGGTCAGCGTCGAACGCGCGACACGGCGGTCAGCAGGCACACCGTGAACCCGACCGCCAGCGAGAGCGTGATGGTCAGCGGCGCCGTCCATCCGCCCGTCGCCTCGTGCACCGCGCCGAGGATCGGCCCGCTCGACGCGCCGACGAGGTAGGCCGCCCCCTGCACAAGCGCCGACATCGCGGCGGCCTCGGCCGACGACCGCGCGATGGCCACCATCACGGTGAAGATCACCACGAAGCCGCCCGCGTGCGCGACGCCACCGAGAGACACCCACAGCGGGAAGAGATCGGGGGCGAGCAGCATCCCGGTCGACAGCGCGATCCAGCACGCCGCGACGACGGCCGCCGGCACCGCCAGCGGCAGCCAGCGCGCGAGCGCCGGCACCACGAACGCCCCGGCGATCGCCACCCCCTGGAAGATCGACGCGAGCGCCCCGGCGCCGGCGGGTTCGCTGCCGGTCATGTCGCCGAGCATGGCGGGGAGCCACGTGGACATCCCGTAGTAGCCCGCCGACTGGCACGCGAACGCCGCGACCAGCAGCCACACGATCGGGTTGCGCAGCACCTCGCCGCGGCCGTTCATCACGGGCACGGGCCCTGTCAGCGACGCGACGTCCGAGGGCCCCGCCCCCGGCCGGGCGTCGGTCGCGCGCTCGTCCCAGCGCACGCCGGGAATCCGGTCGCGCCACAGATGCAGGCCCCACAGCGCGATCCCCAGCAGGGTCAACGCGATCCACAGCAGCAGCGCGAGTGGCCAGCCGGTCGCCTCCGCGATGCTCGCGGTCGTGAGCGTCGTCAGCAGCGAGCCGCCGTTGAGCGCGGCGGTGTACGCCGCGGTGACGGTCGAGACCTGGCGCCCCGGCACGTCTCGCCCGATGATCACCGGGATCACCACGTTGCCGATCGTGATCCCCGCGCCGATCACGATCATCCCGACGAGCATCCACCCGAATCCTGGGATCGTGCGCAGCAGGGTGCCCGCGGCGACGCCGACGAGGCAGGCCATCAGCGCGAGCTCCGCGCCCGCCCGCCGGATCACAACGGCCGCGACCGGGGTGATCGCGGCGAACATCAGGATCGGGAAGGTGGTCAGCAGCGACGCGGTCGCGCCGTCGAGCCCGTAGTCCTGCGCGATGTCGCGCAGGACCGGCGTCACCGACAGGATCGGTCCGCGCAGACTCAGCGCGGCGACCAGCACTCCGGAGATGACCAGCCAGGGGAAGGCGCGACCACGCGGGAGCGAGGGCCGCGTCATGCTCCCCACGCCCAGGCGCGCAGCCGCGGCAGCGGCCACGTGGTCACGATGCGCTCGGCGGGGACCCCCAGGCGCTCGGCGCGCTCGGCGCCGTGATCCAGCAGCGACAGCTGCCCGGGGGCGTGCGCGTCGCTGTCGATGGAGAAGAGGCAGCCGAGCTCCAGCGCCAGGGTGATGAGCTCGTCCGGCGGATCCATACGCTCGGGCCGCGAGTTGATCTCGACCGCGACGCCGTGCGCGGCGCACGCCTCGAACACGGCACGCGGGTCGAAGGTCGACGGCGGCCGGGTTCCCCGCGACCCCGAGACCAGCTGGCCGGTCACGTGCCCGAGCACCGTCACGCGGGGGTTCGACACCGCGGCCACGAGCCGCTTCGTCATGGCGACCGACTCCATCCGCAGCTCGGAGTGCGCGGAGGCGACGACGATGTCGAGCTCATCGAGCAGCTCGGGTTCCTGGTCGAGGCCGCCATCGCTCAGGATGTCCACCTCGATGCCGCTGAGCAGCGAGAAGTCGTCGAACTCGAAGCCCGCGACCACCTCGAGCTGCTCTCGCAGCCGTTCGGGCGAGAGGCCTCGTGCGACCTTCAGGCGCGGCGAGTGGTCGGTGAGCGCCAGGTACTCGTGGCCGAGGCTCCGCGCGGCGGCGACCATCTGGTCGATCGGCGTGGTGCCGTCGGACCAGTCGCTGTGCGCATGCAGGTCGCCGCGCAGCAGCCCCCGCAGCTCCGAGCGGCGGACATCGCCCATCCGCTCGCGCAGGTCGGTGAGGTAGTCGGGCACCCGCCCCGAGAGGGCCTGCTCGATCACGGCGAACGTCGAGTCGCCGATGCCCTTCGCCCGGCGCAGGCGATCCGGATCCGTCCGTGCCACCTCGTCGAGCCCCGCGACGGTCGCCGCGGCGGTGCGGAACGCCTTGGCCTTGAACTTCGACGCGCGCTCGCGCTCCAGCAGGAAGGCGATCTCGTTCAGCGCATCGATCGGGTCCATGTCACGCCTCGGGCGCCGTCCCCAGCTGCTGCGACGCGTCCACCCACTGGGCGAGCTTGGCCGTCGCCCGGCCGTCGTCGATCGCCGCCGCGGCCTCGCCGAGCGCCTCCACGAGGCGCTCGACCATTCCCCGCTGCATCTGCGTCGGATCCTGCGACAGGCGGTACGCGACGATGCCCGCGGCCGCGTTGAGGAGGACGATGTCCCGCACCGGCCCGGTCTCCCCCGCGAGCGTGCGGCGCAGCACGTCGGCGTTGTGGTCCGGGGTGCCGCCGAGCAGGTCGTCCATCTTCGAGGTGGCGAGGCCGACGTCGCGCGGGTGGATGTCGAACTCGTGCACGTCGCCGCGCGAGACCTCCCAGATCCGGCTGTACCCCGTCGTCGTCAGCTCGTCGAGGCCGTCCTCGCCGCGGAACACCAGCGCGGTGGCGCCGCGGGTGCGGAAGACGCCGGTGATGAGGGGCACCACATCGAGGTTCGCCACGCCGACCGCGTTGGCCTCGGCGCGGGCGGGGTTCACGAGCGGCCCCAGGAAGTTGAAGACCGTCGGCACGCCGAGCTCGGCGCGCACGGCGCCCGCGTGGCGGAACCCGGGGTGGAAGGCGGCGGCCCACGCGAACGTGATGCCGGCGCGATCGAGCACCCCCGCGACCGCCTCCGGAGGAAGGCGAAGGTCGATGCCGAGCGCGCTCAGCACGTCCGACGAGCCCGACTTCGAGCTGGCGGCCTTGTTTCCGTGCTTCACCACGGGAACCCCGGTCGCCGCGATGACGATCGACGCGGTGGACGAGATGTTCACGGTGCCGAAGCGGTCGCCGCCGGTCCCCACGATGTCGAGGACGTTCGGGTCCACATCCAGCGGCACGGCCGCATCCAGGATCGCGTCGCGGAAGCCGATGATCTCCTCGACCGTCTCGCCCTTGGCACGCAGCGCGAGAAGGAAGCCGCCCAGCTGCGCCGCCGTGGCACGCCCCTCCATCACCTGGCGCATGGCCCAGGTGGCCTCCGACACGCTGAGGTTCGCGCGAGAGAGAACGGTCGTGAGCACATCCGGCCAGGTCGGTTCCGCCATACGAGCGATCCTACTCAGGCGGATTCACGGGCCTTTCACGAGCACGCCACAGCCGCGCCAGAGGATGGGTATTTCGACAAGACGTCGAAGTTGCCGAAAACACGCTCCGGGATCGGCAATAATGGACGGGTGACTGCACCAGCAACGTTCGCCCCGGCACCCAGAACAGTCAAGCGACCCGACACCGTCGCGGTCGGCACGATCGTCTGGCTCGGCAGCGAGGTGATGTTCTTCGCGGGCCTCTTCGCCATCTACTTCACGCTCCGCAGCACCTCGCCGGAGCTGTGGGCCGAGCGCAGCCAGCTGCTGAACGTCCCGTTCGCGCTGGTGAACACGATCATCCTGGTGCTGTCGAGTGTCACCTGCCAGCTGGGTGTGTTCTCCGCCGAGGGTGTGCGCTTCGAGAAGTACCCCTTCATCCAGAAGCTCGTGAACTGGGGCGTTGTGCCGTGGTTCTGGGTCTCCTTCGCCCTGGGCGCGTTCTTCGTGTCCGGCCAGGTCTGGGAGTACACCACCCTGGTGAGCGAGGGCATGCCGATCAGCGCAGACTCGTACGCCTCCGCGTTCTATCTCACGACGGGCTTCCACGCCCTGCACGTGACTGGCGGTCTCGTGGCCTTCCTCCTCACCATCGGCCGCTTCTACGCGGTCAAGCGCGCCCGTCACAAGGAAGCCGTGACCGCGATCGTCGTGTCGTACTACTGGCACTTCGTCGACGTCGTGTGGATCGCCCTGTTCTTTGTCATCTACTTCCTCAAGTAAGAGCGGAGCTACATCACCCTTATGGCACGAGAGAAGAAGCGCCGTGCGAACGGCCGCCGCTCCCCCCTGGCCGCAGCCGCGCTGATCGGCATCGGCCTGCTCATCTCCGGAGGCGTCTACGCCGGCGCCACCGCCGCCGTCGCGGCGACCGCGGAGACGAGCGCGAACACCTCGCTCACCGCCGAGGACGGCGAGAAGCTGTTCCAGGCGAACTGCGCGACCTGCCACGGCATGAACCTCGAGGGCACGGCCAACGGCCCGTCGCTCGACGGCGTCGGCGCGCTCGCGGTCGAGTTCCAGATGTCCACCGGCCGCATGCCGATGCAGCGTCAGGACGTCCAGGCCCCGCAGAAGCCGGTGCAGTTCACCGAGGAGCAGATCCTCGCGGTCGCCGACTTCGTCCAGGAGTCGGCCCCGGGCCCGGACTTCCCGGATGAGCACTACCTGGACGGCGAGGGCGATGTCGCCCGCGGCGCCGAGCTCTTCCGCATCAACTGCGCGATGTGCCACAACGTGGCCGCCGCCGGTGGTGCGCTGACCGAGGGCAAGTACGCTCCGGACATCCAGGACACCAGCGCCCTGCACATGTACGCGGCGATGGCCACCGGTCCCCAGAACATGCCCGTCTTCAGCGACATGAACCTCACCCCCGAGGACAAGCGCGACATCATCTCCGCGCTGCTGTACCAGCAGGAGCAGCCCGCGACCGGTGGCTTCACCATCGGCTCGCTCGGCCCGGTGTCGGAGGGTCTGTTCGTCTGGATCTTCGGCATCGGCGCGCTGATCGCGATCACCGTGTGGATCACCGCCAAGTCGAACTGACCTCGGCGAACTGATCTCCTGAGCATGACCAACAAAGAAGACGTGACGAGGAACCCCATGGCTCACGACACCGACGTGCACGAGGTGGAGGCCTACAAGGCCAGCCCCGGCCTGGCCGTCTCGGTTGCCGACCCCGTGCAGAACCCCGGCCTGCCGCCGCACCGCACCCGGGTCACCGACAAGGACCCGAAGGCCGAGCGCCTCGCGAACCGCGTCGTCTACACGCTGTTCTACGTGTCGGTCGCCGCGAGCCTCTGGGCCGTCGCCGCCTACATGCTGTTCCCGATCGAGGACGGCACGGCCACCTCGATCCGCAGCAACAACCTCTGGATCGGTCTCGGCATCGCCGCGGCGCTCCTCGCCATCGGCGTGGGCGCGATCCACTGGTCCAAGGCGCTGATGAGCGACAAGGAGTACGTCGAGGAGCGTCACGGCACCCGCGGCTCCGAGGAGACGCGCGCCGCGGTCGTCGAGGCCTTCACCGTCGCTAACGAGGAGTCGGGCTTCGGTCGTCGCAAGATGATCCGCAACTCGCTGTTCGCCGCGGTCGGCGCCTCGATCCTCCCCGGCATCACGCTGTTCCGCGGCCTGGCCCCGCACTCGACGCCGGACAACCCCATCGCGGGCGACCCGGTCGCGCTGCTGAACCAGACCATGTGGGACAAGGACATCCGTCTCGTCCGCGACCCCGACGGCACGCCCATCAAGGCGTCCGACGTCACGCTCGGCTCGGCCTTCCACGTGATCCCCGAGAACCTCACGGAGCTCAGCCACGGCGAGGGATACCTCGAGGAGAAGGCCAAGGCCATCGTCCTCCTCATGCGTCTGCTCCCCGAGCAGCTCAAGGAGACCGAGGAGCGCAAGACCTGGTCGTACGACGGCATCGTCGCGTACTCGAAGGTCTGCACGCACGTCGGCTGCCCCGTCGCCCTGTACGAGCAGCAGACCCACCACCTGCTGTGCCCGTGCCACCAGTCGCAGTTCGACGTCACCGAGCACGCCAAGGTCATCTTCGGACCCGCGGCCCGCCCGCTGCCGCAGCTGCCGATCACCGTCGACGCCGAGGGCTACCTCGTCGCGCAGCACGGATTCACCGAGCCCGTCGGCCCGAGCTTCTGGGAGCGTCATTGATGAGCACCACCACCGCCCCTGAGAAGACGAGCCAGGACGCCCCGCTGGGCGGCAAGTTCGTCGGCGCCGCCGCCAACTACATCGACGAGCGCACGAGCCTCTCCGGCTTCGTCAAGGCTCTCGGCCGCAAGGTCTTCCCCGACCACTGGTCGTTTATGCTCGGCGAGATCGCGCTGTGGTCGTTCGTCGTTGTGCTGCTGTCCGGCACGTTCCTGACGTTCTTCTTCCAGGCGTCCATGGCCGAGACGCACTACACCGGCGCCTACGAGCCCATGCGCGGCATCGCGATGTCGTCGGCGCTCGAGTCGACGCTCCGCCTGTCGTTCGACGTCCGCGGCGGCCTGCTGGTCCGCCAGATCCACCACTGGGCCGCGCTGGTCTTCGTGGCCGGCATCGGCGTGCACATGCTCCGTGTGTTCTTCACCGGCGCGTTCCGCAAGCCCCGCGAGCTGAACTGGGTGATCGGCTTCGTGCTGTTCATCCTCGTGATGGCCGAGGGCTTCACCGGCTACTCGCTCCCCGACGACCTGCTCTCGGGCAACGGCCTCCGCATCATCGACGGCCTGATCAAGGGTCTGCCGATCATCGGAACCTGGACCTCGTTCCTGTTCTTCGGCGGTGAGTTCCCGGGCGACCAGATCGTCGGCCGCCTGTACACGCTGCACATCCTGATCCTGCCGCTGCTGGTCATCGCGCTCGTCGCGCTTCACCTCATCCTGATGATCGTGAACAAGCACACGCAGTTCGCGGGCCCCGGCCGCAGCAACGGCAATGTCGTCGGCTACCCGATGATGCCCGTGTACATGGCGAAGATGGGCGGCTTCTTCTTCATCGTCTTCGGCGTGATCGTGCTGTTCGCCTCGCTGGTGCAGATCAACCCGATCTGGGCCTACGGTCCGTACGACCCGTCCCCCGTGTCGGCCGGTACGCAGCCCGACTGGTACATCGGCTTCGCGGATGGCGCCCTGCGTCTCGCACCTTCGAACTGGGACATCCAGCTCGGCAACTTCACGCTGTCGATGGGCATCCTGGTCCCGGTTCTCGTGCTCGGTGTCTTCATCGTGCTCGTGATGTTCTACCCCTTCATCGAGGCGTGGATCACCGGCGACAAGCGCGAGCACCACATCGCCCAGCGCCCGCGCAACGCCGCGACCCGCACCGCGATCGGCGCCGCCGGCGTTGTGTTCTACGCGGTTCTCTGGGCCGCCGCCTCGTCGGACATCATCGCGACGCACTTCATGCTCACCATGGAGGGTGTGATCCGCTTCCTGCAGATCTCGCTCATCGTCCTGCCGATCATCGTGTACTTCTTCACCAAGCGCGTGGCTCTGGCCCTGCAGAAGAAGGACCGCGAGATCGCGCTGCACGGCTACGAGTCGGGCCGCATCGTGCGTATGCCCGGTGGCGAGTACCGCGAGGTGCACCGCCCCGTCAGCGAGTACGAGCGTTGGAAGCTGATCGACGTGGAGAACTACGCTCCCCTCGTCCTGCGCCCGAACGACCAGGGCCAGATCCCCTTCAGCGAGAAGCTGCGCGCCGGATTCTCCCGCTGGTTCTTCGAGGACCGCCTGGCCCCCGTCACGCAGAGCGAGCTGGACGCCTCGGTGGCGCACCAGAAGCACGAGCTGCACGAGTACGGCCCCAGCCCCCGCGAGCTCGAGTCGGGTCACTGACTCTGATCGCGTGAACAACGCCCCCGGTCTTCGGACCGGGGGCGTTGTCGTTTCCCGCTGGTGCACGCGCTGGGGGCAGCAGCCGGCGTCGACCCCACAGGAGCCCCATAGGCCGCGCAGCGGTCGCCGAGTGCGGTGTGGGCCCGTCGCGAAGCGTGTACGGCCCGACGCCGACCCGTGAGCCCGTACGGGCGACACTCGGCCCACGGACCCGGCCATTGCATCCCCGCACCGTGGTGACGGTCTCTCGCCTCGAGCGATCGCGGAGGATTGTCCCCTCCTCCGGCGCACGTGACCGGTCGCCGCCCGGTCACCGTATGCCCGTCGCCGCGCTTCCGTGGCGAGACGGCGAGAAGCTCCGCCGAGCACGTGCCGGAGACCAGTGCGCAGATGCGACATGACGATGGGCTCAGTGACTCCGGCGGAAGGCGGGTCGCGCTCCCGCTCCCCTGCGGCCCGTTGGGATGCGACGAGGACTCCGAGGGACAGCACACACCCCGACCACGCTAGGTGGGCACCCCTAGTCCGAGGCCGGCCGCGGTCCGCGTGTGAACACGGTGGTGGGCCAGGACCGGTTCGGTGACCTGGATTCTGCGGCCGCCCGTCCCGCAGTGTGAGTGGGCTCAGGAGCGCCGGCACATCGCACGCCGGTACGTTGCCGTCGGCGGCGAGCCACGTCGCGACTCGGGGGCCCGGCCCTAGGGCCTACGTCAGGGCAGGACCCGCCGGAGCGGGTTCAGCGACCAACGGGGCCCTCGGGGCCCCGTCAGAGGGCAGGGAGGAGCCCCGGGCGTACCCGCGGCACACCGGCCGCGTGACGGCCCTCAGTGCGCGCCCCGCTGCCCGAGGGATGAGCCATGGAGCATACGCAGAAACGCCCCGGCCGGACCGAAGTCCGCCGGGGCGTTCTGGAGGTGACTCAGCGGGCGAAGTACCCGCGGTAGTACTCGTAGACCCAGCCCACGATCGCGATGGCGAAGATGCCGAGCGCGACGGGGATCAGGAAGTGACCGACCGCCAGGCCCAGGATCATCAGCGCCGCCGAGGCCGCGAGGACGAGCGGCCACCAGGACCAGGGGCTGAACTCGCCGAGCTCGGCGTCGCCGTCGTCGATGTCAGCGTCGTCGCGGTCCTCGGGGAGGTCCACACCGTGCTGGCCCTTGTGGACCACCTGGATGTAGAACGCGATCATCGCCGACATGAAGATGCCGAAGCTGAGGGCGACCGTGCCGACCCATTCGACCTCGCCGTGCGCGATCAGGTTCCACCAGGTGTAGGTGACAGCCATCACGCCGAAGAAGGCGGCGAGCAACCACCAGATTCCGATGTGCGAACGCATTTACTTGACCTTTCCGTCCGCGACGTCGATCACGGGAGCGTCGGGGGCGTCCTTCGCCGGGCCCACACCGACCGGGATGCCGGCCTCGGGGTGGTTCAGGTCGAACGCGGGACGCTCGCTGCGGATGCGCGGGATCGAGGTGAAGTTGTGTCGCGGCGGCGGGCACGACGTGGCCCACTCGAGCGAACCGCCGTAGCCCCACGGGTCGTTGACCGTGACCTTGGGCGCGGTGCGCGCGGTGATCCAGATGTTCAGGAAGAACGGCAGCAGCGAGGCGCCGAGGATGACGGCACCCACGGTCGACAGCTGGTTCTCCCACGTCCACCCGTCGGCGGCCGAGTAGTCGGCGTAGCGACGGACCATGCCGTCCACACCCAGCCAGTGCTGGATGAGGAAGGTCATGTGGAAGCCGATGAACAGCATCCAGAAGTGCACGTAGCCGAGGCGCTCGTTGAGCATGCGTCCCGTCCACTTCGGCCACCAGAAGTAGAAGCCGGCGAACATCGCGAACACAACGGTTCCGAAGACCACGTAGTGGAAGTGCGCCACGACGAAGTACGAGTCCGACAGGTGGAAGTCGAGCGGCGGCGACGACAGGATCACGCCGGTGAGACCACCGAAGACGAACGAGACCAAGAAGCCGAGAGCAAAGACCATCGGCGTCTCGAACGTGAGCGAGCCACGCCACATCGTGCCGATCCAGTTGAAGATCTTCACGCCGGTCGGGACCGCGATGAGCATGGTCATCAGGGCGAAGAACGGCAGCAGCACCGCGCCGGTGACGTACATGTGGTGCGCCCAGACGGCCACCGACAGGGCGGCGATCGCGATGGTCGCGTACACGAGCGTCTTGTAGCCGAAGATCGGCTTGCGGCTGAAGACCGGGAAGATCTCCGAGACGATGCCGAAGAACGGCAGCGCGATGATGTACACCTCGGGGTGACCGAAGAACCAGAACAGGTGCTGCCAGAGGAGCACACCGCCGTTGGCCGGGTCGTAGATGTGGGCGCCGAGCACGCGGTCGGCGCCGGCGGCGAAGATGGCGGCGGCGAGCACCGGGAAGGCCACGAGGATCAGGAGGCTCGTGATGAGCGTGTTCCACGTGAAGATCGGCATGCGCCACATGGTGAGGCCCGGGGCGCGCATCGTGATGATCGTGGTGATGAAGTTCACCGCGCCCAGGATGGTGCCGAAGCCGGAGAGGCCGAGGCCGAGCATCCAGAGGTTTCCGCCCACACCCGGTGAGAACGTGGCGTTCGCCAGGGGCTGGTAAGCGAACCAGCCGAAGGACGCGGCGCCCGAGGGCGTCAGGAAGCCGGCGACCGCGATGGTCGAGCCGAACAGGAACAGCCAGAAGGCGAACGCATTCAGCCGCGGGAAGGCGACATCCGGCGCACCGAGCTGCAGCGGCAGGATCGCGTTGGCGAAGCCGGCGAACAGCGGCGTCGCGAACATCAGCAACATGATCGTGCCGTGCATCGTGAACAGCTGGTTGTACTGCTCCTTCGTCGGCAGCACCTGCATGCCCGGCGCGAAGAGCTCGGCGCGGATGATCAGGGCCATCACGCCGCCGATCATGAAGAAGATCACCGACGCGATCAGGTACATGTACCCGATGGTCTTGTGGTCCGTGGACGTCAGCCACTTGACGACGATGTTGCCCTTCTGCTCAGTGCGCGAAGCGCTGAGCAGTGCGGCCTGTCGCGGCGGGAGCGTGGTGCGGTGCTCCTGGAGTGTGGTCGCCATGATCAGTGGCCCTCTTCCTCGGATTCGGTGGACGCGGGGGCGCCCGTGCCGGGGGCGTTCTGCTGGCGGTCGAAGGCGTCGTCGACGTCGCCCGTCTGACCCTTGGCCTCGAGCTCGGCGAGGTAGTCCTCGTACTCGGCTTCGCTGACCACCTCGACGTTGAACAGCATCATCGAGTGGTACTCACCGCAGAGCTCGGCGCACTTGCCGGCGTAGGTGCCCTCACGCGTGGGGATGAACGACCACGAGTTGTCGCGGCCGGGGTACATGTCCTTCTTGTAGAGGAAGTCGATGATCCAGAAGGAGTGGATGACATCGCGCGACTCGAGGTCGATCGTGACCTTCTTGTCGACGGGGAGGACGAGCGTGGGCAGCTCGGCCTGGTCGATGTTGCCGGCCGCGTCGGGCTGGGCCTGGATGCCCATCGTCCAGACGGCGTCCGAGTTGTCCTCTTCCTCGCCGTTGTACTGGAAGTCCCAGGACCACTGCTTGCCGATGGCCGTGATGCTCACGTCGCCCTCGTCAGCGGTCCACTGGTGCTCGATCGAGGCCTGGTCGCGCGCCGTGAAGGCGAACATGCCGAGGACGAGGATGAGCGGCACCGTCGTGAAGAAGATCTCGATCGGCATGTTGTAGCGCAGCTGCACCGGGAGGCCGGTCTGGCCCTTGCGGCGGCGGTACACCACCATCGCCCAGAGCATCAGACCCCAGGTGATGATGCCGACGGCGAGCAGGACGATCCAGGAGCTGGTCCACAGCGACGCGACCCGCTCGACCTGGTTGGTCGCGGGCTCTGCAGCCTGGCCGTCCACCTCGAATCCGGGGAGGTAACCGTGCAGCTCCGTGGGAGTGCAGCCGGCAAGGGCGACGGCTGCGGCGACGGCGACCGGGATCGCGGCCCAGCGGAGGGAGCGTTTCGACGGCACGAATTCACCTTTCGAACGTGGATGAGGCACATGCCAGTCTAGGGCAAGCTCTCACCCGGTTCAGGACAAACGGCCAGCCCGGGGCGTGTTCGAGCGGCCTTTTTCTACAAGTTGTCGAGAAAGCGCGGGGACACGCCGGGAGAAGCGAAAGAGCCCCATGCCACGAGGGCTGGGGCTCTTTGCGGGAAGGCTCAGTGGAAGCTGTCGCCGCAGGCGCAGCTGCCGGACGCGTTCGGGTTGTCGATCGTGAAGCCCTGCTCCGAGATCGTGTCCTTGAAGTCGATCTTCGCGCCGTCGAGGTACGGGACCGACATGTTGTCGACGATGACCTCGACGCCGTCGAAGTCGACGGTCACGTCCTCCTCGAGGAAGCGCTCGTCGAAGTAGAGCTGGTAGATCAGGCCCGAGCAGCCGCCGGGCTGCACGGCGACGCGCAGGCGCAGGTCGTCGCGACCCTCCTGCTCGAGAAGGTTCTTCACCTTGGTGGCCGCCGCGTCGGTGAGGCTCACGCCGTGAGCGCGCGTGTCGGCGACGGTGGTGTCGGCGATGGTCGTGTCGGTCATGACGCTCCTTACGAGGCGGCCCGCCCGATCCGGTCGATCGGGACGTTGTACCTCATGATTCTACCGCCGCAACCCTCGGGCGGGCTCAGAGACTGCGCGCGTTGATCCTGCCGAGCAGGAGCGCCTCGGATCGCACCGCATTGCGGAACGTCTCGAGGTGCAGCGACTCGTTCGGGCTGTGGGCGCGCGAGTGCGGGTCCTCCACCCCCGTCACGAGGATCTGCGCGCCCGGGAACTGGCGCACGAGATCGGAGATGAACGGGATGGATCCGCCGATGCCGAGGTCGACCGGGTCCTTGCCGTAGCCGTCGCGCATCGCCGCACGGGCGTCGGCGACGGCCCAGCCGGAGGTGTCGACGAGGAAGCCGTCGCCGAGGTCGGTCTCGCTGAAGGTCAGCTCGGCCCCGAACGGCGCGTGTGCGCGCAGGTGCGACTCGATAGCGGCATACGCCTCGGTGGCGTCCTGACCGGGGGCGACGCGGGCGCTGACGACCACGGTGACCTCGGGCGAGAGCGTGTTGGATGCCGCCTCCACCGACGTGAAGTCGATGCCCGTGACCGTGATCGACGGCTTGTTCCAGATGCGCGACAGGATCGTGCCCTCGCCGATCGGCGACACGCCCTCGGGCAGCCCGGCCTCGTCGCGCAGCGTCGTCTCGGCGTAGTCGGGCGTCTCCGCCTCCCGCGCGGCGAGACCCTCGACGGCCACCGCGCCCTGGTCGTCCCAGAGTGTCGAGAGCAGCTTGATCGTCGCGAGCATCGCATCGGGCACCGCTCCCCCGAACATGCCGGAGTGCGATGCGTGCGCGAGGGTCCGCACCGTGAGGTGGAACTTCGCGTTGCCGCGCAGGGAGACCGTCACGGCGGGGGTCTCGGAGTCCCAGTTGCCCGAGTCGGCGACCACGATCACATCGCTGCGCATGGCCTCCGCGTTCTCGGCGAGGAACGACCCGAACGAGCGCGAGCCGAACTCCTCCTCCCCCTCGATGAACAGGACGATCCCGAGATCGAGGTCGTCGCCCGCGACCTCGCGCAGCGCACGGAGCGAGGCGATGTGCGCCATCACCCCCGCCTTGTCGTCGGCCGCGCCGCGCCCGTAGAGGCGGCCGTCGCGGACCGTCGGCTCGAACGGCGGCGTCTCCCACAGCGCCTCGTCCCCCGGGGGCTGGACGTCGTGGTGGGCGTAGAGCATCACGGTGGGGCGCCCGTTGCGCGCCGCTCGCGTGGCCAGGATCGCGGGCTGCCCGTGCTCGTCCGTGCCGGGGATCGGCGCCGTGAGGATGCGCACCTCGTCGAAGACCCCCGTGCCCTCGGCCAGATCCGCGATCGCGCGGGCGCTGAGCTGCAGCTGCTCCTGGTCGAACGCCGGCCATGCGATGCCCTGGATGCGCACGAGCCTGCCGAGATCCGCGAGCGCCGCCGGGATGCCGCTCTCGGCGGCCTCCAGCAGTCGCTGATCCGGCACGGTCTGATCCACAGTGGGCTCCGAAGTCATGCGGGTAATCTTAGGTCGACCCCCACACGCGATCCGGGCGTTTCGCCGTGCTGACGAGCGAGTCGTGATCCGGATGAAGAAGAGGTGCAGACCGTGAGCAAGACCCCCGCCGTGAACGACGGCGCTTCCGAGGGAACGTTCCTCAATGGCGAGGCCGTCGGCATGGCCGGCAAGGGCCGCCCGACCCCGAGCCGCGCCGAGCAGGAGGCGGCACGCAAGCGCCCTCTCGTCGCCGACACCAAGGAGGCGAAGGCCCGCGCCCGCGCAGAGCTGCGCGAGCGTCAGGACCGTGCGCGCCTGGGCATGGCCAACGGCGAGGAGAAGTTCCTGCCGGCCCGCGACAAGGGACCGCAGAAGCGCTTCGCGCGCGACTACACCGACGCCGGATGGCACCTCGGCGAGTTCCTGATGCCCGCGATGATCGTTGTGATCGTCACCACGTTCATCCCGCTGGACTTCTTCCAGTTCTATTCGTTCGTCGTCCTGTGGGCGTTCATCCTGTTCGTCATCGGCGACATGATCATCCTGTCGACGACGGTGAAGCGGAAGGCCGCCGCGAAGTTCGGCAAGGACAAGCTCGAGCGCGGCCTCGGCTGGTACGCCGCGATGCGCTCGGTGCAGATGCGCTTCATGCGCCTGCCGAAGCCGCAGGTCGGCCGGCGCGAGTACCCCGCCTGATCCGATCGGACACCGGAAAAGCCCCGCTCCTCTTTCGAGGGCGGGGCTTTCTCGTGGGCGGTGCGGGCGCGGCGACCTGGCCGCGGGATCTGGCTAGCGAGCGCCAGGCGACCGACCGGCGCGCAGGGCCACGAGACCGTCGTTGATCTGCTTCGCCCACAGCGGGCCGCGGTAGAGGAACCCCGAGTATCCCTGGACGAGGGTGGCGCCGTTGTCGAGGCGCTCCTGCACGTCGGCCGCGGTCTCGACGCCTCCGACGGAGATCACGCAGAAGTCGTCGGGGACGGCGGCGCGGACCACACGCAGCACCTCGAGCGAGCGCTCCTTGAGGGGGGCGCCCGAGAGGCCGCCGGCGCCCATGGCCTCGACCTCGGCGGCGTCGGCGACCAGACCCTCGCGCGAGATCGTGGTGTTGTTGGCGATGATGCCCGCGAGCCCCTCGTCGACCGCGAGCCGCGCGATCGCCGCGATCTCGTCGTCCGGCAGGTCGGGGGCGATCTTCACCAGCAGCGGGGTCGCCCCCGCCGCATCGCGGACGGCGCGCAGCAGCGGTGCGAGGGTCTCGACCGCCTGAAGCCCGCGCAGGCCGGGGGTGTTCGGCGACGAGACGTTGACGGCCAGGTAGTCGGACAGCGGTGCGAGCATCCGCGCGCTCGTCACGTAGTCGGCCGTCGCGTTCTCGACGTCGACCACGCGGCTCTTGCCGATGTTCGCCGCGACGACCGCACCCGAGCGGCGCAGCTTCGCCAGGCGCCGGGCGGCCGCTTCGGCACCGCGGTTGTTGAAGCCCATGCGGTTGATGACCGCGCGGTCCTGGACGAGGCGGAACAGCCGCGGCTTCGGGTTGCCGTCCTGCGGGATGGCGGTGACCGTGCCGATCTCGATGTGGCCGAATCCGAGGGCCTCGAGGCCGCGCACGCCGACGGCGTTCTTGTCGAAGCCCGCGGCGACCCCGAACGGCGACGGGAACGTGTGACCGAGGGCCTCGACCGCGAGCTCGGGCGCCGGGCGGGTGAAGGCGCGGACGATCGGCGCGAACGGCCAGGCGCCCGCGACGCGGATCACGGCCATGCCGAGATGGTGCGCCGTCTCGGGATCGAACCGCGTGAGGACGTGCGTGAAGAGGAGGGGATACATCCCCTCCAGGGTATCGGTCGCGCCCGCGCGCCACCGACCGGTGTCAGGCCTGCTCGTCGGCCGCGGCCGGGACCGCTGCGACGTCGGCGCGGCCGCGCGCGTGATCGGCGCGCAGCTCGGCGATCGACGTCTCGAAGTCCTCGAGCGACTCGAACGCCTGGTACACGCTCGCGTAGCGGAGGTAGGCGACCTCGTCGAGGTCGCGCAGCGGCCCGAGGATGGCCAGCCCGATCTCGTTCGCATCGATCTGGCTGAGCCCCGTCTGGCGCACGATCTCCTCGACGCGCTGCGCGAGGATCGCCAGATCCGCGTCCGTCACCGGCCGGCCCTGGCAGGCCTTGCGGACACCCGAGATGACCTTGTCGCGGGTGAACGGCTCGACCGCACCCGATCGCTTGATGACGTTGAGGCTCGCGGTCTCGATGGTCGAGAACCGCCCGCCGCACTCGGGGCACTGCCGGCGCCGGCGGATGGACAGGCCGTCGTCGCTGGTGCGCGAGTCGATGACGCGGGAGTCGCCGTGGCGGCAGAAGGGGCAGTGCATAAGGCGAGATCCTACGCGTCGAACCGGGCGGTGATCGCCTCGCCGTGCGCGGGCAGCGCCTCGGCCTCTGCCAGCGCAACGATGGCCGAGCGCACGTCGGCCAGCGCCGAGCGGTCGTACTCGATCACCTGCTGCGGGCGCAGGAAGGTGTGGGATCCGAGACCCGCCGCGTAGCGCGACTGACCGCCGGTCGGGAGCACGTGGTTGGAGCCGGCGAGGTAGTCGCCGAGGCTCACGGGCGAGTACGACCCGACGAAGACCGCACCGGCGCTTGTGCAGCGGGTGGCCGATGCGGCGGCGTCGGCGACGTGGATCTCGAGGTGCTCGGGCGCGTAGGCGTTGCTGAACGCCTCGGCGGCGGCGAGATCGTCGACCAGGACGATCGCCGACTGCTCCCCCGCCAGCGCCGCCGCGACCCGATCGCGGTGGCGCGTGGCGTTTGCGACGGTCTCCACCTCGGCGGCGACGGCCTCGGCCAGGGTCTCGGACATCGTCACGAGCACCGCTGACGCCTGCTCGTCGTGCTCGGCCTGGCTGACCAGGTCGTACGCGACCAGACGCGGGTCGGCGGTGTCGTCGGCGATGATCAGGATCTCGGTGGCTCCGGCCTCGGAGTCGGTGCCGACCACCCCCGCGACGGCTCGCTTGGCGGCGGCGACGAAGTTGTTGCCGGGGCCCGAGACCACGTCGACAGGGTCGAGGTCGAGCGAGGCCACACCGTGCGCGAGCGCGCCGACGGCGCCCGCGCCGCCCATCGCGTAGACCTCGTCGACGCCGAGAAGGCCGGCGGCGGCGAGGATCGTCGGGTGGACGCGCCCGCCGTGGTCGCGTTGCGGGGGCGAGGCGAGGGCGACGCTGCGGACACCGGCGACCTGAGCCGGCACCACGTTCATCACCACGCTGGACGGGTAGACCGCCTTGCCGCCGGGCACGTAGACGCCGACCCGGGAGACCGGCTGCCAGCGCTGCGTCACGCGCGCACCCGGCCCGAGCTCGGTCACGCGCGGCGCGGGCACCTGAGCGGCCGAGGCCTCGCGCACACGCCGGATGGCCTCCTCGAGCGCCGCGCGCACCTGATCGTCGAGCGCGGCGATTGCCTCGGCGATCTGCTCCGCCGGCACGCGGATCGCGTGGTCGACGGCGCCGTCGAAGCGCTCGGCCTGCTCGCGCAGGGCGGCCTCGCCGCGGACGCGGACGTCGTCGACGATCTCGGCCGCCACATGCAGCGCCGTCGCTCGGGCTTCGGAGGCACGAGGGACGACGGCGAGCAGTTCCGCGACCTGGAGGTCGCGGCCGCGGAGATCGATGGTGCGCATACCCCTATTCTGGCAGGCGCCCGCCGTCTCTCAGCCGCGCGTGACGCCCGAGATGTCGTGCAGGAAGCCGATGCGGCCGTCGTCGTGACGCACGACGTACGCGTTGCCGCGGTCCTCCACCACCAGCGCCCATGCGGTCGGGCCGATCCGGAACAGCGGCGTGCCGTACGCGTCGACGACGTCGCGCTCCTCCGGGGCCAGCGCCCAGAAGGCCTGCGGCGCCGGGGCGACGACCTCGGTCTGAGGCTCGGACACGACATCGGCCGGGGCCTCGGTCGCGGGCTGGTCATCGAGCGCCTCGGCAGGGATCTGGTGCACCGACGTCGCGACGTCGTCCGCCGCCGGGTACTCCGTCGTGGAGTCCGGCGCCGCCTGGGGCTCGGCCGGGAGCGGGAACTGCTGGCCGTAGGCCGGTGCCTGCGCGCCCGGGGCCGGGAACTGCGCCTGCCCGTAGGGCTGCTGACCGTACCCCGGCTGCTGGCCGTAGGGCTGCTGACCGTAGCCCTGCTGCTGACCGAAGGGCTGCTGGCCCTGCGGGGCGTACTGCTGCTGCCACGCCTCGGGGCCCTGGGGGGCCTGGGGGTGCTGCCCGTAGGGTGCCTGGCCGTACGGCTGCTGCCCGTTCGCGGGCCACGCGCCGCCCTGCTGCTGCTGCCATGCCGGTGCGGCGGACTGCGGCTCCGGACGCGGGCGGCGGATGACCGGGCGGGCCTCCCGCGCGATCGGGTGCGCGGGTGCCTCGGGACGACCGACGAAGTCGTCCTTGAACGGCGGGACGAACGGGGCGACGACCGTGAAGAAGACGCCGACGAGGCTGACGATCAGCGCGACCCACGCGCTCCACGTCAGGGCGCCGACCGTGCCGGAGCTGCGCACGAAGGTGTCGATGCCGTAGGCGACGTTGCTCAGCCACATGACCGCGGACACCGAGAACGCCACGGAGGCGAACTGGTCGACGGAGAGCGACCCGACCCGCAGGCGCGTCGCGGGCGCGAAGCGGCGGATCAGGATCAGCACCCCCGCGGCGAGCGGCAGGGCGACCGCGAGCACCCACTCCAGCGAACGCTGCCAGATGGTGAGGTAGAAGCCCGAGTAGAGCGAGAAGAACGACAGCAGCAGGATCAGCGCGGACGCGGCGAGGAGGATCACCTCGCGCACCGTGAACGGACCGACGCCGTGGAGCGGCTTCTCGGCCGCAGACGCGTCGGTCGCGGCGACGGGCTGCTCGGGGGCGGACGAGGCCGAAGGAAGGTCGGTCACGCTGATCCTCTCGATGACGGAACGGAGAAGTCGATCCTACCGACGGGGGGCCGCCCCCTCACGGGGCAGTTCGACCCGGCGCCGCGCGGCGGGATCAGCCCAGGCACTGCGGACCGAGCAGCGACTTCAGGTCGCCGAACAGGTCGGCCGTGATCCGGACGTGCATGGGCACCTCGAACACCTTCGCGGTGCGGCCCTTGTGCATCTTCAGGCGCACCTCGGTGTCGCCCGAGTGACGCCGCAGCGTGTCGGCCAGATCCTGGACGATCTGCTCGGTGGCGCGCTGCTCCGGGATGACGAGCGTCAGCGGCCCTGCCTCGTCGAAGGAGCCCACATCCGGGGTGAACGCCGACTGCGCATGCAGGTTGAGCCCGTCGTCACGGCGGGAGACGCGACCGCGGACGACCATGATGGCGTCCTGCTGCAGGATGGGCTGGAACTCGGTGTAGGTCTTGCCCATGAACATGGCCGTGACCTCGCCCTCGAAGTCCTCGATGGTGATCATGCCGTAGGGATTGCCGCTGGACTTGGCCACGCGATGCTGGGCGCTCGTCACCAGGCCGGCGACGGTCACCTGGTCGCCGTCCTGCAGATCCTCCGACGCGAGCAGCGCGCTGATCGTGATCGTGCGGTGCTTGGCGAGCGGCACCTCGAGGCCCGCGAGCGGGTGATCGGAGACGTACAGCCCGAGCATCTCGCGCTCGAACGCGAGCTTGTCCTTCTTCGTCCACTCCGGGCGCTCCGGTACCTTCTGCACGGACTGGGGCTCGTCCCAGAGGCTGTCGAAGTCGAACCCGATCGCACCGCCCGCGGCGTTGCGCTTGTCGGTGACCGCGACCTCGACGGCGCTCTCGTGGATCTCCACGAGAGCGCGGCGCGTCGAGCCGGTCGAGTCGAACGCGCCGGCCTTGATGAGGGACTCGACCGTGCGCTTGTTCGCCACGTGCAGCGGCACCCGCGCCAGGAAGTCGTGGAACGATGTGTAGGGCCCGTCGGCGCGCGACGCCACGATGCCCTCGACGACGTTCGATCCGACGTTGCGCACCGCGCCGAGGCCGAAGCGGATGTCCTCGCCGACGGCGGCGAAGAAGTTGATCGACTCGGAGACGTCCGGCGGCAGCACCCGGATGCCCATGCGGCGGCACTCGTTCAGGTAGAGCGCCATCTTGTCCTTGGAGTCGCCGACGCTGGTGAGCAGCGCGGCCATGTACTCGGCCGGGTAGTGCGCCTTCAGATACGCCGTCCAGTACGAGACGAGGCCGTAGGCGGCGGAGTGCGCCTTGTTGAACGCGTAGTCCGAGAAGGGCAGCAGGATGTCCCACAGCGCCTTGATGGCGCCCTCGCCGAAGCCGCGCTCCTTCATACCCCCGGCGAAGCCCTCGTACTGCTTGTCGAGCTCGGACTTCTTCTTCTTGCCCATCGCGCGGCGCAGGATGTCGGCCTGGCCGAGGCTGAAGCCCGCGACCTTCTGCGCGATGGCCATGACCTGCTCCTGATAGATGATCAGGCCGTAGCTGGTGTCGAGGATGTCGCGCAGCGGCTCCTCGAGCTCGGGGTGGATCGGCGTGATCGGCTGCAGCCCGTTCTTGCGGAGCGCGTAGTTGGTGTGCGAGTTCGCACCCATGGGGCCCGGGCGGTACAGCGCGATGACGGCCGAGATGTCCTCGAAGTTGTCCGGCTTCATCAGGCGCAGCAGCGAGCGCATCGGCCCGCCATCGAGCTGGAACACGCCGAGGGTGTCGCCGCGCGAGAGCAGGTCGTACGCCGGCCTGTCGTCGAGCGAGAGATGCTCGAGGTCGAGCTCCTCTCCCCTGTTCATCCGGATGTTGTCGAGCGCGTCCGAGATGATCGTCAGGTTGCGCAGGCCCAGGAAGTCCATCTTGATCAGGCCGAGCGATTCGCAGGACGGGTAGTCGAACTGCGTGACGATCTGGCCGTCCTGCTCTCGGCGCATGATCGGGATGATGTCCAGCAGCGGCTCGCTCGACATGATCACGCCCGCGGCGTGGACGCCCCACTGGCGCTTCAGGCCCTCGAGGCCCACCGCGCGGTCGTAGACCGTCTTGGCCTCGGGGTCGGTCTCGATCAGCGTGCGGAACTCGCTCGCCTCCTTGTACCGGGGGTGCTCGGGGTTGAACATGCCGTCGAGCGGCATGTCCTTGCCCATCACTGCCGGCGGCATGGCCTTGGTGAGGCGGTCGCCCATCGAGAACGGGAAGCCGAGCACACGGCCCGCGTCCTTCAGAGCCTGCTTCGACTTGATCGTGCCGTAGGTGACGATCTGCGCGACGCGCTCGGAGCCGTACTTGCGGGTGACGTAGTCGATCACCTCGCCGCGGCGACGGTCATCGAAGTCGACGTCGAAGTCGGGCATGGAGACGCGGTCGGGGTTGAGGAAGCGCTCGAAGATGAGGCCGTGCTCGAGCGGATCGAGGTCGGTGATCTTCATCGCGTACGCGACCATCGACCCCGCACCCGAGCCGCGGCCGGGCCCCACGCGGATGCCGTTGTCCTTGGCCCAGTTGATGAAGTCGGCGACGACGAGGAAGTAGCCGGGGAAGCCCATCTGGAGGATGATCCCGGTCTCGTACTCGGCCTGCTTGCGCACCTTGTCCGGGATGCCGGCCGGGTACCGGTAGTGGAGGCCCTTCTCGACCTCCTTGATGAGCCAGCTGTCCTCGGTCTCGCCGTCGGGCACGGGGAAGCGCGGCATGTAGTTGGCCGAGGTGTTGAACTCGACCTCGCAGCGCTCGGCGATCAGCAGGGTGTTGTCGCACGCCTCGGGGTTGTCGCGGAACATGTGCCGCATCTCGGCGGCCGTCTTGACGTAGTAGCCGTCGCCGTCGAACTTGAAGCGGTTGGGGTCGTCGAGCGTCGATCCGGACTGCACGCACAGCAGCGCCGCGTGGGCGTCGGCCTCGTGCTGGTGCGTGTAGTGCGAGTCGTTGGTGGCGACCAGCGGGATTCCCAGATCCTTCGAGATCCGCAGCAGGTCGGTCATGACCCGGCGCTCGATCGAGAGCCCGTGGTCCATGATCTCGGCGAAGTAGTTCTCCTTGCCGAAGATGTCCTGGAACTCGGCCGCGGCCGCGCGTGCCGCGTCGTACTGGCCGAGGCGCAGGCGGGTCTGGATCTCGCCCGAGGGGCATCCGGTCGTCGCGATCAGCCCCTTGCCGTACGTCTGGAGCAGCTCGCGGTCCATTCGCGGCTTGAAGTAGTACCCCTCCATGCTCGACAGCGAGCTGAGCCGGAACAGGTTGTGCATGCCCTCGGTGGTCTGCGACCACATCGTCATGTGGGTGTACGCGCCGGAACCCGAGACGTCGTCGGACTTCTGATCCGGCGAGCCCCACTGCACGCGCGACTTGTCGCTGCGGTGCGTGCCCGGGGTGACATACGCCTCGAGGCCGATGATCGGCTTGATGCCGGAGGCCTGGGCCGCCTTGTAGAACTCGAAGGCCGCGAAGGTGTTGCCGTGGTCGGTGACCGCGATCGCCGGCATGCCGTAGTCGGCCGCCGCCTGCGTCATAGCGCCGATCTTCGCGGCGCCGTCGAGCATCGAGTACTCGCTGTGCACATGGAGGTGGACGAAGGAGTCGGATGCCATGGATCGAGTCTAAGTTCGACCACCCCCACGCCCGCCCGGCGACGCCGGGTGTCGGCGCGCATGCGGCATCCTCCCTGCCGGGCGGCGCTCAGTCGGTGGGCGCCGCGCGGTGGTCGATGCGGTCGGTGAGCCCGTCGATGCGGGCGATGGCATCGCCGAGGCCCGCCACGGTCGCCCACAGCGCGGGGTGCTCGGCACGCACCTCGTCGAGCTCCCAGCCCGCCGAGCGCAGCGTCGCGAGGTCGTAGCTGAGGTTGGTGCGAGCGCTCGCGAGCGCGCCGCGCAGGGCGGCGGCCGCCACCGCGACGTCGGCCACCAGCGTGCGATCGCCGTGCACGGCGAGGTGCTCGAGATCCGGGATGGCGGCGCGGGCGCGGTCGCCGAGGCGAGCGGACGAGCGCGCTCCCTCGAGCGACGCCTCCCGGATAGCGTCCTCTCGGCCCTCGTCGTCGCGACGGAAGGCGGCCCCGAACGCCGCGGACGCGGCCGCGTCCTCGTCGGCGGCTTCGAGGGCGGCGACCCGCAGATCCTGCGCACGCGTGCGGATCTCGGGCGCATCGGAGTAGCCCGCCACCATGGACATCAGGCCGGCTGCCACCGCGAGCATGACCCCGGCGGCCGCTCCCCCGCCCGGATCGCCGTTCGCCTCGCCGAGACCCGCGGTCCAGCGTTCGATCGTCGCCTCGCGTGTGGTGATGCCCTCCGCCATGCGCCCATCCTCGCGAGGGCCCACCCGCACGACCAGGGCTTGACAGCCCTATCGCAGGTCGCGGCGCATGACCACCCGCGGGAAGCCGCCCGACACCGAGTCGGTGTCGGCGGCCTTGAGGAAGCCGGCGCGCTCGAACTGCGAGCGGAAGCCGACGAACGCCATCGTCTGATCGACCCTCTGCCCGGCGTTGTCTACGGGGTATCCCTCGATCGCGGGGGCGCCGCGCTCTCTCGCGAAGTCGACGGCGCCCTCGAGCAGACGATCGAGGATCCCCTGCCGACGGTGCCCCGGACGCACGCGGAAGCACCAGGCGCTCCACACGTCGAGGTCGTCGATGTGCGGGATCTTCCGGCTGCGGGCGAACTGCGTCTCGGCGCGCGGGGCGACCGCCGCCCACCCGACCGGCTCGTCTCCGTCGTAGGCCAGCACACCGGGCGGCGGATCGGCCTCGCACAGCCGCCGGACGAACTCGCCCCGCTCCGGGCCGCGCAGCGACGAGTTGAACCCGCCGGGCACGCGGTAGCTGAGGCACCAGCAGACGCTCGCCTCGGGCTTCTTCGGCCCGAGGATCGCGCGGACGTCGTCGAAGACCGTCGCCGGTCGCACCTCGATCACCATGCGCTCAGCGTGTCACCGGCCACCGACACGTGGAAGTCACTCCCCGCGCAGCACCCCCAGCGCGTGGGCGAGGTCGGCCGGGTAGTCCGAGGTGAAGGTCACCCAGTCGCCCGTGGCCGGGTGCGCGAACGACAGCTGGTGCGCGTGCAGCCACTGACGGGTGAGCCCCAGACGGGCGGACATCGTGGGGTCGGCGCCGTAGAGCGGGTCGCCGACGCACGGGTGCCGATGCGCGGCCATGTGCACCCGGATCTGGTGGGTGCGGCCGGTCTCGAGGTGGATCTCCAGCAGCGACGCACCGGGGAACGCCTCGAGGGTCTCGTAGTGCGTGACCGAGTCCTTGCCCTCCGGCGTGACCGCGAACTTCCACGAGTGGTGCGGGTGGCGGCCGATGGGCGCGTCGATCGTGCCGACGAGCGGATCGGGATGCCCCTGCACGACCGCGTGATAGATCTTGTCGACCGTGCGCTCCTTGAAGGCGCGCTTGAGCACCGTGTACGCGTGCTCGGTCTTCGCGACCACCATCAGGCCGCTCGTGCCGACGTCGAGACGATGCACCACGCCCTGGCGCTCGGCGGCGCCGGTGGTGGCGACCCGCACACCGGCCGCCGCGAGGGCGCCGAGGACGGTCGGCCCCTCCCATCCCACCGAGGGGTGGGCGGCGACGCCGACGGGCTTGTCCACAACGACGATGTGGTCGTCCTGGTAGGCGATCCCGAGATCCGGGACCTCGACGGGGATGATCCGCGGCTCCTCCTTGGGGCGCCACGAGACATCGAGCCAGGCTCCGCCGACGAGGCGGTCGGACTTGCCGACGACGATGCCGTCGAGCTCGACGCCGCCGGCCTCGGCGACCTCGGCCGCGAACGTGCGCGAGAAGCCCAGCATCTTCGCAAGGGCCGCGTCCACGCGAGCCCCGTCGAGCCCGTCCGGGACGGGCAGGCGACGCGACTCCATCAGTCCTCCCGGGACACGTCGGCGGGCTCGGCGGCGGGTGCCGAGGAGGCGCGGCCGGATCCGTCCAGCGCGACGCCGAAGAGCACCAGGGCGGCCACCGCGATCATGCTGCAGACGATGAACATGTCGGCGACGTTGTAGATCGCGGGCATCATCCACGGCGTCGAGATGAAGTCGATGACGTGGCCGACGGCGAATCCCGGCTCGCGGAACAGGCGGTCGCCGAGGTTGCCGAGCACTCCGCCCAGCAGGAGGCCGAGCACCACGGCCCAGACACGGGAGCGGACGCGCGTGACGCCGACCCAGACGATGCCGCAGGCCACCGCCGCGAGGGCGATGCTGAAGATCCAGGTGACCCCCTCGCCGATCGAGAAGGCGGCGCCGGGGTTCTTCACCAGGTACCACTGGAGGAACTCGCCGAGCACGGGGACCGGGGTCTCCAGCGGCAGCGAGGTGAGAGCGATGTGCTTGGCGAACTGGTCGGCGGCCAGCACCAGGATCGCGAGAATCGCGATGGTGGTGCTGGCCGCCGCCGTACGCAGGGGTGCGCGGTCAGTCAAGACCGGCTCAGAGGCCGATCGCCGAGACCGGCGTCTCGCCCGAGGTGGACCCCGTGCTGTCCAGATCCTTCAGCTTGCCCTCGAAGTAGCTGCGCAGCTGCGAGCGGTAGTCGCGCTCGAACTGGCGGAGCTCGGTGATACGGCCCTCGAGCGTCGTGCGCTCGCGCTCGTACTTCTCGTTGAGCTCGCGCTGCTTCGTCTCGGCCTCGGCCTTGATGCGGTCCGACTCGGCCTTGGCCTCGTCGACGAGCTGCTCGGCGAGCTGGCGGCCCTCGGCCACGTGCTCGTCGTGCAGGCGCTGCGCGCGCTCGATGATGCTGGCGGCGCTCGTGGCGGTCGCGGAGACATCGGCGGCGGGTGCCGGCTCGGGCTGGGGCTCGGCCGCAACGGGCTCGGGCTCGGCGGGCGCCTCGACCGGGGCCTCGGCGACGGGAGCGGCCTCGGCGGGGGCGACCTCGCCGGACTCGTACTTGGCGAGCTTGGCCTTCAGCTCGTTGTTCTCCTCGATCGTCTTGCGCCACTCGACGACGATCTCGTCCAGGAAGTCATCGACCTCGTCCGGGTCGAAGCCCTCCTTGAACCGGACGTGCTGGAACTGCTTGGTGACGACGTCATCCGGCGTCAATGCCATGAGTGGCTCCTATCCGTGGGGTGTCTGTGGCCTTAGGGCGGACCCCGGGCACTTCTCCGTCTGCAAGCATAACCGTCGCGCCTATGGCCGCGAACGGCCATGGGCACGACTGGTCACATGAACGCGCGCGTCACCGAGAGCAGCACGAAGCAGATCAGCATCGTGAGGGCGAACGCGAAGTCGATGGCGATGCCGCCGAAGCGCAGGGGCGGGATGAACCGCCGCAGCAGCCGGATCGGCGGGTCGGTGAGCGTGTACGTCACCTCGGCCACCACGAGCATGGCGCCGCGGGGGCGCCACTCGCGGTTGAACATGGGGATGTACTCGAGCACCAGCCTCGTGAACAGCACGAGGATGTAGAGCAGGACGGCGACGTTGAGAATCGAGGCGATCAGCCCGACGACGGAACTCACGACGAGCGTGCGGGTGGCCGTCAGGCCTGCGCGAACGGCGCGGAGTCAGCATCCGCGTGCGCGATGCCGCCGTCGCCGGAGACCGCGATGTTCTCGGGAGAGAGCAGGAAGACCTTGCTGGTGACGCGCTCGATGCGGCCGTAGAGGCCGAGCGAGAGCCCGCTCGCGAAGTCGATGAGGCGGCGCGCGTCGGCGTCGCTCATCTGCGAGAGGTTGATGATGACCGGGATGCCGTCACGGAAGTGCTCGGCGATCATCTGCGCGTCGCGGTACTGCTTGGGGTGCACCGTCACGATCTCGTTCACGGCACCCGCCGCAGGCTGGCGGACGACGGCCGGGCGGCGAAGCGGCACGACCGGAGCAGGCTTGACGTCGTCGTGCTGCGGCTCCTCGCGGTGCGGGTCGCGATGTGCACGCGGCGACTGCTCCTGCACATCGTCGTACTCCTCCTCGTCGGCAAGGCCGAGGTAGACCATCGTCTTCTTGAGCGGGTTCGCCATGGCGTCCTCCGTAGTCTGCTCGTCTGGTTCGAGGCTACGCCCGGGGCGGGCGCGGTCCCGTGATTGCGGAACCGATCCGCAGGTGTGTCGCACCGCAGGCGATCGCCTCGGCGAAGTCGGCCGTCATTCCGGCGGAGATCCAGGTGGCATCGGGCGCCACGGCGCGCACGCGCGCGGCGTAGCCGGCCAGTCGTTCGAACGCGGCCGCCGGCGCCTCCTCGAGGGGCGCCACCGCCATCACGCCTCGCAGACGCAGGGTCGGTGCGGCCACGATGCGCTCGGCGAGCTGCTCGATGCCGGCGGGTTCGACGCCGCCGCGACCGGCGTCCTGGGTGAGGTTGATCTGCACCAGGACGTCGAGGACGGGATCCCCCGGCTCGGCGGCCGCGTCGAGCGCGTCGACGAGCCGGTCGCGATCCACCGAGTGCACCGCGTGGGCGGCGCGGCGGATCTGCCGCGCCTTGTTCGTCTGCGCCTGTCCGATGAAGTGCCACGACAGATCGACGAGGTCAGCCGTCTCGGCCGACTTTGCGCTGAGCTCCTGCTGACGGTTCTCGCCCACGTCGCGCACGCCGAGGGCGTGCAGCTCGCGCACCAGCGAGGCCGGGTGGAACTTCGTCACGACGATGCGGGTCAGCTCGCCCGCATCGCGCCCGACGGCACGCGCGGCCTCGCCGATGCGGAGATCCACATCGGCGAGGCGCTGCGCGAGGTCCGACATCCTTACTTGAGGAAGTCGGGGATGTCGAGGTCGTCGTCGCCGAACGCCGAGTCGAACCCGGAGTCGGGCAGCACGGGCGCCTGGGCCGCGACGGAGACCGGCTCGCGCTCTGCCGGGGCCGAGGCCTCGGTCGAGGCGGGAGCCGTCGAGATCGCCGGAGCGGAGGATCGCGTCGCCACGTGCGCCGGGACGTCGAGGCGCTGCAGCGGCTCGCCGCCGTCGAAGCCCGCCGCGATGACCGTCACGCGCACCTCGTCGCCGAGGGTGTCGTCGATGACCGTTCCGAAGATGATGTTCGCCTCGGGGTGCGCGGCCTCCTTGACGAGCTGCGCGGCGTCGTTGATCTCGAAGATTCCGAGGTTCGACCCGCCCTGGATCGAGAGGAGGACACCGTGCGCGCCCTCGATCGACGCCTCCAGCAGGGGCGACTCGACCGCGAGCTCGGCAGCCTTGATGGCGCGGTCGGCGCCGCGCGCCGATCCGATGCCCATCAGCGCGGAGCCGGCGCCCTGCATGACCGACTTCACGTCGGCGAAGTCGAGGTTGATGAGACCCGGAGTGGTGATCAGGTCGGTGATGCCCTGGACACCGGCGAGGAGCACCTGGTCGGCCGTGGCGAACGCCTCGACCATCGAGATGCCGCGGTCGCTGATCTCGAGGAGGCGGTCGTTCGGCACCACGATGAGGGTGTCGACCTCTTCCTTGAGCGCAGCGACACCCATCTCGGCCTGGTTCTGGCGGCGACGGCCCTCGAACGAGAACGGCTTGGTCACGACGCCGATGGTCAGCGCGCCGATGGACTTCGCGATGCGCGCCACGACCGGGGCGCCGCCCGTGCCGGTGCCGCCGCCCTCGCCCGCGGTGACGAAGACCATGTCGGCGCCCGCGAGAGCCTGCTCGATCTCCTCGGCGTGGTCCTCGGCGGCGCGACGACCCACCTCGGGGTCGGCGCCGGCACCCAGCCCGCGCGTGAGCTCGCGGCCCACGTCGAGCTTGACGTCGGCGTCGCTCATCAGCAGCGCCTGGGCGTCGGTGTTGACGGCGATGAACTCGACTCCGCGGAGACCGAGCTCGATCATGCGGTTGACGGCGTTGACGCCGCCGCCGCCGACGCCGACGACCTTGATCACAGCGAGGTAGTTCTGGTTCTGGCTCATGCCGGCCTCCGATGCTTGCGAACCCTGGGTCTCATCCGGGAGTCTGAACCTTCACGCTCTACGTGAGGGTTAAAGTATTGCCCGGTATGCAATTCCTTCACTGAAGGTATGCGCGCAGATCCCCCACGCGCGGATTGGGCGTGGGCGTGTCGCCGGATCGGACAGGATCGTGTCAGCGGACGGTGATCGCGCCCGGCGACGACACGTCGTAGAAGGCGTACCCGTCCGGGGCCGCGAGCAGGACGGTCGACTTCTTCGCCGAGTCCTCCGCGCTCCCCCACAGCACCTGGGTCCCGTCGCGCAGCACGAGGGTGACGTCATCCGGGGTGGTCGCCTTCACCGAGGCGACGAGGACGTGCACGGTCTCGGGCAGGGAACGCAGCACCTGTCCGGCGGCCGCGAAGGCGGACGAGGTGAGACCGTCCTTCGCCTCGATGATCGGCAGCCCGGCGGGCTCGGCCTCGGAGGTGGACATCACCACGCCGGCCGCATCGACGACCGTGAAGCCCGCGTCGGAGCGCACGGCGCCGATGGGGGTGCGCTCGACGATGCGCAGCACCAGGTCGTGCGGCGGGCGCGCCTCGAGGGTGTACGTCTCGATGAGAGGGAAGCCGACGAGTGCGGCCTTCACCTCGCTGTGGTCGACCAGCGGCAGCGGTCGACCCATCTGCGCCGACAGGGCCTGTTGCAGGGCGGCCTCGTCGAGGGTCGCGGCGCCTTCGACGGTGATGTTCTGCACGGCGAACATCGGGCTGTATGCGGCGCCGACGCTGCCCACCACAAGCAGCACGAGCGCCGACAGCGAGACGACCCACACCATGCGCCGATGACGGGACCGTGCGGTGAACCGGCGGATCTCGGCGCGCAGGGCGCGGCGGCGCGCGCGCGAGGCGCGCCACACGTCGCGCCATCCGGTCGGGCGCTCCCCCGCGTCACCGGCGACGGGCGATGCATCGCGATCCGGCTCGCTCTCGCGGCCGGGCTCGGGTTCTGCGTGCCGCTGCCGGAACGGCAGCAGCGATCCGCGGCGGCGAGGCTCGTCCTCGAACGGGGCGAGCCCTTCCGGATCCGCCGGCGGGCTCGGCTCGGCGCGCTCCGTCGGAGCGGGCAGCGGGCCGGGGCGCCTCACTTCGGCTCGCCGCGCTCGCTCAGTGCATCGCGGACGGGGGCGTCACCGGCGGCGGCGGCACCACGCAGCGACTCCAGCACCTGCGGGATGATCTGGTACACGTTCCCGCATCCCAGCGTGATCACGTAGTCGCCCTCACGGGCGACCGAGGCGGTGTAGTCGGCGGCCTCCTGCCAGTCGGCGACGAAGTGCACGCGCTCCGCGTCGTCGAAGGCCTCGCTGACGAGCTCGCCCGTGACACCCGGGATCGGATCCTCGCGCGCGCCGTAGACGTCGAGCACCACCGTGTGGTCGGCCAGCTTCTCGAGGACGTGAGCGAAGTCGCCCGCCATGAGCTGGGTGCGCGAGTAGGTGTGCGGCTGGTGCAGCGCGATGATGCGCCCCTCGCCGACGACCGTGCGGGCGGCGGACAGCGCCGCCGCGACCTCGGTCGGGTGGTGGGCGTAGTCGTCGTAGACGCGCACGCCGCGCTCGGTGCCGTGCAGCTCGAAGCGTCGCACCGTGCCCGAGAAGCCGGCGGTGACGGCCTCGAGCGCGGGGGCCAGCTCGTGGCCGAGGGCGACCAGCACGGCGACGGCGCCGGCGGCGTTGACGGCGTTGTGCTCGCCCGGCACCGCGAGGCGCCCGGTGGCGGTCTCGCCGCGATGCGTCAGCGTGAAGGCGACCGGCCCCTCGGTGACGATGTCGGTGATCCGCAGATCGGCGTCCTCGGCCTTGCCGAACGTGACGACGTGAGGATGGCTGAGACCGGCCGCGACACGACGGGCGCCCTCGTCATCGGACGAGATGACGACCGCCTCGCGCGCGGCGTCCGCGAAGCGGACGAACGCGGCGTCGAAGGCGTCGTGGGAGCCGTAGTGGTCGAGGTGGTCGGCGTCGACGTTGGTGATGAGCACGATCGAGGTGTCGTAGAGCAGGAACGAGCCGTCCGACTCGTCGGCCTCGATCACGAACAGCGGATCCGCGCCGCTTCCGCTCGAGACGCCCAGCCCGGCGATGACGCCGCCGTTGACGAAGCTCGGGTCGGCTCCGAGACCGCGCAGACCCATGACGACCATGCCGGTCGAGGTGGTCTTGCCGTGCGCTCCGGCGACCGCGACCAGGCGGCTGCCGCCGATCAGCCAGTGCAGCGCCTGCGAGCGGTGGATGATCGGCAGCCCGCGCTCGACGGCCAGCAGGTACTCGGGGTTCTCGGGCCAGATCGCCCCCGTGAAGATGACCGTGTCGGCGTCGCCGAGGTTCGCGGCGTCGTGGCCGACGTGCACCGTCGCCCCGAGCTCCTCGAGCTCGCGCAGGTTCTGGCTGTCGGCGCGGTCGGAGCCGGACACCTTCACCCCCGCGTTCAGGAACATGCGGGCGAGGCCGGACATCCCCGAGCCGCCGATGCCGATGAAGTGCGCGGCGCCGATGTGGGAGGGGATCGGGGTGCTGAGGTCGGGTCTGATCATGGCCCTCCGAGTCTAGGCGGGGCTTCCGGGAGAGGCGCTCAGCGACCCGGGCTCAGCGCCGCAGCGCCCTGTCCACCATCGCGATGACGTTCTCGGTGCCGCGTCGCTCGCCGACCTTCTCGGCCGCGGCGGCCATCGCGGTCAGGCGCTCCTCGTCCTGCAGCAGGGGCACGATCTCGGACCGCACCCGGTCCGCCGTGAACTCGGCATCCTCGATCAGGATCGCCGCACCCGCCTCGATCGCGGATGACGCGTTGAGGCGCTGCTCCCCGTTGCCGACGGCATAGGGCACGTAGACGGCCGGGATGCCGAGCGCCGACACCTCGCTGACCGTCGACGATCCCGCCCGGGCGACCATGAGGTCGGCGAGCGCGAAGGCGAGGTCCATGCGATCGATGTAGCGCACCATCGCGTAGCCCGGCGCGCCCGGGTCGACGAGCTCCGATCGCTCGCCCGTGGCGTGCAGCAGCTGCCACCCGGAGCCGAGGACGTCGCGCCAGGATCCGGCGAAGGCCTCGTTGAGCCGCCGGGCACCGAGCGAGCCGCCGATGGTGACGAGGGTCTTCTTCGCGGGATCCAGCCCGAAGTGCGCCGCGGCCTCTGCGCGCAGCGCGGCCCGGTCGAGGTCGACGATCTCGGGCCGCAGCGGCATCCCCACGACCTCGCCGCGCCGGATGGGCGTGCCGGCGAAGGTCACGCCGACGCCCGCGGCACGACGCGCGCCGAGCACGTTCGCCAAGCCGGGGCGGGCGTTCGCCTCGTGCACGACGAACGGGATGCGCTCGCGACCGGCCGCGAGGTAGGCGGGCGTCGACGCATAGCCGCCGAAGCCGACCACCACGTCGACGCCGCGGTCGCGGATGTAGCCGCGGACACGGGCGACGGCCCGCACGAAGGCGACCGGGAACCGCAGCGCCGCGCGGTTCGGGCGGCGCGGGAAGGGCACCTTCGGGATGATCAGCAGCTCGTAGCCGCGCTCGGGCACCAGGCGGGCCTCGAGCCCCTCCTGGGTGCCGAGGACGAGGATCTCCGCATCGGGCTCCCGGCGGCGGATCCCGTCGGCGACGGCGAGCAGCGGGTTGACGTGGCCGGCGGTGCCGCCGCCGGCGAGGAGGTAGGTCGTCACGAGTCTCTCTTCCTGCCGCGCGGAGCCGGCGGTCGTGCGGACCGCGCGGTCCCGGCCGCGGCGGCGGCCCTGGCGATGGATCTGTCGGGCAGCGTCCGGCAGAACGCGAGCAGCACGCCGCATGCCGTCAGCACGGCCACCAGCGACGATCCTCCGGCCGACATAAACGGCAGCGGGACGCCGAGCACGGGGAACACCCGCAGCACAACGCCGATGTTGATGAGCGCCTGGCCGAGGATCCAGACCGTGATGCCGCCGGCGGCGACCCGGACGAACTGATCCTCGCTGTTGCGGATGATCCGGAACGCGCCGACCGCGAACGTCGCGAACAGCGCCAGCACCACGATGCAGCCGATGAGCCCCAGCTCCTCGCCGACGATGGCGAAGATGTAGTCGTCGCCCGCCGCGGGGAGCCAGTTGTACTTCTCGATGGAGTTGCCGAGGCCGCGCCCGAAGACACCGCCGCCCGCCAGGCCCCAGATGCCGTGCGACGACTGGTAGCACTCCTTGAGGTAGTCGCAGTTCTCGTCCATGAAGCTCAGGATGCGCGTCATGCGGTTCGGGCTGGTGATCGCCAGCGCCGCCACGGCGAGGCCACCGAGGATCACCGGCACCGCGAAGATCCGCAGCTTCACGCCCGAGAAGAACAGGCACCCGAGGACGATGAGCACCAGCACCATCGAGGTGCCCAGGTCCTTGCCGGCCAGGACGGTGCCGATCGCGAGCAGCGCCACGGGCACCAGCGGGATGTAGACGTGCTGCCATCGCGAGAGCAGATTGCGCTTGCGGTAGAGGATCATCGCGACCCACAGCGCGATCGTGAGCTTGATCAGCTCCGACGGCTGCAGCGAGAACCCGGCGACCCGGATCCAGTTGCGGTTTCCGCCGACCTCGATGCCCAGACCGGGGACGAACACCAGCAGCTGCACGGCGACGGCCACGCCGAGGGCGACCCAGGCGATGCGGCGGAAGAAAGCGACAGGGAGGCGGCTCACCACGAACATCACGGCGACGCCGAGCAGGGCGAAGATGCCCTGCTGGAGGCCGTCGTTGTAGGGGCTCTCGCCGTTGCTCAGCGCGCTGGCCATGGTGGCGGAGGTCACCATGACGATGCCGAAGCCGGTGAGGAGCAGCGCCGACGAGACGACGAGGAGGAACTCGACCGGCACGGGGGCGAACACCCGTCCGAGGGTGACGCGCGCCGTCAGCGCACCGGAGCGCTGGGGCGACGCGCCCGACCCGGCGGGTGCGCGGTCAGTGCCCCTCGGGGGCGGCGTCGTCGTTGCGCTCACGCTCTGCTCCCCCATCGATCCGTGCGCGGACCGCGGCGGCGAAGCGCGCACCGCGGTCGTCATAGCCCGTGAACTGGTCGAACGAGGCGGCGGCCGGTGCCAGCAGCACCACGTCGCCGTCTCCCGCCACCGCGGCCGCCAGTTCGACGGCTCGGTCCATGACCGTCTCAGTCTCGGCGTCGTCGACCTCGAAGACGGGCACCGCGGGCGCGTGTCGCGCGAAAGCCGCGACGACCTCGGCGCGCTCGATGCCGATGACCACCGCCGCGCGGGAGGCCGGGCCGCGAAGCGCGACGAGCTCGCTGATATCCACGCCCTTCAGCTGACCTCCCACGACCCAGACGGCGCCGGGGTACGCGGCGAGCGATGACGCCGCCGCGTGGGGGTTGGTGGCCTTGGAGTCGTCGACCCAGGTGACGCCGGCGTGGCGGGCGACGACCTCGATGCGGTGCGGGTCGAGCCGGAAGTGCTCCAGGGCCGAGCGGATCGCGGCGGGCTCGACCCCGAGCGAACGCGCGAGGGCGGCGGCGGCCAGGATGTTCGCCACGATGTGGGGCGCCGCGAGGTCGCGCGCGGCGAGGGCCTCGACGGTCGTCAGCTCGAGGGCCGAGGTGCGGCGCTCCTCGAGGAATGCGCGGTCGACGAGGATGCCGTCGACGAGGCCGAGATCGCTCGGGCCCGGCGTGCCGAGGTCGAAGCCGACGGCGCGGGCGCCCTCGACGACATCGGCGTCCTCGACCATGTGCAGGGTCGCCTCGTCGGCCTTGTTGTAGACGCAGGCGCTCCGGGTGTGGCGGTACACGTGCGCCTTGGCGTCGCGGTACGCGTCGAACGAGCCGTGCCAGACCAGGTGGTCGTCGGCGAGGTTCAGGCAGACGGCCGAGTGCGGCGAGGGCGACCCGGGGCCGTCGTTCAGCCCGAGGTACCAGAGCTGGTGGCTCGAGAGCTCGACGACGAGCACGTCGAAGCCCGCGGGGTCGCGCACGGCGTCGAGGATCGGCACGCCGATGTTGCCGCAGGGCGCCGCGCGCAGTCCGCCCTCGACGAGCATCGTGGCGGTCAGCCGCGTGGTGGTCGTCTTGCCGTTGGTGCCGGTGATGAAGACCCACTCGGCGGGCTCCCCCGAGGCGGCGGGCACCTTGTCGCGCACGCGCCAGGCGAGCTCGATGTCGCCCCAGAGCGGCACACCCGACTCGCGCGCCCAGGAGACCACCGCGTGCGAGGGCGGGAAGCCGGGAGACGCGACGACGACCTCGGGGGCGAAGGCGACGAGCTCGTCCGGCACCGTCGCCAGGGGCCCCTCCCACAGTCGCGCCCCGATGACGGGCAGCAGGCGGGAGTACTCCTCGGTCGCGGTCTCGGTGAGGACGAGCACATCGGCACCGAGCTCGGCGAGCGTGTCGGCGACCGAGAACCCGGTGGACGCGAGCCCCAGCACGGCGACGCGCAGGCCCTTCCAGTCGACGTTCCAGCTGGTGAGCGTATCGAGGCGGGAGGGGTCGGGTGTCACGGGAGACTCCTCGGTCATGTGCGGCTGAGCCACTCGACGTAGAACAGGCCGATGCCGCTGACGGACAGCAGGCCGGCGATGATCCAGAAGCGCGCGACGATGGTGACCTCGGGCCACCCGCGCATCTCGAAGTGATGATGGATCGGGCTCATCAGGAACAGGCGCTTTCCGCGCGTGGCCTTGAAGTAAAGCCGCTGCAGGATCACCGAGCCCGACGAGATGACGAACAGGCCGGCGATCAGGATGCCGAGCAGCTCGGTGCGGGTCAGCACGGCCATCGCCGTGACGACGCCGCCGATGGCCATCGAGCCCACGTCGCCCATGAACACCTGGGCCTTCGGGGCGTTCCACCACAGGAACCCGACGAGACCTCCCACCAGCGCGGCGGACACGATCGCGAGATCCAGCGGATCGCGGGTGTTGTAGCAGGCCTGCTCGAGCCCGGGCTCGACCAGGAGGCGGGTGCAGCCCTGGTTGAACTGCCAGAAGGCGATGAGGCTGTACGCGCCGACGACGAAGACGCCGGCGCCCGCGGCGAGGCCGTCGAGCCCGTCGGTGAGGTTCACGCTGTTCGAGAAGCCGGTGCCCAGCAGCGACAGCCAGGCGAGGTAGAGCAGCCAGCCGAGCACCGGGCCGAGGGCCAGGAAGGACAGCACGGGGATGTCGCGGAAGACCGAGATGAATCCCGTGCCGGGGGTCTGGCCGTAGTCATTGGGGAAGTTCAGCGCCACGATGCCGAAGGGCACGACGGCGATGATCTGCCCGGCGATCTTGCGCCAGCCGCTGAGGCCGTCCGAGTGGTCGTGCTTGACCTTCAGGTAGTCGTCGATGAAGCCGACGGCACCGAAGGACAGCATCATCCAGATCACGAGCAGGCCGGACGGTGTCGGGGGGTTCCCGCCCGCCCAGCAGCCGATGAGGTAGCCGACGACGGTGCCGACGATGAAGATCGTGCCGCCCATCGTGGGCGTGCCGCGCTTGACCTCGTGGTCGGGGGCGAGCACGTTGGCGCTCGCGACGCGGATGGGCTGCGCCCAGCCCCAGCGCTTGAACAGGCGCAGGAAGACCGGGGTGAGGAAGAGCGCGAAGGCGAGCGAGATCGCGGCGGCCGTCAGGAGTGATCTCACGAGAACGATTCTCCCAGACGATCGCCGAGGAACCTGAGTCCGGCGGCATTGGACGACTTCACCAGCACGGAGTCCCCGGCGCGCAGCTCGGTGAGGAGGTACTCGAACGCGGCGTCCGCGTCCTCGAAGAAGACCGCCTCGTCGCTCCAGGAGCCCTCGGCGATGGCGGCGAGGTACAGCGCGCGCGCCTCCTGACCCACCACGACGATGCGCGGGATCCGCAGGCGCACGGCCAGCAGGCCGATCTTGGTGTGCTCCTCGACCGAGTGGTCGCCGAGCTCGCTCATGGCGCCGAGCACGGCGACCATCCGCTCGTCGGGGCCCGTGATCTGCGCGAGGGTGCGCAGCGCCGCCGCGACGGCGTCGGGGCTGGCGTTGTACGCGTCGTTGATGATCCGGATCGGCGATTCCGCGACGACCTGCATGCGCCAGCGCTCAGCGAGCTCCATGGTCTCGATCCGCTCCACCGCGGTCGCGGGAGAGATGCCCAGGGCGCCGACGGCGGTGATCGCCGCCAGGGCGTTCTTGACGTGGTGCGCTCCGAGCACCTTGAGGTGCAGGGGCAGCTCGGCGCCGTCGACGGTCAGGGTCGTGCGCGTGCCGGACGCGGTGACCTCGAGGGCGCCCGAGCGCACGTGGGCGGTGTCGCCCTCGCCGAACCAGCGGATCTCGAGCCCGCGCTCCTCGGCGATCGACGCCATGCCCGCCACGCGGCGGTCGTCGGCGTTGAGCACCGCGACGCCACCGGGGCGCACTGCGCGGACGAGCTCGGACTTCTCGCGCACGGTGCCCTCGATGCCGCCGAAGCCGCCCGCGTGCGCCATGCCGACCATCAGCACGATTCCGACGTCCGGGGTGACGAGGCCGGCGAGGCGGCCGATCTGGCCGGGCGCGTCGGCGCCGAGCTCGCAGACCAGGTAGCGCGTGTCGTGCGTGATCCGCAGCATCGTCAGAGGCGCGCCGACGGCGTTGTTGTACGAGCCCTTCGGCGCGACCGTCTCGCCCTCCGGGCTCAGGATCCGCGCGAGCATGTTCTTGGTGGTCGTCTTGCCGTTGGAGCCGGTCACGCCGACGATCTTCAGCGCGCCCCCGGCGCGCACGCGGGCCACGACCTCGCGGGCGAGCTCGGCGATCGCGAGGACGACGTCCGGGACGACGATCTGCGACACGGGCTCATCCACCACCCGCTCGACCAGCGCGAGCACCGCGCCGCCGTCGACGGCGCGGCCGACGAACAGGTGGCCATCGGTGGACTCGCCCGGCTTGGCGACGAAGATCGCGCCGGGCTCCATCGCACGGGAGTCGGTGTCGACGACGCCCGAGACGACGGTCTCGGGCGTGTCCGCACCGTGCGGGTGAAGGGTGCCGGAGACCGCTTCGGCGATCTCGGCGAGGGACAGGGCGATCATGCGAAGGGGCACCTCCGTGACGCGCTGCCGCCCGCGCGGGCGAACGGTCGCATCACTTCAACATCGGGAGCACGGTCTCGGGCTCTGAACGGCCCGGGACGATGCGGTAGGACTGCAGGACGTGGGTCATCGCCTTCTGCAGGGCGGGCGCAGTGGCCGCAGACGAGGTTACCCGCTTCGGCTCATCGAGGGTGATCATCACCACGTACTGCGGATCCTCCGCCGGGGCGAAGCCGACGATGCTGGTGAAGTAGACGCCGGCCTTGTAGCCGCCGTTGCTGTCGGTCTTCTGCGCCGTGCCGGTCTTGGCGGCGATGCTGTAGCCGGGCACACGGATCTGGTCGGCGACGGACGACTGGAACGCCACGTTCTCGAGCATCAGCTGCATGTCGGCGGCGGTCTTCTCGCTGATGACGCGCTCGGAATCGCGCTTCTCGGGGGTCGTCACGGTGCCGTCGGGCGCCGTGCACGACTCGACGAGGCTCAGCGGCACGCGCACGCCGTCGTTGGCGATGGTCTGGTAGGCGCTCACGACCTGCGGCACGGTGGCCGTGAAGCCCTGGCCGAAGGTGGTCGTGTAGTGGGTCTGCGGATCCCATTCGGAGGGGGGCCGCATGAACCCGTTCTCCTCGCCGGGGAAGCCCACGACGGGTCCCCCGGTGATGCCGAACTTCTTCAGCCACTCCCAGCGCTTCACATCGGGCAGCAGCTCGCCGAGGTGTGACAGCGCGACGTTCGACGAGTCGATGAGGGCGCCGGCGAGCGTGTAGGTCTGCACCGGGTGGGAGTGCGAGTCGCCGAGCGCGGCGCCGTTCGCGAAGCGCTCGAAATCGCCCGCCGTGACCGTGGTCATGGGGTTCGCGACGCCCTCCTCGAGCAGCGACGCCGCCGTGATGGCCTTGAAGGTCGAGCCCGGCTCGAAGGTCGTGCCGAACACGGCCGAGCCGCGGTGCGCCGGGTCGGTCGCGAGCACGTCGTTCGGATCCATCGCGGGGTACTGCGCGGCGGCGCGGATCGCGCCCGTCTTGACGTCGACGACGGTCACCGTGCCGGTGACGGCCTTCTGGTTCTGCGTCTCCTCGGCGATCATCTGCTCCATGTACCACTGCAGATCCGAGTCGATCGTCAGCTGCACCTTGCCGCCGTCCTGGGCCGGGGTGAGCTTCTCGGACCCGGGGATGCGAACACCCGAGTCGGCGCCGAACTGGTACTTGACCGAGCCGTTCTTGGATTCGAGGCAGTCGTTCTGCCAGCGCTCGATGCCCGCGAGCGCCTCGCCGTCGCTCGATTCGAAGCCGATGAGGTTTCCCGCGACCGCGCCGTTCGGATAGGCCCGCGCCGGCACGGCGTCGTAGTCGAGCGCGGGGATCTCGAGGTTGCGCAGCGCCTGATACTGCGCGGTCGTGACGCCGCGCGTGAGCTGCGCCCACTGCGATTCCGGCTCGGTGGCCTGCTTGTCGGCGACGATCTTCTTGATGCTGTCGGGCGTCATGCCCAGCACCTCGGCGATGGCCGAGGCCTGCTCGTCCCACGTCCGCACGTGCTTCGTGCCGTCGGCGTCCGTGATCTTCAGATCCTTCGCCAGCGTGGGATCGATGTTCACGTCGTACGTCATGGTGGAGCTTGCCAGCACCACACCGTGCTCGTCGACGATCGACCCGCGGTTGCCCCACAGCGTCTCGGCCGTGGTCATCTTGCTGCCCGCGTCCTCCACGTGCTCGGCGGCGTGCACCACCTGGATGTCGACCAGCCGCAGGACGAAGCCGCCCAGGACCAGCAGCACGAAGCCGGACGCCACCATCGTGCGGCGCCGTGACGAGCGCTTGGCGATCGGATTCATCGTGTGCTCCCTGGCGTGCGGCGGATCTCGGCGATCAGTGGTCGGTCGGGTGGTGGAACGGGGATCCGGTCCGGAGGGTCAGCGGGTGGTCGGGCTCGGAAGACCCTCGGTGACGGGCGGAGGCAGCTCGGCCTTCGGCGCGTCGGCGACGGGGGCCTTGGTCTCCTGCTTCTTCCCCTCGATCGTCGCCTCCGGGTCCGTCGTCAGGGGGCGCTTGTCCAGCAGCGCGTTTCCGACGGCGCCGCGACCCTTGGCGTCCACCGTGGAGGCGGATCCGGCGGCCGCGCCGTCTCCGATGATCTGCCCGTCCGACAGCCGCAGGAAGCTCGGCGCGCCGTCGATGACCATTCCCAGTCCGGCGGCGTTCGCCGCGAGGTACTGGGGCGAGCTGAGGCCCGCGACCTCGTCGCGCAGCTCCTGCGCCTGCAGGGTCGCGGCGCGCTTGTCCTGGTTGAGCTGGGCGAGCTCGTACGACGACTGGGTCGTGAGCACCGACAGGCTCATCTGCGCGACCGCGATCGCGACGGCGCCGCCGAAGGCGACGATGGCGTATCCGACCTTCGGGCGGCGACGCGGTGCGGCGGCCGGGACCGCCTGCAGTCGACGCTGCGGCGCGCGTTCGGGGGCCGACGACGGGCGCGGCGCGGTGACGACCGCGGCGTTCGCAAGACTCATGACGCCTCTCTCACTCGCTCGATGGCGCGCAGGCGCACGGGCTTGGCACGGGGGTTGCGGGCGGCTTCCTCGTCGCTGGCGAGCTCGGCGCCCTTGACGAGCAGACGGAACTGCGGGGCGTGCTCCGGAAGCTCGAACGGCAGGCCCTGGGGCGCCGTCGAGGTGGTGGCCTCGGTGAACAGGCGCTTCACGAAGCGGTCCTCGAGCGACTGGTACGACAGCACCACCAGGCGTCCCCCGACCGCGAGCGTCTTCAGCGCGGCCGGGATCGCGCGCTCGAGAGCGGCGAGCTCGCCGTTGACCTCGATGCGCAGCGCCTGGAACACGCGCTTGGCCGGGTGCCCGGCGTTCTTGAGCGCCGCCGGCGTCGCCGCCTGGAGGATGTCCACAAGCTGTCCCGAGCGCTCGATCCGGCCGTTCTGGCGCGCGGCGATGATGGCCCGGGCGTAGCGGCCGGAGAGCTTCTCCTCGCCGTACCGCTCGAAGATGCGGCGCAGGTCGCCCTCGCCGTAGGTGTCGATGACGTCGGCGGCGGTGATGCCCTGTGTGGGGTCCATCCGCATGTCGAGGGGCGCGTCCTGCGCGTAGGCGAAGCCGCGCGACGCGTCGTCGAGCTGCAGCGACGAGACGCCGATGTCGTAGAGGACCGCGTCGGCGTGGTCGTAGCCGGAGGCCTTCAGGGCCTCGGCGATGCCGTCGTACACCGTGTGCACGAGCGAGATGCGGTCGGCGAAGGGGGCGAGCCGCTCGCCGGCGATGCGGAGGGCATCCGGGTCGCGGTCGAGGCCGACCTGGCGGATGTGGGGGAAGCGCTCGAGGAAGGCCTCGGAGTGGCCGCCCATGCCGAGGGTGCCGTCGACGTAGACGGCGCCGTCCTTCTGCAGGGCGGGGCCGAGCAGCTCGACGCAGCGCTCGAGGAGGACGGGGATGTGGATGTCGCGGATGCTCATGATCGTCATCTCGGGCTCGTAGGTGGTGTCGGGGCGCTTTCCCCGGCTCTGATCCCCATCCGCTGGACCTGGCGCAGGGGAAGGGCGTCAGGGCTGCGGCTGGGGGTCACAACCGGGGAGGCGTCTAGAACAGGCCCGGGATCACCTCCTGTTCCATCTCCGAATAGGTCTCCTCGTTGCTCTCGAGGTACGAGTTCCAGGCGTCCGCATCCCAGATCTCGGCGTGGGCTCCCACACCCGTGACGATGAGCTCCTTCTCGAGCCCGGCGTACGTGCGCAGGTGCTGCGGGATCGTGATGCGGTTCTGCCCGTCGGGCGTCTCCGCGCTCGCTCCCGACAGGAACATGCGCAGGAAGTCGCGCGCCTGCTTGTTGCTGAGCGGGGCCTGCCGGATCCGGTCGTGCACCTGCTCGAACTCGGAGGTGCTGAACACGTACAGGCAGCGCTCCTGACCGCGGGTGATGACGATGCCGCCCGCGAGCTCCTCGCGGAACTTCGCCGGCAGGATGACGCGACCCTTGTCGTCGAGCTTGGGGGTATGGGTACCCAACAGCACTGGCCATTCACCCCCCTTGTCCGGCCGATCCCGAGGTGTGCCCCACTTTACTCCACTTCCCCCCACTTACAAGGCCCAATCGCGCCTCTTTCTGGGAGTTATGGCGTTGTGAGCCGCGGAATTCCGCGGTGGAGGGCCGGTGGGGGCCGGTGGAGGGATTCGAGCGCGAATTGCGAGCGCGACCGCGCCTCACGCCGCGCGCACGAAAAAGCGCCGACCCGGAGGTCGGCGCTTCGTCGAGGGGGCGTCAGGCGGTGCTGATCGCGAAGACGATGAGCAGCATCGTCACCACGAAGCCGCACGCGTAGTTGATCCAGAGGAAATGACGCCAGCCGCGGTTCGCGCGGGCCGAGTCCTCGTCCGCCACGCGGGCGTAGGGCGCGGCGGCGCACAGGTACGGCACCGCGAGCAGCGCGGCCCACGCCCCCGGTGATCCGGTGGTGAGCATCAGGAGGCCGGCGGCCGTCCACGCGGCGAGCGCGAGCCGGACGGTTCGGGCGGCCCCGAGCACCGTCGCGATCGACGCGATGCCGGCCTCGCGATCCGGGACCACGTCCTGGACGGCGCCGAAAGCGTGACTCGCCAGGCCCCAGAGGAAGAACGCGCCCAGGACCGCCAGCAGCCCGGCATCCGGGGCCCCGCCCGCAAGCGCCACGCCGTACGCGGCCGGGCTGACGAAGTGCACGCTCGAGGTGACCGAGTCGAGCACCGGGATCTCCTTGAACCGGAAGGGCGGCGCGGAGTAGGCGACGACGGCGAAGAGGCTCACCGCGAGCACCGCCCACGACACGGGCGACCCCCACACGACCAGCAGCACCACGAACGGAAGGCAGGACAGCGCGGACGCCCACAGCACGGCGCGATGCCGATCCGGTGTCAGCAGCGCACCCTCCACACCGCCCTTGCGCGGATTGGCCAGGTCGGACGCGTAGTCGAAGACGTCGTTCACGCCGTACATCGCGAGGTTGTACGGGATCAGGAAGAAGATCGTGCCGACGATCAGCGCGGCGTCCACCTCGCGCGCCGTGAGGAGGTACGCCGCGGCGAACGGGTAGGCCGTGTTGATCCAGCTGAGCGGACGAGAGGCGGTCAGGAGATCACGGAGCACGGCGCTCCCCCGTCGGGTCGGCGGCGCGCAGGCGCGCCCAGATGGCCGGGAGCAGGATGGCCGCGGCGAGCGGGTACGCGAAGTCCTCGATGGGGGCGGCGCCGATCCGGATGCCCGAGATGTGCGCGTCGTCGTAGGCGAACAGGCCCGCAGCGATCATCACGTTGTCGAACACCGCCGTGAGCGCCACCAGCACCGCCGCGGCGACCGCGGTCGCCGCGAACGAGATGCCGCGCCCACCCCGACGGCGCGTGGCCCGGTGCAGCACCGCCGCGGCGACGAGCGCCACCGCGAGGAACGCGGCGCACAGCAGGAGGTAGGTCATGCGAGCCGCTCCCACCGGCGCGCGAGCAGGCGCTCGGCGCCGCACACGAGCACCATCGTCAGCTCGCACAGGAACAGCAGGAACACCGGCTCCTCCACGGGGAGCTCCGGGGCGAGCAGGATCCCCGTCATGAAGTCGGTCTCGGCGCGGAAGAAGATCCCGAGGCCGATCCCGAGGAGGTCCCAGATCAGGAAGAACGCCAGCCCGATCGCCAGGACCACCAGCGCGGCGCGCGGCGAACGGCCGAGAAAGAGGCGGTGGCGCAGATCGAGAAGCACCATCCCCGCGAGCGACACGAGAAGGCACCCGAGGTAGACGAAGCTCACCGCGGCTCCTCCAGCGGGCCGGCCGACCGGTCGCCGCGCAGACGCTTCAGCACGAGCTCTGCGCTGATGAGGCACATCGGCAGGCCGATGCCCGGGATCGTCGTGGCACCGGCGTAGAGCAGGCCGCGCACCCGCGACGAGGCGTTGCTGCCCCGCAGCACCGCGCTCTGGCGCAGCGTGTGCGCGGGGCCGAGCGCCCCGCCCCGCCAGGCGCCGAACTCGCGCTCGAAGTCCTCGGGGCCGATGCTGCGCCGCACCACGACGCGCTCCGCCAGATCGGGGACACCGGCCCAGGCCGAGATCTGCGCGATGGCGGCGTCCACCGTCGCCTCCACGGCCGGTGCGCCCGCCCCGTCGATTCCGCCCGCGCCGATCCCCGTGTCCGCGGGGACCGGGATCAGCACGAACAGGTTCTCGTGCCCCTCGGGCGCGACGTCGTCGGTGGCGCTCGGACGGCAGACGTAGAGCGACGCCGGATCCGGGATCCGCGGATCCGATCCGTAGATCGCGTCGAACCCGCGCTCCCAGTCGCGCGTGAAGAAGAGCGTGTGGTGCGCGAGCTCGGGGAGCTCGCCCCGGACGCCCAGGAGCGCCAGCACGGCCCCGGGGCCCGGATCGCGCCCCTCCCACCAGGAGTCGGAGCGCGTGCGGTGCTCGGGATCGAGCAGCTGCTTCTCGGTCACGTGGAGGTCGGCACTCGAGACCACAACGTCGGCCGGCAGGTGGAGCGTGTCGCCGTCGCGCGTCTCCACGTCGACACCGGTGGCGCGCCCGCCCTCGACCGTGATCCGCCGCGCGCGGTGCCCCGTGAGCAGGGTCGCACCGTGCTGCTCGGCGAGCCGGGCGATGGCATCGATGACGGAGCCGAAGCCGCCGCGCGGGTAGAGCACACCCTGGCCGATGTCGAGGTGGCTCATCAGGTGGTACATGCTGGGTGCGGCCGCCGGCGACGTGCCGAGGAACACCGCGGGGTACCCCAGGACCTGCTGGACACGAAGGTCGTCGGAGTGACGACGGATGTACCGGTCGAGCGGCTCGGCGAGCAGCCGCGCCAATCGCGGCAGCCGCGCGAGCATGTCCCGCCCGAGGAACGGGCGCAGCGACTCGTAGGTGCTGTAGAGGAAGCGCGAGGTGGCGAGCTCGTACGTCTCGGCCGCGGAGGCGAGATACGCGTCCAGGGCCTCGGCGGAATCAGGATCGAGGGACACCAGCGCATCGCGGGCTCCCGAACCCGGGAGGTCGAACGGATCGCCGCCGCCCTCGAAGTAGACGCGGTAGCCCGGGTCGAGGCGCACGAGATCCAGCTGCTCGGCCGCGGAGGTGCCCAGCAGTCGGAAGAAGTGGTCGAAGACCTCCGGCATCAGGTACCACGACGGTCCGGTGTCGAAGGTGAAGCCGTCGGAGGACCATCGCCCGGCGCGCCCGCCGAGCTCGTCGCGCGCCTCGACGAGGGTCACGTCGGCGCCGTCCTTCGCGAGGAGCGCGGCGGTCGCCAGACCCGAGATCCCGCCTCCGACCACGACAGCGCGCTGCCGCGCGGTCACCGGGGCACCCGCCCCAGCGCCGCGCGCCCGAGCACGCGGAGCTTGACGCCGGTCGGCACCGACACCCGGCTGCGCCGCAGCTCGGCGGCCGGCGTGCGGCGGAGCTCGTCGTTGAGCCGGGCGAACAGGCCCGCCGCGGCGGCGGTCGCCCGACGAGAGCGCGGCGGGAGGCGCACGATGGCGGCACGGGCCACGGCCAGGTCGGCCTCGATCTCGCGCACGAACTCGTCCTTGTCCCGCTCGGTGAACCGCGCCGGATCGACGCCGGGCAGATACGTGCGGCCGAGCCGGTCCACGTCGTCGCCGAGATCCCGCAGGAAGTTCACCTTCTGGAAGGCGGCCCCGAGCCTGCGGGCGCCCTCCTCGAGCTCCTCGTCGATGATCATCCCCGGATCCTCCGTCGCGAACACCCGCAGGCACATCGAGCCGACGACCTCGGCGGAGCCGTGGACATAGCGTCCGAACGCCTCGCGATCGAAGGTCGCGATCCCCTCCGCGTCCGTGCGCATGGATGCGAAGAACGGTCTCACGAGCTCCTCCCCGATCCCGGTCTCGCGTGCCGTCACGGCGAACGCATGCACCACCATATTCGGGCTGAACCCGCGCTCGATCGCCGCGAGGGTCTCGCTTTCGAGCGCATCGACAAGCGCTCTCCTCTCGGCGGCGTCGATGCCCGCGTCCGAGGCGGGCCCGTCCACGATCTCATCGGCGACGCGGACCAGCGCGTACACGTCGGCGATGCGATCGCGGACGCCGCGCGGAAGAAGCCGGCTCGCCCACCCGAACGACGTGGAGTACGCCCCGATGATGCGGGAGGACGACGCCCGCGCGGTGCGCGTGTAGAGGTCGAGTCCGGTCGGGGGCGTCATGCGTCGCGCTCCGCGCACATCCGGGCGATGCCGCGCAGCTCCTGGCGGAGGGCGTCGGGCAGGGCCGCGTCGGCGATGCGCGCGTCGACCTGCGCGACCTGGGCGGCGATCAGATCCTCCACCTGCCGCAGGGCGCCGCTCGCCACCAGCGCGCCGCGCAGACGATGGGCGTCCTCGGGGCCGAGCGACCGGCTCCCGAACAGGTGCTCCACCTCCCGCCACTCGGGCTCGCCGTCGGCGAAGGCCACGAGCAGCGTGCGCTTGCCCTCGCGCAGATCGCCCATGGCGCTCTTGCCCGTTCGGCCCTCGTCGCCGAAGACCCCGAGCACGTCGTCGCGCAGCTGGTAGAGCAGGCCGAGGCCGGTGCCGATCCGCCACAGCGCGTCGGCGGTCGCGCGATCCGCTCGCGCGAGCACCGCGCCGGCGCGCAGCGGGGCGGCGAACGAGTACGCGGCCGTCTTGTGCTCCATCATGCGCCGGATGTCGCCGGCGGCCGAGGGCATCACTCCGAGCGCGAACCCGATGTCTGCGTGCTCTCCGGCCGCCGTGAGGAGCAGGGCGTCATCCACGATCTCGTTGAGCTCGGCCCGGGCCGGGCTGTCGAGCCCGGCGATCAGCGTGTGCACGCCGCTCAGCAGCAGGTCGCCGGCCAGCAGCCCCGAGGCCGACCCCCAGGCGGTCGCGTTCGCCGTGGCGACGCCGCGCTCGAGCGCCTCCCCCGCGAACTCCCCCGCGAGGTTGGGGCGGCCACGGCGCAGCAGGTCGCCGTCGAGCACGTCGTCGTGCAGCAGCAGCGCGCTGTGCAGCACCTCGAACGCCGCGGCGACCACGGCCGCCGATGCGCGATCCGCGCCGCCGAGCGCGTCGTGGGTGAGAAGGACGAGCCGGGGGCGCAGCCGCTTCCCGCCGCGTGCAGAGAGGGCGGCCCGGCGCCAGAGGTCTGCCGCGGTCAAGCCGAGCGCCTCGGCGCGCGAGATGCGGGCCGCGAAGTACTGCTCGATCACCTTGTCGACGCGGTCGCCGTCCGTCGCGTCCTGCGTCGGGTCGTCCTGCGTCGCCGTGGCCGGGGTCGTGGTCTCCTGGGCGGTCATCGCGCCGGCTCCTTCCAGGCGGCCGCCGTGATGCCCGCGCCGTCGCCGGACATCTCGCGCGCCTGCAGCACCAGCCAGGGGCTGAAGGCCCAGGGCGCCGCCGTCAGCGCGGCCGCGAGATCCTCGGGGCGCACCCACTGGGCGTCCATCGCCTCATCGGGGTCGAGCACGGGCTCGCCCACCGCGATCGCCGTGTAGACGGGGCAGATCTCGTTCTCGACGACGCCCGACGCATCGACCGCGCGATAGCGGAAATCCGGGAGGACGAGACGGAGGTCTCGCAGCTCCAGTCCGAGCTCCTGAACCGCACGCCGCTCGACCGCGGATGGGATGGGCTCGAAGGGCTGCGGGTGGCCGCAGAAGGCGTTGGTCCAGGTGCCGGGCCAGGTCGACTTCGTCAGTGCGCGACGGGTCAGCAGCAGTCGTCCGCTCTCGTCGCGGACATGACAGGAGAAGGCGAGGTGAAGGGCCGTCTCGGCATGGTGCACGGTCGCCTTCGGGGCGACGCCGCAGGGGTCCCCCTGCTCGTCCAGGAGCACAACCCGCTCTGTCACGTCGCCCACTTAGCTCTCCTCGTTAATTACTAGCTTGGCTAGATACATGGTTACCATATATCTAGACGCCGAGTAATCTGTGCTCGTGGATGACGAGACGCCGGTGACGAGGATGCGCGTCGTGATGCATGATCCGCGCACGCTCGACCCCGAGCAGGAGCTCGTGGATCGCACCCGTCTGTCCGACGACGAGGTGAGCCAGGTGGTGCGTGTGCTGGAGGCGATGCGCCGCTGGCGCACGACGGAGCGCGCCATGAGCGAGGCGTCGCAGCGGTACATGAAGCTCGGCGAGACCGACATGCGCGCCCTGCGCTTCCTCATCGCCGCGCAACGGCAGGGAATCATCGCGACCCCCAGCTCGATCGCCCACCACCTCGGCATCTCGACAGCCTCGATGACCCGGCTCCTCGACCGTCTCGCCGACGGCGACCACATCCGTCGGCTGCCGCACCCCACGGATCGGCGCAGCCTCGTCATCGAGGTCACGGAGGAGACCCGCCGGTCCGCCCGGGCCAGTGTCGGGCGGAGCCATGCCCGTCGCTTCGACGTCATCGCCGCCCTCAGCGAGGGCGAACGGGATGTCGTCGCCCGGTTCTTCGACTCGCTCGTGGCGACCGCCGACACCTCGGGCGGACAGCCGGAGACTCCCCCCGCCCCGACACAGTGAAGGCCGCCGCAACTTCGAGTTGCGACGGCCGCCATAAGCGATGAGGGGCTCGCGGTCTGTCATACGCGAGGCCGAAGGCTAGCTGTCGCCGCCCTGTCGGCGGTCCCAGCGGTCGTTCATGCGATCCATGAAGGTGCCCTGACGGGGCGCTCGCGAGGGTTGCGCGCCGCCGGACGTCGCGGTGGGGACGGCGCCCTTGACGGGCGTGACCGCGAGGATCACTCCGCCGAGCATCGCGGCGAAGCCGACGACGCCCAGGATCAGCCCCACCGGCAGGCTGGTGCCCCACAGGGCGATGCCGGCGATGACCGCGCCGAGACCGGCGAGCACCACCAGCGCGCCGATGATCAGGTTTCGGTAACTCAGTACCTGCGGCCCGGCGGGCGCGCTGACGACATCGGCGTCGTTCTGCATGAGATGGCGTTCCATCTCATCGAGAAGGCGCTGCTCCTGTTCGGAGAGTGGCATCGGATCCCCCTCATGTGATGAGTGCCCTCATTCTAGTCTCGGGCTGGAGAACTAGGCTAGGCCTGTGACGCCCTCACTCCCCCTTGTCGAAGAGATCTCCCAGCGTCTCGATAAGTTCCTCGCGATTCGCCGCGCCGAGGCGTCAGAACTGGGATCCGAGGGGGTCGGGTTCGTCGAGCAGGCGGCCGCCAGCCTGCAGGGGGGCAAGCGCCTCAGGGCCCGATTCTGCTGGTGGGGCTGGCGCGGAGCCGCCGACCGCTCGGGCGCGTCGGACGCAGACGCCGCGGCGGTCATCGGCGTGGCGGCGGCCCTCGAGATCTTCCAGGCCGCGGCGCTGGTGCACGACGACCTCATCGACAACTCCGACACCCGCCGCGGGCGCCCCTCGGCGCACCGTGCGCTCGAGGCCGGCCATCGCGCGGCGGGCTGGGCCGGCGATGCCGACCGATACGGCCGCTCGGCCTCGGTGCTGCTGGGCGACCTGCTGGTGGCCTGGAGCGACGACCTCCTGGAGGAGTCCCTCGCCCTCCTCCCCTCCGGCGCCGCCGCGACCGCGCGCGCCGAGTACGCGCGCATGCGCCGCGACGTGACGATCGGCCAGTACCTCGACATCGCCGAGGAGTCGGCGTGGAGCGTGGCGGGCGACGATGCCCACGCCGAGCGCGCCCTGCGCGTGGCCTCCTACAAGTCGGCGCGCTACAGCGTGCAGCAGCCTCTGGTCATCGGCGCGGCCCTGGCGGGCGCCGACGAGGAGCAGCTGCAGGCGCTGCGCGCCTTCGGGCATCCCATCGGCATGGCCTTCCAGCTGCGCGATGACGTCCTCGGCGTGTTCGGCGACGCGGCCGAGACCGGCAAGCCCGCCGGCGACGACCTGCGCGAGGGGAAGCGGACGGCGCTCATCGCATTCGCCCGTGCGGCGGCGACCGCCGCGGACCGCGCACGCATCGATGCGCTGCTCGGCGATGGCGACATGAGCGACGAGGATCTCGTCTGGCTGCGCGAGCGCATCGCCGGCGACCCGCTCGCGCGGGTGGAGGGTCTCATCGCCGACTACGCGTCCGAGGCGGATGCGGCACTGGCGGCGACCTCGCTCGGCGAGGACGCGGCGAGTGAGCTGCGCGCACTCGCCCGCGCCGCGGTCGACCGGCGCGTCTGAGGCCTGCCCAGCCCGCTCAGTCGCGGGCGACGAACGGGCGCGGGATCAGAGGAGCGTCTGCGCCACGCGGCGGACCTCGGCCTTGCGGCCGGCCCGCAGTGATTCGATCGGCGCGACGCCGAGGGACTCCTCCGGCGTGAGCAGCCAGTCGATCACGCCGTCGTCGTCGAAGCCCGCGTCCCGCAGGACGAAGATCGTGCCGCGCAGCGACGAGAGGATCTCACCGTCCAGGAAGAAGACGGCGGGGACCTTGACGGGCCCCTCTCGGCGCGAGGCGACGAGCACGTTGTCGTCGAGCAGGCGACGCACGCGCCCCGGCGTGTCGTCGATGAGCTCGGCGACGTCCGGGATGCTGAGCCACTCGGTCTGGATCCTGTCTTCCACGGAGCCACTATCTCACCTGCCCGCTGGGAGGTCCTTCCGGAGGCGGGCGAGGCGAGTCACATCAGTCACACGAGCCACATTGAGCACCTCTCTTCACGGGCGCCACTCCCGTTAGCACTGGTTGACACCTTTACCGTTCCGTGACACGGTTTCCTGAGCCGAATCTTCTGCGCCCCCCAGAGCGCGGAAGGCCATCCAAGGGAGTCACCGTGCACCGTCGTAATCCTGCACGCGCCAGCCACGCCAGCCAGAGCCAGCCCGTCCGTGCTCTGTTCACCACCGTGCCCGTCGCGATCGCCGGTTCTCTCGCCCTGTCGATGGGCGCGAGCCCCGCCGCGGCGGCCGAGGTGAAGGAGAACCTCCGAGAGGGTCAGACCGAGGCCTTCGGCGCGAGCGCGCACAAGACCGCGCCGACCTCGCGCGTCACGGCCGCCGTCCGCGCCGCCGCCGTCCCGACGACTCATGTCGTGCAGCCCGGTGACACCGTCACCCGCATCGCCATCCGCTCGGGTCTGCGCACCATCGACGTCCTCACGTGGAACCGGCTGAGCTGGTCGAGCACCATCTACCCCGGCCAGGTGCTGCGCCTCAGCCCGGGCACTGCCGCCGTCGCCGCCCCCGCCGCGGCACCCGCGGCCGCGCCGAAGCCGGCCGCCGCCTCGAGCGCGGCCTACACCGTGAAGGCCGGCGACACCGTCTGGGGCATCGCGAACCGCCACAACACCACCGTCGCAGCGGTCCTGAGCGCCAACGGCCTCAGCGCCTCCGCGGTCATCTACCCCGGCCAGGTGCTGAAGGTGGCCGGATCCGCCGCCGCGCCGGCCGCGAAGCCCGCCGCCGTCGCCGCACCCGCCCCGGCGCCCGCCGCCGTCGCGAAGCCCGCCGCCGTCTCCGCCGGCACGTACACCGTGAAGGCCGGCGACACCGTCTGGGGCATCGCCCAGAAGCACGGCGTGAGCATCGCGACCATCATCAGCGCCAACGGGCTCAACGCCGTGGCCACGATCTTCCCCGGCCAGAAGCTGAAGGTGACCGGCCCCGCCCCCGCCGCCGCGCCGGCAGCCCCCGCCGCGCCGAAGCCCGTCGTCGCCGTGGTCGCCCCGGCCCCGGCCGCGGCTCCGACGAAGGCCGTGGGCGGCAAGACCCACGAGGTCAAGCCCGGCGACACCCTGTGGGCCATCGCGCAGAAGGCCGGCATCACGGTCGCCGCCCTGCTGAAGGCCAACGGCCTCTCGAACGGCGCGATCATCTACCCCGGCCAGAAGCTCGCGCTCACCGCGGCCGCTCCGGCCGCCACTCCCGCCGCGGTCCCCGCGCAGGAGGACCCGAGCATCCAGCGCTCCGCCGTGCTGGATGCCCAGCAGGTCGAGAACGCGAAGATCATCATCAGCGTGGGCCGCGAGATCGGCGCGTCCGACCGCGCGATCGCCATCGCCCTCGCGACCGCCATGGTCGAGTCGGGCATCCGCAACCTCAACCACGGCGACCGCGACTCGCTGGGCATGTTCCAGCAGCGCCCGAGCGCCGGCTGGGGCACCGCCGAGCAGATCCGCGACCGCTACCGCTCGACCCGTGTGTTCTTCGGCGGCCCGAACGACCCCAACGGCCACGCCACCCGGGGCCTCTACGACATCACGGGCTGGGAGAAGCTGACCTTCACGCAGGCCGCGCAGGCCGTGCAGGTCTCGGCCTTCCCGAACCGCTACGGCCAGTGGGAGACCGCCGCCTACGGCTGGCTCGCCCAGCTCGGCTGATCACATCCTGATCACGGCTCACCCCGGGGCGCGCCCCCGGGGTGAGCCGTTCCCAGGCTCTCCGGGGCCCCGAAAGTAGACTTCCCACCGTGAGCACAAGTCAGCAGGTCGATCCCCTCATCGGGCGACTTGTCGACGGCCGCTACCGCGTGCGCGCCCGGATCGCCCGCGGCGGGATGGCGACGGTGTACGTCGCGACCGATCTGCGCCTCGAGCGCCGCGTCGCGCTCAAGGTCATGCACGGGCATCTGAGCGACGACAGCGTCTTCCAGAGCCGGTTCATCCAGGAGGCCCGCTCGGCGGCGCGCCTGGCCGATCCGCATGTCGTCAACGTCTTCGACCAGGGCCAGGACGGCGAGCTGGCCTACCTCGTGATGGAGTATCTGCCCGGGATCACCCTGCGCGAGCTCCTGAAGGAGCAGCGCCGCCTCACGGTCAGCCAGACGATCACCATCATGGACGCCGTGCTGTCGGGGCTCGCGGCCGCGCACCGCTCGGGCCTGATCCACCGCGATGTGAAGCCCGAGAACGTGCTGCTGGCCGAGGACGGCCGGATCAAGATCGGCGACTTCGGCCTCGCGCGCGCCTCGTCGGCGAACACCGCGACCGGACAGCAGCTGCTGGGCACCATCGCGTACCTCGCGCCCGAACTCGTCACGCGTGGCACCGCCGACGCCCGCAGCGACATCTACGCCCTGGGAATCCTCCTCTACGAGATGCTCGCCGGCGAACAGCCCTACAAGGGCGAGCAGCCGATGCAGATCGCCTTCCAGCACGCCACCGAGTCGGTGCCGCGGCCGAGCACGAAGAACCCCGGTGTGCCCGAGCAGCTCGACGAGCTCGTGCTGTGGGCGACCGAGAAGGAGCCGGACGAGCGTCCGTCCGATGCGGGACAGATGCTCGAGCGCCTCCGCGAGATCGAGCGCGAGCTCGGCATCGCCCCCGTGACGACCCGCTCCTCCCCCGCCTTCGACACGAGGATCCTCTCCGCCGACACCGGCGCGACCTCGGGCGCGACCAAGATCCTCCCTGGCCTGCTGCCGACCACGGCCGAGATCACGGGCGAGGTGGGCGAGCCCGCAGCGGCCGCCGACGTCGACAATGCCGCCCGTCTGCGTCACCGCGCCGCGCAGCGCCGCCGCCGAGGCGGCCTGCTGCTCGCGCTCGTCCTGCTGCTCGCGACGGCCGCGGGGTTCGCCGGCTGGTGGTTCGGCGCGGGCCCCGGATCCCGGGTGACCGTGCCGGACGTCACCAATCGGACGTTCGACGAGGCCGCCGCCCTTCTGCAGGAGCACGAGCTCACCGGGATCAAGGCCGAGGACGACAGCCCGACGGTGCCGATCGGCCAGGTGATCAGGACCGATCCCGAGGTCGGCTCGCCCGCGGACAAGGGCTCGGAGGTGCAGGTCGTCGTCTCCACCGGCGCCGCCGAGGCCGTGCTGACCTCGTTCGAGGGCATGGCTCTCGCCGACGCGCAGCGCGCGCTCGACGAGTTCTCGATCACTTACGACGACGCGGACAACCTCCTGCTGTTCGCCGACGCGCCGGCGGATCAGGTCATCGGCCTGGACATCCTGCCGCGCGGCACCGAGGACCGCGTCGAGTGCTTCCAGGGGTGCACCGTCCACGAGGGCGATGTCGCCGATTTCATCGTCTCGCTGGGGCCTCTGCCCGACGTCGTGGGCAAGCCGGCCGGCGAGGCGCAGTCCACCCTCGGAGGCGTCGACCTCACCGTCACGGTCGCCGAGGAGTACACCCCCGATGCGGCGGCCGACACCATCATCCGCGTCGAACCGCGCGCCGAAGAGGGCAACTGGCGCCCCGGCGACGCCATCACGATCGTGCGGTCGCTCGGCCCGCTGCCCGATGTGACCGGCAAGGGCATCGGCGAGGCGCAGCAGATCCTCACGGACGCGCGGCTCGCACCGACCGTCGCGGACGAGTACAGCGAGCGGGTGCCCGCCGACACGGTGATCCGGGTCGAGCCGCGTGCCGAGGCAGGCAACTGGCGGCCCGGTGACGCGATCACGATCGTCCGGTCGCTCGGGCGTCAGCCGATCGAGGTCCCCGGGATCCCCGAGGGCGCCACGGTGCGCCAGATGGTCGGTGTGCTCACCGACGCGGGCCTCACGCCCTCGACGCCGCTTCCCGACATCCTGTGGGACTTCTTCACCGTCGCGAGCCTGGACCCCGCCCCCGGCACCACGGTGTACCGCGGCGACACCGTGAAGATCATCAGCCAGGGCTGACCCTCTTCTCGCTGCCGCATCGCGCGGCCCGTGCGGCCCGTTCCGAGAGGACGGTGCGCGGGAACGACGAAGGGCGCCTGCGTGATGCAGGCGCCCTTCTCGTGAGGTCGGCGCGTCAGCGCTTCTCGAGCTCCTCGGCGACGAGGAAGGCCAGCTCGAGAGACTGCATGTGGTTCAGCCGCGGGTCGCACAGCGACTCGTAGCGGGTCGCGAGGGTGGCCTCGTCGATCTGCTCCGAACCGCCCAGGCACTCGGTGACGTCGTCGCCGGTGAGCTCGACGTGGATGCCGCCCGGGAAGGTGCCGACCGCGCGGTGGGCCTCGAAGAAGCCGCGCACCTCGTCGACCACGTCGTCGAAGCGACGGGTCTTGTAGCCGTTGGGCGTGGTGATGCCGTTGCCGTGCATGGGGTCGGTGACCCACAGGGGCAGGGCGCCCGAGTCCTTCACGGTCTCGAGCAGCGGCGGCAGCGCGTCGCGGATCTTGCCGGCGCCCATGCGCGTGATGAACGTCAGGCGACCCGGCTCGCGCTCGGGGTCGAGCTTGTCGATGAGCTGCAGCACCGTCTCGGGCGTGGTGCTCGGGCCGAGCTTGACGCCGATGGGGTTGCGGATCTTCGAGAAGTAGTCGACGTGCGCGCCGTCGAGTTCACGCGTGCGCTCGCCCACCCACACGAAGTGGGCCGACGTGTTGTACGGCAGGTTCGTGCGCGAGTCGATGCGCGTCATCGGGCGCTCGTAGTCCATCAGCAGGCCCTCGTGGCCCGTGTAGAACTCGACCCGCTTGAGCTCGTCGAAGTCGGCGCCGGCCGCCTCCATGAACTTGATGGCGCGGTCGATCTCGGCCGCGAGGCGCTCGTACTGCTGGTTCGCCGGGTTCTGCGCGAAACCCTTGTTCCACGAGTGCACCTCGCGGAGGTCGGCGAAGCCTCCCTGCGTGAAGGCGCGGATCAGGTTCAGCGTCGAGGCGGCCGTGTGGTACGCCTGCAGCAGGCGCTGCGGGTTGGGCGTGCGCGATGCCTCGGTGAAGTCGAAGCCGTTGGCGATGTCGCCTCGGTACGCCGGCAGCGTCACGTCGCCGCGCGTCTCGTTGTCGTTCGAGCGCGGCTTGGCGAACTGGCCCGCCATGCGCCCCATCTTGATGACGGGCATCGAGGCGCCGTAGGTGAGGACCACGGCCATCTGCAGCAGCGTCTTGACGCGGTTGCGGATCTTGTCGGCCGTCGCGCCGGCGAAGGTCTCGGCGCAGTCGCCGCCCTGCAGCAGGAACGCCCGGCCCGATGCCGCCTCGCCGAGGCGGCTCTTCAGGCTGTCGACCTCGCCCGCGAAGACGAGAGGCGGAAGCTGGGAGAGCTCGGCCGAGACGCGCTCGACCTCGGCATAGTCCGGCCACTCCGGCTGCTGCTTGATCGGGAGGGAGCGCCATGCATCGAGGGCGCTCGGATCAGGAAGAGCCGTTTGCGTCATGGATGAATTCTAGTGGCGCGCGCGAGGTCCCCGAGACCGCGGCCCGCGCCGTCAGCTCGCGGCGGTCGGCGCGGAGTCGGTGCGCGGCAGTGAGGCGCTCGCGTCGACGAACGGCGGCTCGACGACATCGGAGGCGGCGGGCCTTCCGCGCTTCGACGACGCGTACACGTCGCTGTACCGCTGCTGCCCCAGCTGCTGCAGCGCGATCATGATCTCGTCGGTCACGGAGCGCAGGATGTACCTGTCGTTCTCCATGCCGGCGTAGCGCGAGAAGTCGAGGGGCTCGCCGATCACGATGCCGATCCGCACCACGCGCGGGATGTTCGTCCCGATCGGCATCATCGTGTCGGTGTCGACCATCACGACCGGCACCACGGGGACCTTCGCCTCCAGCGCCATGCGCGCGATTCCCGTGCGCCCCCGGTAGAGGATGCCGTCGGGGCTGCGGGTGCCCTCGGGGTAGATGCCGAGCAGCGCGTCGCGCCCCAGCACCTGCAGGGCGGTGTTGAGCGCGGCCTCCGAGGCCGATCCGCCGGAGCGGTCGATCGGGATCTGCCCGGTTCCCCTCATGAACCACTTGGTGGCCCAGCCCTTGATCCCCTTGCCGGTGAAGTACTCGGCCTTGGCGAGGAACGACATCTGCCGCTCGATCATCAGCGGCAGGAAGATGGAGTCCGCGACGGACAGGTGGTTGCTCGCGAGGATCGCGGCGCCCGTCTGAGGGATGTTCTCGGCGCCGATGATCCACGGTCGGAAGATCGCCTTGGCGACCGGCCCGACCACGATGTACTTCATCAGCCAGTAGAACACGGGGGCAAGTCTATGGGGAGACTAGGATCGATCCGACGGGGCAGCCACCCAGTCCCGGTACCAAAGGAGTTGCCGTGATCGAATTCTCGACACCCCCGCTCGTCCCCGCCGATCCCGATATGAACATCGGCGGGCTGCTTGCGGATCGCGTTCGTGAGACCCCCGAGCGGGTCCTCTTCGCCGTTCCCGAAGGAGACGGCTGGCGCGACATCACCGCCTCCGCGTTCGAGCATCAGGTCATCGCCCTCGCCAAGGGCTTCGCCCACGCGGGCGTGCAGCCGGGCGACAAGATCGGCTTCCTCGCGAAGACCACCTACGAGTGGACGCTCGTCGACTTCGCCCTGCACTACGCCGGCGCGATCATGGTGCCGGTCTACGAGACCAGCGCGCCGGCGCAGATCCAGTGGATCCTGTCCGACTCGGGAGCGGTGGGCCTCATCGTCGAGACCGCCGAGCACTTCGCGTCGTACCAGGAGGTCGCCGGCGACCTGCCGCTCATCCACGACGTGTGGCGCATGGACCAGGGCGTCATCGCCCAGCTCAGCGCCGACGGCGCCGCCGTCGAGGACGTCGAGATCGAGCGCCGCCGCACGCTCGCCAAGGCCGACGACATCGCGACGATCATCTACACCTCCGGATCGACCGGCCGCCCGAAGGGCTGCGTGCTCACCCACGCCAACTTCGTCGAGACGTCGCGCAACGCGGCCATCGCGCTCACCGAGATCGTCCACCAGCCGGGCGCCTCGACCGTGCTGTTCATTACCACGGCGCACGTGTTCGCGCGCTTCATGTCGGTGCTGTACATCCACGCCGGTGTGCGCACGGGCCACGAGCCCAACACGAAGAACCTCGTCAAGACGCTCGGCTCGTTCAAGCCGACGCTGCTGCTGGCGGTCCCCCGCGTGTTCGAGAAGGTCTACAACTCGGCGCAGCAGAAGACCGAGGCGGAGGGCAAGGGCAAGATCTTCCGCGCCGCCGCGGCCACCGCGATCGAGCACTCGCGTCGCCTGCAGGACGGCGAGAAGATCGGCTTCCTGCTCGGCCTGAAGTTCAAGGTCTTCGACAAGCTCGTTTACTCGAAACTGCGGGCGCTTATGGGCGGCCGGGTCACCTACGCGGTCTCCGGCTCCGCTCCCCTGGGCCCGCGCCTCGGCCACTTCTTCCACAGCCTGGGCATCACGATCCTCGAGGGCTACGGCCTCACCGAGACCACCGCACCCGCGTCGGTCAACCTGCCCGGTCTGTTCAAGGTCGGCACCGTCGGGCCGGCTCTGCCGGGCGTCGGCATCCGGATCGCCGATGACGGCGAGGTCCAGGTCAAGGGCGTCAACGTCTTCCGCGAGTACTGGAAGAACGAGAAGGCCACCGAGGAGGCGTTCGACGGCGAGTGGTTCCACACGGGCGACATCGGCTCGTTCGACGAGAGCGGCTACCTCACGATCACCGGACGCAAGAAGGAGATCATCGTCACGGCCGGCGGGAAGAACGTCGCACCCGCCGCGCTCGAGGACCCGATCCGCGCGAACCCGATCGTCGGCCAGGTCGTGGTCGTCGGCGACCAGAAGCCGTTCATCTCGGCTCTCATCACGCTCGACCCCGAGATGCTGCCGGCCTGGCTCGCCACCCACGGCGAGGGATCCGAGCTCACGCTCGAGCAGGCCGCGAAGAACCCCACGGTCCGTGCCGAGGTGCAGCGCGCCATCGACGCGGCGAACACGAGGGTGTCGCGCGCGGAGTCGATCCGCAAGTTCACCATCCTCGGCACCGAGTGGACCGAGGCGAGCGGCCACCTCACGCCGAAGATGTCCATCAAGCGCAACGTGATCCTGCAGGACTTCGCCCACGAGGTCGAGGACATCTACGCCGCGGGCGGTGAGGCCACCAGCAACCTGTCCGTCGCGGGCTGACGCCCGACGCGACGAGGCCCGATCCGGATCATCCGGATCGGGCCTCGCTCATCTGGGTCAGAACCAGTCGCTCTCGCGGACCGCCTTCATGGCCTTCGCCCGCTCCTCCTTCGAGAGGCGCTGCAGGTAGACGACGCCGTCGAGGTGATCGGTCTCGTGCTGCAGCATCTGGGCCATCAGGCCCTCGCCCTCCAGCACCACGGGCTCGCCGTCGAGGTCGATGCCCTCGGCCCGCGCGTAGGGATGGCGCTGCGCGTCGTGCCAGAGGTTCGGCACCGACAGGCAGCCCTCCCCCGTCGGCTGCGGCTCGCCGCGCACCTCGACGATGCGCGGATTGAGGATGTAGCCGATCTCGCCGTCGACGTTGTAGCTGAACGCCCGAAGGCCCACGCCGATCTGCGGGGCGGCGACCCCGGCGCGCCCGGGCAGCGCCACCGAGTCGAGCAGATCCTGCACCAGGGCGCGGATGCCCTCGTCGATGGTCTCGATCTCGGTGCAGGGCGTGCGCAGGACGGGATCGCCGTAGAGGCGGATCTCGCGGGCGGTCACGCGGTGCGGTCCTGACGAAGGCCGTCGACGACGCGAGCGGCGAGGTCGCGCGCGGCGTCGCGCGTGGCGGGCTGCAGGTCGCGGTAGACGATCGCGGCGCCCGTGGCCAGCGCGCGGTCGTACGGCAGGTGCACAACCGAGCGCACCCGGCTGCCGAAGTGCACCTCGAGCTCGTTGAGGCGCACCATCGGGGTCGCCTCGGACTGCTGGTTGAGCACCACGATGGCCTGGCGGGCGAGGTCGTCGTAGCCGTTCGACTCGAGCCAGGTGAGCGTCTCGGACGCGAGGCGCACCTCGTCGAGGTTGAGCCCCGTCACGATGATCAGCTGGTCGGCGTGCGACAGCGTCGCGCCCATCACCGAGTGGATGATGCCCGTGCCCGTGTCGGTCAGCACCAGCGAGTAGAAGTGCTCGGCGACGTCGGCGACGGTGCGGTAGTCGTCCTCGCCGAAGGCCTCGGCGATGCGCGGATCCGGATCCGACGCGAGCACGTCCAGGCGGGTCTCGTCGCGCGCGACGTAGCGGGAGATGTCGTTGAAGCCGCGGATGTCGCGGGCCTTGTGGACGAGATCGCGGACGGTCTTGTCGGTGCGCTTGCCGATGCGGTCGGCCAGGGTGCCGCGATCCGGGTTCGCATCGATCGCGATCACACGGTCGTCGCGGCCGTCGGCGAGCGCCATGCCGAGGAGCGTGGTCACGGTGGTCTTGCCGACCCCGCCCTTGCGGCTGAGGATCGGCACGAAGCGGGTCTCGCCGGACAGCGGCGCCGCGACGCGGGCCTCGATGGCCTTGCGCGCGCGGACCTTGCGGCTGTCGCCGAGGTTGAGCCGCCCGCCGGTGAGGCCGTAGACGAACTCGCTCCAGGCACCCTCGGGGGCAGCCTTGGCGACACGGTTGGGGTTGAGCACTCGGTCGGCGGTGAGCAGATCGCTGGATTCGCGCTCCGCGTTCTTGCCGAGGTCCTCGAGGCGTCGCGCGGTCATCGTGATGGCTCCGTTCGTCTGGGTCGGCGTGTCGATCTCGGTCGATGCCGCGCGGTGGGCCGCGGACTCCTCGGCCCAGATGCGGGCGTAGGACTTGCTCTTCTCGATGCCGGTCGCCTCGGGCCGGTCGCCCGCCTCGCCGTGCGAGGTGTGGTCGGGCTCGACGTGCGCGGCGTCCTCCGGCTCGGATTCCGTCTCGGGCTCGATCTCCCGCTCGGGCTCGGATTCCGTCTCCGGCTCGGGCTCGGGCTCGATCTCCGGCTCCGAGTCGGGCTCCGGCTCGTCGTCGCGCACCGTCTCGACGGAGGCGTGCTCGCGGGCGAGCTCTGCCGCCGCGGCCCGCCAGCCGTCGACGTGAGGCGCGTCGGCGACGGGCGCGGCTTCGGCCTGCTCGTCCTCGTCCTCGTGCGCCTCGTCCTCGTGCGCGTCGTCCTCGTGCGTGTCGGCGACGGGCGCATCGTCCTCGGCGTCCACGTCGTCCTCGAGGGCTGCGTCGTCGTCGCCCACCGCGGCGGGGGCGGCGTCCTGCACCACCACGACGTCGATGACGTCGTCGGAGGGCTCCGGGTCGGTGTGCGCTGCCGCGTGCTCGCGCACCGCGTCGACCACGTCGTCGTCGATCTCGCCCGTCAGGGCGCGGTCCTCGGCGGCGTCGGGCTCGGCGGCTCCGTCGTCGGTGGCGTCGTCGGATCCGTCCTCGGCGCCGGCCGGGAAGTCCCGGTCGGACAGCTCGATGACGATCTCGCCGTTGCGGATGTCGCCCGGGTCGAGCTCGTCGTCGATGACCTCGTCGTCGGGCTCCTCGAACCCCTGCGGCATCACAACGCGCACCTGCGAGGTGTGCGGCGACAGGATGCCGATGGCGGTCGTGTCGAGGCCGGCCTCGGCGAGGACGCCGTGGTCGTCGGCCTCCCCGGCCTGGGCATCGGATTCGGTCGTGATCTTCTTCACCACTGCGGCTTCACTCCATCGAGGTGCGTATTGCACATGGACGAGCCCGCACCGCCCCGATCCTGCGAGGCGGGTGCGGGCTCCCCAAGGTTACTGTCCGGTGCTGACGACGACCAGAAGGTCGCCGGCATCCACCTGCTGAGTTGCGGCGATCGCGAGACGCTCCACCACACCGGCGTGCGCCGTCGTGATCGCGGCCTCCATCTTCATGGCCTCGATCGACGCCACGGCCTGGCCGGCCTCGACCCGATCGCCCACGGCCACCTTGACCGTGACCACACCCGAGAAGGGCGCGGCCACCTGGCCCGGCTTCGAGGTGTCCGCCTTCTCGGCGGCGAGCACCTCGACGGCGATGCTGTTGTCCCGTGCCGAGACCGGACGCAGCTGGCCGTTGAGGGTGGCCATCACCGAGCGGAAGCCCTTCTCGTCCGGCTCGCCGATCGCCTCGAGGCCCACCAGCAGGTTGACGCCCCGCTCGATCTCGACGACGTGCTCGCCGCCCTGCTCGAGGCCGTACAGGTAGTCGGCCGTCTCGAGCACCGAGAGGTCGCCGTACGTCTCGCGCGCCGACTCGAACGCCTGCGTCGGCTGCGGGAAGAGCAGGCGGTTGAGGGTCGAGCGGCGGGTGGCGGAGTCGCTGTCGAGCGCGGCCTGGTCGGCCGCCTCGAGCGGCGTGACGCCCGGCTTGATGTCGCGGCCGGCGAGCACCTTGGTGCGGAACGGCTCGGGCCAGCCGCCCGGCAGGTCGCCGAGCTCGCCCGCCATGAAGCCCACGACCGAGTCCGGCACGTCGTACTTGTGCGGGTTCTCGGCGAAGTCGGCGGGATCGGCCTTGACGGCCGCGAGGTGCAGCGCGAGGTCTCCCACGACCTTCGACGACGGCGTCACCTTGGGCACACGGCCCAGGATGTCGTTGGCCGCGGCGTACATGTCCTCGATGAGCTCGAAGTCGTTCGCCAGGCCCAGCGCGATGGCCTGCTGACGCAGGTTCGACAGCTGACCGCCGGGGATCTCGTGCTTGTAGACGCGACCGGTGGGCCCGTCGAGGCCCGACTCGAACGGCTTGTACTGGTGGCGCACGGCCTCCCAGTAGGGCTCGAGGTCGGAGACGGCCTGCAGATCGATGCCCGTGTCGCGCTCGGTGTGCGCGAGGGCGGCGACGAGGGCTGACAGCGACGGCTGGCTGGTGGTGCCCGCCATCGGCGCGGAGGCCGCGTCGACCGCGTCCGCACCGGCGGCGCTGGCGGCGAGCAGCGTGGCCAGCTGACCGCCGGGGGTGTCGTGCGTGTGGACGTGGACCGGCAGGTCGAAGCGCTCGCGCAGGGCGGAGACCAGCTTGCCGGCGGCGGCGGGCCGCAGCAGGCCCGCCATGTCCTTGATGGCGAGGATGTGCGCACCGGCGTCCACGATCTGCTCCGCGAGGCGCAGGTAGTAGTCGAGCGTGTACAGATCCTCGGCCGGGTTCAGCAGGTCGCCGGTGTAGCACAGCGCCACCTCGGCCACCGAGGTGCCCGTACCGAGCACCGCGTCGATGGCGGGGCGCATCTGCGAGACGTCGTTGAGCGCGTCGAAGATGCGGAAGATGTCGATGCCGGATGCGGCCGCCTCGCGGACGAAGGCGTCGGTCACCTCGGTCGGGTACGGGGTGTAGCCGACCGTGTTGCGCCCGCGCAGCAGCATCTGGATCGCGACGTTCGGCAGGGCCTCGCGCAGCTTGTCCAGGCGCTCCCACGGGTCCTCGGCGAGGAAGCGCAGCGCGACGTCGTACGTGGCGCCGCCCCACGCCTCGACCGAGAGCAGCTCGGGCGTGAGGCGCGCGACGTGCGGGGCGACCGCGACGAGGTCGCGGGTGCGCACGCGGGTGGCCAGCAGCGACTGGTGCGCGTCGCGGAACGTGGTCTCGGTGACCGCGAGGGCCGTCTGCTCGCGCAGGGCCTTGGCGAAGCCGGCCGGGCCCAGCTCCTGCAGGCGCTGGCGCGATCCCGCCGGCGCCGGGGCCGCGAGGTCGATCGCCGGCAGCTTGATCGACGGCGAGTACGAGATGGGGTTCTCGCCGTTGGGCTTGTTGACGGTGACGTCGACCAGCCAGTTCAGGACCTTCGATCCGCGATCCTTCGACACGCGGCCCTTGAGCAGCTCGGGGCGCTCGTCGATGAACGACGTCGACAGGTCGCCCTGCACGAACGCCGGGTCGTCGAGGACGGCCTGGAGGAAGGGGATGTTCGTGGAGACGCCGCGGATGCGGAACTCGGCCAGCGCGCGACGGGCGCGCGCGACGGCGGCGCCGAAGTCGCGGCCGCGGACGCTGAGCTTCGCGAGCATCGAGTCGAAGTGGGGGCTGATCTGCGAGCCCGCCGCGGTGGTGCCGCCGTCGAGGCGGATGCCCGCGCCGCCCGGCGAGCGGTAGGTGGTGATCTTGCCGGTGTCGGGGCGGAAGCCCTGCGCCGGGTCCTCGGTGGTGATGCGGCACTGCAGGGCGGCGCCGCGCAGCTTCACGGTGTCCTGCGTGAGGCCGAGGTCGGCGAGCGACTCGCCCGAGGCGATGCGCATCTGCGACTGGACGAGGTCGACGTCCGTGACCTCCTCGGTCACGGTGTGCTCCACCTGGATGCGGGGGTTCATCTCGATGAAGACGACCTCGCCGGTGCGGGGGCCCGCGGTCTCGAGGAGGAACTCGACCGTGCCGGCGTTCTCGTAGCCGATCGACTCGGCGAAGGCGACGGCGTAGCGGTGCAGATCGGTGCGGATCGTGTCGTCGAGGTTCGGCGCGGGGGCGATCTCGATCACCTTCTGGTGACGGCGCTGAACGGAGCAGTCGCGCTCGAAGAGGTGGATCGTGGCGCCGGTCTTGTCGGCGAGGATCTGGACCTCGATATGACGGGGACGCAGCACCGCCTGCTCGAGGAACATCCGCGGGTCGCCGAAGGCGCTGCCCGCCTCGCGCATGGCCTCGGCCAGCGCGGGGGCGAGCTCGTCCTTGGTCTCGACGCGGCGCATGCCGCGACCGCCGCCGCCGGCGACGGCCTTCGCGAAGAGGGGGAAGCCGATGTCGTCCGACTGCGCGACGAGCGCGTCGATGTCGTCCGAGGCCTCGGTCGAGCGCAGCACGGGGACGCCGGCCTTGATGGCGTGCTCCTTGGCCGTGACCTTGTTGCCGGCCATCTCGAGCACGGTCGAGGAGGGGCCGATGAACGTGATGCCGGCCGCTGCGGCCTTGGCGGCCAGGTCCGGGTTCTCGGACAGGAAGCCGTAGCCCGGGTAGATGGCGTCGGCACCCGACTCCACCGCGATGCGGACGATCTCGTCGACATCCAGGTAGGCGCGGACCGGGTGTCCCTCGACGCCGATCCGGTATGCCTCGTCGGCCTTCAGACGGTGGAGCGAATTGCGGTCCTCATGCGGGTACACGGCGACGGTGCGCGCACCGAGCTCGTATGCGGCACGGAATGCGCGGATGGCGATCTCGCCTCGGTTGGCCACGAGGATCTTCGAGAACATGGGCGCCCTTCTGTTCGGGCCCGGCCGGTGGGGATCTGCCGGGTCTGAGCGGGAGTCTCCTCGACGACAGCACGCGCTGTCGCAGGGAATTCATGGGCGGTCCGGGGCCGCCGACATGGTTCTCAGCATACGGCGTTGTAACGTTGGGGATTGTGCACGTACTCAGCGTCAGTTCCCTCAAGGGAGGTGTCGGCAAGACGACCGTGACCCTTGGTCTCGCCTCCGCCGCCTTCGCCCGATCGCTGCGCACGCTCGTGGTCGATCTCGATCCGCAGGCGGACGTCTCGACCGGTCTCGATGTCCAGATCGCCGGACGCCTCAACATCTCGGATGTGCTCACGAGCCCGAAGGAGAAGATCGTCCGTCAGGCGATCACCTCCAGCGGCTGGACTCGTGTGCATGACGGCACGATCGACGTCCTGCTGGGCAGCCCCTCCGCCATCAACTTCGACGGCCCCCACCCGACGGTGGCCGACGTCTGGAAGCTCGAGGAGGCTCTGGCCTCGATCGAGTCCGAATACGACCTCGTGCTCATCGACTGCCCGCCCTCGCTCAACGCGCTGACCCGCACCGCGTGGGCCGCGAGCGACCGCGTGATGGTCGTCACGGAGCCCGGGCTGTTCTCGGTCGCCGCCGCCGACCGCGCCCTGCGCGCGATCGAGGAGATCCGCCGCGGACTCTCCCCGCGTCTGCAGCCGCTGGGCATCGTCGTGAACCGCGTCCGCCCGCAGTCCGTGGAGCACCAGTTCCGCATCAAGGAGCTGCGCGACATGTTCGGCCCTCTGGTGCTCGAGCCTCAGCTGCCCGAGCGCACGTCGCTGCAGCAGGCCCAGGGCGCGGCCAAGCCGCTGCACGTGTGGCCGGGCGAGTCCGCCCAGGAGCTGGCCGCCGACTTCGACGCGCTGCTGGACCGGATCATGCGCGCGGGCCGCATCACGGACCCGTCCGAGGACGCCGCGGAGTAGACCGCGGATACGAAGAGAACCCCGCCTCGGCGGGGTTTTCTCGTTTCGGGCCGGGCGGCGGAGGCGCGAAGCGCCTCGACACGATCGCCGGATCGCTCGCTCGGCGAGCGGACGTCGACGGGCCGTGCCCGCCGGAGAACTAGGCGGTGCGCTTGGCGCGGCGCTGAGCGAGCTCGTCGACCGACGAGTCGGGGGTGGTGGCCTCGAAGTCGACCAGGGTGGCCTCGACCTCGTGCAGCACCTTGCCCACGGCGATGCCGAAGACGCCCTGCCCGCGGCTGACGAGATCGATGACCTCGTCGTTCGAGGTGCAGAGGTAGACGGACGCGCCGTCGCTCATCAGCGTGGTGCCGGCGAGGTCGCGGATGCCCGCGGCGCGCAGCTGCTCGACCGCCGTGCGGATCTGCTGGAGCGAGATGCCGGTGTCGAGGAGGCGCTTGACGAGCTTGAGGACGAGGATGTCGCGGAAGCCGTACAGGCGCTGGGAGCCCGATCCCGACGCGTTGCGGATCGTGGGCTCGACCAGCTCGGTGCGAGCCCAGTAGTCGAGCTGGCGGTAGGTGATCCCCGCCGCGCGAGCGGCCACCGCACCGCGGTAGCCGGCCTCGGGATCGAGGTCCGGGAGGCCGTCCGTGAAGAGGAGATCGGTCATGCCGCGATCGTCTCGATCGTCAGCGTTCATGGGTCCTCCTCGGGTGGGTGATTCCTCCACCGTATGGGAGGCCCGCGGCACCGGCAATGACATCCGCGCGTTCGCGGACGCGTGTCGCGGGCGCGTTATCCAACAGTGACCTTCAACGTGAGGTTCAGGTTACCGAACGGCCCGGCGGCTCAGTCGACGAGGCGCCCGAGGGCGCCCTTCACGAGGATCGCACGGACCTCGTCGAGGCGGCCGGCGAGCTCCGGCGCGAGCTCGCTCGCCTTCGCGCGCGACGCGGCGTCTGTGCGACGCAGCAGCGCCGACAGCGCGGATTCGACGAGGGCGACCTCGCGCTCGGCGCTCTGGCGCAGGCCCCGGACGTGACGGGGCTCGATGCCGTGGCGCGACAGCGCGACGAGCGCGCGCAGCAGGGCGAGCGCCTGATCGTCGTAGCTGTCAGAGGCCTTCAGCAGACCGGTGCTGACCGCGTCGTTGAGCAGCTGCGGTGCGGCGCCCGCGGCGCTGAGGAGCTCCTGGCGGGTGTGACGGCGTGCGGCCGGGTGGATCGACGGCGGCAGCTGCGGGAGAGCGGTCGCGCGACCGGCGTCGACATCGGCGAGGTGGTCGCGGATGACCTGCAGCGGCATGTAGTGATCGCGCTGCAGCGTGAGCGCGAGGCGCAGGCGCTCGAGATCCTGCGGCGAGAACTTGCGGTAGCCCGAGGCGGTGCGCTGGGGCGTCACGATGCCCTGGACCTCGAGGAAGCGCAGCTTGCTCGAGGTGAGTGCGGGGAAGTCGGGAGTGAGCTTCGAGAGCACCTGACCGATGCTCAGGAGGCCCGCGGGCGACTTCCTGGCGGAAGCCGGCTCGCGAGCGGCGGCAGCCGCCATCAGGCGTCCTGCCCCGATCCGTTCTGCCCGTGGTCCTGAGGCGAGACGAAGAAGTGCAGACGGAACTTGCCGATCCGCACCTCGGCGCCGTTGCGCAGCTCGGCCCGGTCGACCCGCTCGCCGTTGACGTACGTGCCGTTGAGCGAGCGCTGGTCGACGATCTCGAACGACGCGCGATGGCGCGTGATCTGAGCGTGACGGCGCGAGACGGTGACGTCGTCGAGGAAGATGTCCGCCTCGGGGTGACGACCGGCCGTCGTGACGTCGGTGTCGAGCAGGTAGCGCGCACCGGCCGTCGGGCCCGATCGCGCCAGCATCAGCGCCGAGCCCGAGGGCAGCGCCGCGATGGCATCGCGCTCGGCGGCGCTCAGCTCACCCGCGAAAGGCACGAAGGACAGGTCGGAATCGTGCCCGAACGTCTGGGTCGAATCGCCCGAGCCGTCATGACCGAACCGCGCCGCGTCGCCGTCGCGATGAATCGGCGAACCTGCGCCGTACTCGTTCTGTGACACGTCATCCCCTCCTTTCGGACCAGCCTAACCGATCCGTTTATCCAGATCACAAGTCGGTCACGGAGCGGCGTCCGATCACGCGGCCGACAGTCAGGATCCCGGGGATAGCGTGGCGGCATGTCCGCCCCGCGCTCCTCGCACCCGCACCGTCTGACCACTATCGGCATCGCGAGCCTGTTCGTCATGTTCGCCGCTCTCTGCGTGGCGTCGCCCGCCGCGGCGCACGACGCGCTCCAGCCCGAGCAGTCCTCCCCCGTCCCGGGGTCGACGATCGAGACGATGCCGGAGCAGATCACCCTGGCCTTCTCGGACGCCCTCCTGACCCTCGGCCCCCAGGACACCGTCATCGACGTGCTCGCGCCGTCCGGCGCCGAGGTGTCGGAGGGCGACGCTGTGGTCGACGGCGCCCTGGTGACGCAGGAGATCGGCACCGTCACGGAGACCGGCGCCTACACCGTGAACTGGCACGTGGTCTCGTCGGACGGCCACCCGACCGAGGGAAGCTACGAGTTCACGGTGACGACCGTCGCACCGGCATCCCCGGCCGCGACCGCGACCCCCGACCCGGCCGCGACCGAGCAGCCGACCGCGACGCAGCAGCCCGAGGAGCCGACGGCCACCGCGACGGCCGCGCCCCTCACGGACGAGGCGGACGACGACAGCGGGACCGCCGCGGCATGGCCGTGGATCCTGCTCGTCACGGCGATCATCGTGGTCGCCGCCGCCCTGCTGCCGCTCGTCATCCGCCGCATGCGGGACGACCGCGGCCACGGTCCCGCCGGCCAGAGCTGACAGGCCCCCGCGCGGACTAGGCTTGAGCCATGGCTCATTACGACCTCGTCATCCTCGGCGCGGGTCCCGGCGGTTACGTCGCGGCCGTGCGCGGCGCGCAGCTGGGACTCAACGTTGCGATCATCGAAGAGAAGTACTGGGGCGGCGTCTGCCTCAACGTCGGGTGCATCCCGTCCAAGGCGCTGCTGAAGAACGCGGAGATCGCCCACACCTTCACCCACAAGGCCGACCTGTTCGGCATCTCGGGTGACGTGCACTTCGACTTCGGCAAGGCGTTCGATCGCAGCCGCACGGTCGCGAACACGCACGTCAAGGGCATCCACTTCCTGATGAAGAAGAACAAGGTCGTCGAGTACGAGGGCCGTGGCACCTTCACCGGCCCCAAGGCGATCTCCGTCGCCAAGGCCGACGGATCGACCGAGGAGCTCACGTACGACAACGTGATCATCTCGACCGGCTCGAAGGTGCGCCTCCTGCCGGGCGTCACGCTCAGCGAGAACGTCGTGACCTACGAGGAGCAGATCCTCAGCCGCGAGCTCCCCGAGTCGATCGTCATCGTCGGCGCCGGCGCCATCGGCATGGAGTTCGCCTACGTGCTGTCGAACTACGGCGTGAAGACGACGATCATCGAGTTCGCCGACCGCGCCCTGCCGAACGAGGACGTCGAGGTCTCCAAGGAGATCCAGAAGCAGTACAAGAAGTACGGCATCGACATCCTCACCTCGACCGGGGTGAAGACCGTCACGGACAACGGATCGTCGGTGCACGTCACGTACGAGTCGCGCGACGGCGTCGCGGGCGAGATCACCGCCGGCAAGGTGCTGATGGCCGCGGGCTTCGCCCCCAACATCGAGGGCTTCGGCCTCGAGAAGACCGGCGTCAAGCTGACCGAGCGCGGTGCGATCGACATCGACGACCACATGCGCACGAACGTCGAGGGCATCTACGCCATCGGCGACGTCACCGCGAAGCTGCAGCTGGCCCACGTCGCCGAGGCGCAGGCCGTCGTCGCCGCGGAGACCATCGCCAAGGCCGAGACGCAGACGCTCGGCGACTACCGCATGATGCCCCGCGCCACCTTCTGCTCGCCGCAGGTCGCCTCGTTCGGCCTCACCGAGGAGCAGGCACGGGCCGAGGGTCGCGAGATCAAGGTCGCGAAGTTCCCCTTCAGCGCCAACGGCAAGGCGAACGGCCTGGGCGAGCCCATCGGCTTCGTCAAGCTCATCGCCGACGCCGAGCACCTCGAGCTCATCGGCGGCCACCTGATCGGCCCCGACGTGTCCGAGCTGCTGCCCGAGCTGACCCTCGCGCAGAAGTGGGACATCACGGCGCTCGAGGCCGCCCGCAACGTGCACACGCACCCCACGCTGTCGGAGGCGCTGCAGGAGGGCTTCCACGGCCTCCTCGGTCACTTCATCAACATGTGAGCCGGTCGGGTCGAGCGCCCGCGCGCCGACCGACAGGAAACGCCCCCCGATTCTCGGGGGCCGTTTCCTGTGTGTCGGGTGGGGTCAGTGACCGAGGGCCCGCGCGAGCTTCGACGCCGAGCTCGCCGAACGGGCACCGGCGGCGAAGGCCGCCTCCTGGACCGCGGCGAAGAACGCCTCGCGCTCTGCCGGGGCGGCCGGGGCCGCAGGGCCCAGCTCGACCTCCCACTCGTGCCACTCTCGCTCGTCGCCCGCGCGCAGGTCGGTCGTGCGCACGTGGTCGTCGACGAACTCGGCGAGGACGCCGCCGTCGGCATCGAGCAGCGCGTACGCGGTGCGGTCGTTCACGATCCGCGCGAGCGGGCTGAGCGAGTCGGTGGTCCACTGCGCGACCTCGGCCGCGACCGGATCCGGCAGCTCGTCGTCCTCTCCGAGCGGCCAGCCCAGCTCGGTCCGGCCGCCATCGACCAGGGGCCCCTTGATGTGCCAGCCGGCGTCCGGCCCCCCGGTGCGACGCCGCAGCGCCACTCCGTTCCGCGCGAGCGCGGTGTCGGCGGTGTCGAGGTAGAGGGCGTCGAGGTGACGCTCCTCCCCCGGGCTCACCGACGCGACACCGGGCACGCCCGTCCACTCGGGAACGGGTGTGCCCGCGTCGACGTCGAACTTCCGCTCGACCTCGACGCTGCGCGAGGGTCCGCCGTCAGCGGAGCCGGTCACTCGCCGGGCCGGACGTCGTCATCGTCGGGCGTGATCTCCTGCGGCTCGGCGGTGAAGCGGTAGTCGAGCTGAGTCGGCCCGTCGCCCTCGCCGGTGTTCGTCGCATCGCCGTCGCGCTCGTAGACCACCTGCCCCTCCGAGTACGGGAGGATCAGCTGATCCTGGTCGGTGTTCTCCAGGGGCAGGACCTGTCCGTCGAGGGGCCCGCCATGCAGTCTCGCGATCGCCATGTAGCCCACCCTATCGCCGAGGATCGAGTGCGCTCAGGGGGTTGACGCGCGTTCCTTCTCCTCGGCCTCGCGGGCCTCCTGGAGCTCGCGAACGGCGACCTGCACGGCCGATTCGGCGCGGCGCACCTTGCGCTGCGCGAAGGTCTCGGATCCGAAGCGCTCGCGCAGGCGATCGTGCTCCTCGTTCACCCCGACCACGATGTAGGTGCAGGCGATGAGCACCACCTGCACGGAGAAGTTGACCCACAGCAGCAGCGCGATGAGCGCCGTGAACGTGCCGAGGAGAGGGTTGCTCGCCGCTCCCCCGACGAACAGGCTCGACAGCTGCTGGAGGATGATGAGCCCGACCGCTCCGAGCAGCGCACCCGGCCAGAGCGCACGCGCGGGCGCCTTCATACCCGAGAGCATCCAGAACATCACGGCGATCAGCACCGCATCGAGCGCGAGGGTCACCAGTACCGAGATGATGCGGGTGACGACCACCGCGGCGCCGCTCTCCCCGATGCCCACCCAGTTCAGCAGCGTGGTCACGAAGGCCGAGCCGAGGAAGGTCGTCAGGGCCGCCGCGACGATCAGGGCCGCCAGGATCACGGCGAACAGCAGGTCGCGGGCGATGAGGAGGATCGGCGAGGAGGGCTTGTGCGTGGTCCCGGCCATGATCCGGATCGCCTCGCGGAGCGCGCCGACGGCGCCGATCGAGGCGAAGAGCAGACCGATGAGCGAGATGATTCCCGCGATGGTGAAGCTCGCGGGCTGGCGGAGGTCGGACGGGTCGACGAGGTATCCCTCGCCCTCGCCGACGAGCCCCGGGACGACGTTGTCGATCGAGTCGATCAGCGCGTCGAAGAGGTCCTTCTGCCCGGCGAGCCAGACCGCGGCGATCGAGAATCCCAGCAGCACGGCGGCGAAGATCGAGAACAGCGCGCGGTAGGTGACCGCGGAAGCGAGCAGGGCCCCCTTCTGCTCGGAGTACAGCAGCAGCGCCCGGACCGGTTTGCGCACCAGCGCCCATGCGATCAGAGCCTTCACCCGTGCCACGATCCCCGCCATTCGGCCAGGCTAGCCGGGGCGCCTCGACCTGCGCACACGGGTTGACATGCGGCTCACAGCGCCATCGCGAGCCAGGCGCCGGCGAGCATCCACGGCCCGAAGGCGAGGTGGCTGCCGCGGCTCGCGCGGCCGGTGGCGAGCAGCGCGACCGCGTGCAGCCCGCCCAGCACAAACGCCGCCGCGGCTCCGGCGGCGAGCTCGACCCAGCCGTGCCAGCCCAGCACCAGCCCGACGACGGCCGCGAGCTTCACGTCGCCGCCGCCGAGACCCGACGGCACAGCGGCGCGCACCAGCAGATAGAACGCGAACAGCATCAGGCCGCCCAGTGCCGCCCGGCCGATCCTGTCGCCGTCGGCGAGACCGAGCAGGAGGGCAAGACCCGCGGCCGCGGGCAGCACGATCACATCGGGAAGCCGGTGCTCGCGCACGTCGATGCGGATCAGGATCAGCGCCACCGCCAGGAAGGCGGCATGCGCCACCAGCGCGAGCACATCCGATCCGGCCATCCGCGTCCCTCCCCGCTCGAGGCTAGGGAACAACCCCGGGGGCGCGCGGCGGGCTGTGGATAAGTCGGCGTGCGCTCAGAGCTCGAGCACGTCGAGCAGCACCGTGGCGGTGCCGCCCTCGACCAGCCCCTCGGCGTCGCGCACGGCCTTCTTCAGCGGCAGCGAGTACGCCTCGCGGCCGGGGAAGATCGAGGTGCGCCACGTGGACGATCCGATCGTCGCTTCGACCCGCAGCGACCCGAAGCCGCGCGGCGGCGCCGGCAGCTCACGGATGTCGCGGGAGATCTCCTCCGGGACGTTCACGAAGAACCACGACTCGGTGCGCGCCTCCCACCGGTAGACCGCGGCCTGGAACTCGATGCGCACGCCCACCGGGTGCCGCCTTACTCGCCCATCCGGTTGCGGGTGCGCATGGCGCGCTCGGCCTCGCGCTTGTCCTGACGCTCGCGCAGCGTCTGGCGCTTGTCGTACTCCTTCTTGCCCTTCGCGACGCCGATCTCGACCTTCGCGCGGCCGTTGAGGAAGTAGAGCTTCAGCGGGACGAGCGTGTAGCCGCCCGCCGAGACGGCGTGGCTGAGCTTGATGATCTCGTCGCGGTTCAGCAGCAGCTTGCGGATGCGCTTGGACGAGTGGTTCGTCCAGCTGCCCTGCGAGTACTCCGGGATGTGCACGGCGTCGAGGAACACCTCGTTGCCGTTGATGTACGCGTAGCCGTCGGACAGGTTCGCGCGCCCCTGGCGCAGCGACTTGACCTCGGTGCCGGTGAGCACGAGACCCGCCTCGTAGGTCTTCTCGACGTTGTACTCGTGGCGGGCGCGACGGTTGGTCGCGACGATCTTCTCGCCCTGTTCCTTCGGCATGTGCTCACCTCCTGCGTTCGTGCACAGCCCTTCAGCCTACCCCGACCCGTGCCCGACCCCGGCGCCCGCCCCGCCGGTGCGCCGCGGTGGGATGCTGGAAGCATGACTGAGAACACGGCTGCCGCACTGTTCGACGCACTCGGCGCGGACATCACCCAGCGCTACGCGAGCGGACGGATCCTGATCGCGGTCGACGGCCCCGACGCCGATTCGTCCGCCCGCTTCGCCGATGCCGCCGCCGCGGCGCTGCGCGACGCCGGCCGGGTGGCCGAGCGCGCCAGCGCGCACGCCGACGCCTACCGCCCCGACGAGGACTACACCGCCCTGCGGGCCACGCTCGCGGCCTTCCGCGCCGAGGAGGGCGACGGGTACCTGATCGTCGACGGGCGCTTCCTGCTGCGCCCCGAGATCCGCGGCGCGTGGCACATCAAGATCTGGCTCGAGGGTGACATCACGCTCTCGGAGGAGGCTTACTCGCAGCAGCTGAAGTACGTGCGCGACGAGAACCCGCGCACGCACGCCGACGCCATCTACGACGTGACGCACCCCGACGAGCCGAAGCGGGTGTGGGGCGACTCCTGCTGAGCGCCGCGGCGCGGCCTCAGGCGCGCAGCCAGCGACGGATGGCGAAGCCGGCAGACAGCGCCGCAAGAGTGACGCCGATCAGCACGATCACCGGCACCACCAGCAGCGCCTCGCCCATCCCGACCCACGGGATCGTGCCCATGCGCTCGGTGAGGTAGCCCTCGACGCCGAGCTTCACGCCGAGCAGCACCGCGCCGCTCGCGAGCAGAGAGCCGATGAGCGCCGACACCACGCCCTCGAGCACAAACGGCGTCTGGATGAAGCGGTTGGAGGCGCCCACCAGGCGCATGATGCCGACCTCGCGACGGCGGGCGAATGCCGACAGGCGGATCGTCGTGGCGATCAGCAGCACCGCGGAGATGAGCATCAGCCCGGCGACGCCGATCGCCCCGTAGGTCGCGATCGTCAGGGCGGAGAACAGCGGATCCAGGTACTGCAGCTGATCGGTGATCTGCTCGACGCCCTCGACGCCCGTGAAGGCCTCGACGATCACGTCCGAGCGCGTCGGATCGAGCAGGGTGACGTGGAACTCGGCGCTCGTCTGCTCCTCGGTCAGCACACCCGCGCTGTCGGGGAAGTTCTCGACGAACGACGCGTAGGCCGCGGCCGGGTCGAGGTACGTGTACTCCTGGATCAGCGGGGAGAGGGTCGTGCCCTCGAGCTCGGCCTTCACCGCCGCGATCTGCTCGTCGGTGGCGACGCCGCCCGTGCAGGTCTCGGTGTTCGAGATCGCCGAGCACATGTAGACGTCGACCTGCGCCCGATCCTGGAAGTAGTCGCGCATGGTGGCGATCTGCGCCTGCATCAGGATCGCCGCGCCCACGAAGGTGAGCGACACGAAGGTCACGAGGATCACCGAGACCACCATCGACGCGTTGCGTCGCAGCCCGGTCAGCACCTCGGAGAGGATCAGTCCCACTCTCATGACGTCGGACCCACTTCGTCGTCGTTCGCGCGCAGGCCCAGGCGGTCGGCCATGCCGAGCTCCTCCAGGTCGATGTGCGCGCTGGCGTGCGTTTCGTCGCGCTCGTCGGCACCGGGCTCGGGCTCGGCACCGGACTCCGGCTCGGGCGAGGCGTCGGGCGCCGGCGCGGCGGCAGGCGCCGCCTCGGCCGCGGGCGTCTCGTCGACGGGCTGGGGCGGGAGGACGATCTCGGCCACGACCGCGTCCTCGGGCAGGTCGCCCGCGAGGCGCGGGACGATCCCCGTGGGGTTCGCGGTGACCTCGCGCTGCACCTCGAGCACGGCGGTGAGCGCCGCGATCGCCGCGGTGCCGCGCTCGATCTGCGGCTCGAGGGTCTTGATGCCGGAGCGGTCGCCGTAGCCGCCGTGGCGCTCGTCGCGCACCAGCTGGCCGCCCTTGAGCTCGATCACGCGGCGCTGCATCTGGTCGACGAACGTCGCCTCGTGCGTCGCGCACAGGATCGTGGTGCCTGACGCGTTGATGCGGGCGAGCAGCATCATGATGTCGACGGAGGTCGCCGGGTCGAGGTTTCCGGTCGGCTCGTCGGCGAGCAGCACCTGCGGGCGGTTCACGATCGCGCGGGCGATCGCGACGCGCTGCTGCTCGCCGCCGGACAGCTCGTGCGGGAAGCGCTTGGCCTTGTCGGCGAGGCCCACCAGCTCGAGAGCCTCGGGCACGGCCTGCCGGATGAAGGCGCGCGAGGAGCCGATCACCTGCAGCGTGAAGGCCACGTTCTGGAACACGGTCTTCGACGGCAGCAGACGGAAGTCCTGGAAGACCGAGCCGATGTGCCGACGGAAGTAGGGCGTGCGTCGGTTCGACAGCGTCTTGGTGTCGCGGCCGAGCACAACGACGCGGCCGTCGCTGGGGGTGTCCTCGCGGAGGATGAGCCGCAGACACGAGGATTTGCCGGATCCCGAGGCGCCGACCAGGAAGACGAACTCCCCGCGCTGGACCTCGAAGTCGACATCGTCGAGGGCCGGCTTGGCGGTCCCCCGGTATCGCTTGCTGACGTGTTCGAACCGGATCATGGCGTACCGAGACTAAGCGCCGCTCCCCGCCAGACGGGGAGCGACACCCGCCCGCGCGTCAGCGCATGTCCTCGAGCTCCATGCCCTTCGTCTCGCGGACCTTCCACCAGACGAACACCAGCGATCCGGCCGCGCACACGGCGTACAGGCCGTAGGCGAACGACAGCCCGACGCCGCTGAGGACGGGGAACGTCGTCGAGACGATGAAGTTCGCGACCCACTGCGCGGCCGCCGCGACCGCCAGGGCGCTCGCGCGCACGCGGTTCGGGAACATCTCGCCGAGCAGCACCCAGACCACAGGGCCCCAGGTGGCGCCGAAGCCGACGACGAAGAGGTTGGCCGCGAGCAGCGCCACGATCGACCACGGGGCCTCGAGCTGGACGTCGGCGCCCGAGACGGTGGCGAACGAGAAGGCGACGGCCATGGAGGCGAGCGAGACCGTCATGATGACGGATCCGATCAGCAGCAGCGTGCGGCGGCCGACGCGGTCGATCAGGAGGATGGCGACGATCGTCGCGAGGATGTTGATCACCGACGTGATCACCGAGGTCGTCAGCGCACTGGACTCGTCGAAGCCCACCGAGCGCCACAGCGTCGTGGAGTAGTAGAAGATCACGTTGATGCCGACGAACTGCTGGAACACCGACAGCAGGATGCCGACCCAGACGATCGGGCGCAGGCCCAGTGCGCTGCCGCGCAGGTCGCGCAGCGACTCCTTCTCCTCCGACTCGAGCGAATCGCGGATCTGCTGGATCTTGAGGTTCACATCGGTCACGCCGCCGAGGTCGAGCAGCACCTGCGAGGCCTTGTCGACATCGCCGCGCAGCACGAGGTAGCGGGGCGACTCGGGCAGCCGGAAGGCCATCAGGCCGTAGATCAGGGCGGGCACCGCGGCCACGACGAACATCCACCGCCACGCAGGGACGCCGAACCACAGGGCCTCGGCCGCGCCGCCGGAGATGCCGGCCAGGAGGGCATTCGACAGCAGCGCGGCGAAGATGCCGGTCACGATGGCGAGCTGCTGCAGCGAGCCGAGGCGACCGCGGATCGCGGCGGGCGAGACCTCGGCGATGTAGGCGGGCACGATGACGGAGGCCGCACCGACGCCGAGGCCGCCGACGACGCGCCAGATGATCAGGTCGACGACGCCGAACGCGAAACCGGAGGCGATCGAGGACACGAGGAACAGCACGGCGGCGACCACCATGACGGGGATGCGGCCCCACCGGTTCGCGATCGCGCCGGCGAACCAGGCGCCGACCGCGCAGCCGAGCAGGGCGCTCGACACCGTGAAGCCCTCGAGCGCGCCCGAGATCTGGAAGTCGTCGGCGAGGGCGACGACGGCGCCGTTGATGACGGCGGTGTCGAAGCCGAAGAGGAAGCCACCCAGGGCGGCGGCGAGGGCGATCCCCGTGACGCGCGCGTTGATCCGTCGATATCCGGTTTCGGTCATAGATCGACCGTACGTTCCCGGTGACCGGGCCGGCGACATCTTGCGCGAGTGTCCCGTTGTGTGAGAGAAGCGGTCAGCCGCGCAGCGCGAGCACAAACGGCAGCACGCCGGTCGCGCCCGCCCGGCGCAGCTCGCGTGCCGCGAGCGTCAGCGTCCAGCGGCTGTCGGCGAGGTCGTCGACCAGCAGCACGGGCCCCGGCGGCACCGAGAGGGCCGACGCGTCGAACCTGCCGTGCAGGTCGGCGACGCGGAAGGCGCTGTTGCCGCCGGGCCGCCCGGCCGCGGCCGCGGGATCGGCGCCCAGCTCGCCGAGATACGGCAGCCGCCCGATCCGCCCGATGCCCTGGGCGAGCGAGGCCACGAGCTTCGGATGCGATCGCGAGGGGACGGCCACGACTGCGGCGGGGCGCTCGGCCCAGCCCCAGTCGGCGAGCACGCGCACGCAGGCGTCGAGCAGCCGCGGCGGCACCTCCTGATCCGGGGCGCCCGCCGCGAACAGCTCGCGCAGCGCGCCGCCCCATCCGAGATCCGTGAGCCGCGCCAGGGCACGCCCCTCCTCGGCCTGCTCCCCCGGCGGGATGCGGCCGCTCAGCGAGACGCCGAGGGACGACAGACCCGATGGCCACTGCCGACGCGCCTCGATCGGGACGCCCACACGATCGAGGGCGGACGCCGCCTGGGCGGCGGACCCCTGACCGATCTCGGCGGTGAGCCAGGCGCCGGCGCAGTTGTCGCACCGCCCGCACGGCACCGCCGTGTCGTCGTCGAGGCGGCGCTGGAGGAACTCCATCCGGCACTCGGGCGTGGTCTCGTAGGCGAGCATGTCGTCCTGCTCGGCCCGGCGCGCAGCCGCGATCCGGGCGTAGCGCTCGGCGTCGTACGTCCACGGCTCGCCCGTGGCCACCCAGCCGCCCCGCTCGCGCCGGACGGCGCCGTCGACATCGAGCACCTTCAGCAGCAGCTCGAGCGGGGTGCGACGGATGTCGACGACCGCCTCGAGCGCGGGCGTGGACAGCGGCCCCGTCGAGGAGGTGAGGGCCGAGATCACGCGCTCGGCGCGATCCTGGTCGGGCATGGAGGCGGTGGCGAAGTAGTGCCAGATGTCCTTGTCCTCCGGGCCGGGCAGCAGCACGACGTCGGCAGAGTCGGTGGCGCGACCCGCGCGGCCGACCTGCTGGTAGTACGCGACCGGCGACGAGGGAGCGCCGAGGTGCAGCACGAACCCCAGGTCGGGCTTGTCGAAGCCCATGCCGAGGGCGCTGGTGGCCACAAGCGCCTTGACCTCGTTGCGCTTGAGCATCGCCTCGGACTCGGCGCGCTCGTCGGCGTCGCTCTGCCCCGTGTAGGCACGCACCGCATGGCCGTGCTGGCTCAGCAGGCGGGCGGTGTCGTTGGCAGCGGCGACCGTGAGCGTGTAGATGATGCCGGACCCGGGGAGCTCGCCCAGGTGGCTGAGAAGCCACGCCAGGCGCGCGGTCGCATCCGGCAGGCGCAGGACGCTGAGGCGCAGCGAGGCGCGCGCCAGCGGGCCCCGGATCGTGGTGACGTCGCGGGAGCCGAGCTGGTCGACGACGTCGGCGACCACCCGGCTGTTGGCGGTGGCCGTCGTCGCGAGCACGGGCACGGAGGGCGGCATCTGACCGATCAGGTCGCGCAGGCGCCGGTAGTCGGGCCGGAAGTCGTGGCCCCAGTCGCTGATGCAGTGCGCCTCGTCGACGACGAGCATGCCGATGCGGCGGACGAGCGCCGGCAGCTGCTCGTCGCGGAAGGACGGGTTGTTCAGGCGCTCGGGCGATACGAGGAGGACGTCGACCTCGTCGCGGTCGAGGCGGGCCAGCACCTCGGACCACTCGTGCGCGTTCGTGGAGTTGATCGCCACGGCCCGCACCCCGGCGCGCGCGGCGGCCTCGACCTGGTCGCGCATCAGCGCGATGAGCGGCGAGACCAGCACCGTCGGGCCCGCGCCGCGGTCGCGCAGCAGGCGGGTCGCGACGAAGTACACGGCCGACTTGCCCCACCCCGTCCGCTGCACAACGAGCGCGCGCCGCCGCTCGCCGACGAGCGCCTCGATGGCCTCGTACTGCCCCTCGTGGAACACCGCGTCGTCGCGCCCCACCAGTCGGCGAAGAGCGGCGAGGGCGTCGGTCTGCAGCGCGTCGGTCATGCCCCCAGCCTCGCAGGACCGTCGGACATCGGGTGCGCGGCGGCCCCGATGCCCGGGAGGGCGGCAGACTGGGGGCGATGTCCGACACGTCCGCGCCCGTTCGCTCCGTCTTCCCGGGACTCACCGCCGCGTCGTTCGACGCCGCGGCGAGCGCGGCGGGCTTCGCCCTCGACGCGGCGCAGCGCGACGCCGCGCGGCGCCTCGTCCGCCCGCAGCGGCGACACCTGTACGTGCACGGCCCGGCGGGGCGCGGCAAGACGTGGCTGATGGACGTCGCCTTCGCCGCGGCGGCCACCGAGCGCAAGCGCCGCGTGCACTTCCACGACTTCTTCCCCGCGCTGCACGCCGCGATCTTCCGGCACCACCACCGGCTCGACGCCGCCCTCGACGAGCTGCTGCGCGTGCCCGGAGTCGAGGAGCCGCTCGAGCTGCTGTGCTTCGACGAGTTCCACGTGCACGACGTGGCGGACGGCGTCCTGGTGCGCCGTCTGCTGGCGGCGCTCGCCGAGCGCGACGTGGCCACGGTCGTCACCTCGAACTACGCCCCCGAGCGGCTGCTGCCCAATCCGCTCTTCCACGGATCCTTCGTGCCGGCGATCGCCGAGATCCGCGAGCGGTTCGAGGTGGTGCACGTCGACGACGGCACCGACCACCGCGAGCGCGGCATCGCGCGCACGGGCTTCGCGGCGGGCGCGTGGGTCATCGAGGACGCGCCCGCGGCCGGGCACCCGACCCGCGTGATCCGGATGGGCGATCGCGAGATCGAGATCGGCGCCCTCGTCGCGGGTGAACTGCGCGCGACGTTCGATCAGCTGTGCGAGCGGCCGCTCGGCGCCGCGGACTACGCGCGCCTCGCCGACCTCGCGGCGTCATGGCACCTGACGGGCATCCCGCCGCTCGAGGGCCTCACGGCACCGGCGGCCCAGCGCCTCGCCCACCTCGTCGACGTCGCGGCCGACCGCGGCGTCGTCATCCGGTTCGGTGCGGCCGGCCCCTTCGAGGCGCTCGCCGACGCGCCGGTGCCCCCGCTCGACCTGCCCCGCACGCTCAGCCGCCTCCGCTCGCTGCGCGGCACCGGCACCGGCACCGGCACCGGCACCGGCACCGGCACCTGAGCGCGACGGCCCCGCCCCGCACGATCCGGCAGACTTGACGGATGACGCACCGGGCTGGACGGATCATCACGATCGAGTCGATCACGGAGCTGGAGCGAAGGCTGGCGCAGGGCGTGACACGCCTGCGGGGGTGGCGGATCGTCGGGCTCGACCTGCGGGAGCACTCGTCTCAGCTGGAGGCGCTCGACACCTCGCGCACCACCTTCGCGGGCTGCACCTTCGCACCGGGCGACGCCGATCTGCACGCCGCCCGCGGGGCGCTGGTGCTGCCGGACGTCGACGCGTCGCCGATCGATCCGCACCGCGACACGCTGTACACCGCCGACGAGCTGTACGACGAGCCCGACTACCGCCACGCGTTCGACGGCCGCACGTACGCCTGGTCGCAGAAGCCGGACCGCGACGGGATCCTGGCGCGCGCGCTGCACGACGACGGCATCGACCAGGCCCTCACCGACTGGACCTCCACACGCCGCCTCGTGGGGGTGATGGGCGGCCACGCCATGCAGCGCGGCGACGCCGACTTCGCGGGAGCGGCGCACCTCGGACGCCGGCTCGGGGCGACGTTCACCGTGGCCACCGGCGGCGGCCCCGGGGCCATGGAGGCCGCGAACCTCGGCGCCCGCTTCGCGCACGCCGGCGAGGACGCACTCGAGCGCGCGCTGGCCACCCTCGCGGCCGCGCCCTCGTACCACCCGTCCATCGACGCCTGGATCGCGGCGGCGCGATCCGTGCTGGCCGAGCTGGAGCAGGATCCGCCCGTCGACACCCTGGGCGTGCCGACCTGGCACTACGGTCACGAGCCGCCCAACCTGTTCGCGACGGCCATCGCGAAGTACTTCCGCAATGCGCTGCGCGAGGCGATCCTGCTGCAGGTCTGCGGATCCGGCATCGTGTTCCTGCCCGGGGCGGGCGGCACCGTGCAGGAGATCTTCCAGGACGCGTGCGAGAACTACTACGCGACCGAGGACCGGATCGCCCCGATGGTGCTCGTCGACCACGCGCACTGGACCAGGACGCTCCCCGCCTGGCCGCTGCTGCAGGCCCTCGCCCAGGGGCGCCCGATGGAGAAGCACGTCCACCTCGTCGATTCGATCGACGAGGCCGCCGCCCTGATCCTGGAGGGAGCCGCGTGACGGTGCCCTCGCAGGTCACCCCCTCGTGGCGCATGTGGCTGATGTGGGGCATCGGCGTGGCCGGCTACGTGCTCTCGGTGACGAACCGCACATCGCTGTCGGCGGTCGGCATCGACGCGCAGCACCGGTTCGACGCCGATGCCTCGACCCTCGCGATGTTCGCCGTGCTGCAGCTCGCGGTCTACGGCTTTATGCAGCTGCCGGTGGGGGTCTGGCTGGACAGGTGGGGCGCGCGCCCCATCATGACCATCGGCATGGTGCTGCTGGCCGTGGGGCAGATCGTGATGGCGTTCTCTCCCACCGTCGGCGTCGCGATCGCCGCGCGTATGCTGCTGGGCGCAGGCGACGCGGCCATCTTCCCCGGGGTGCTGCGGCTCGCCGCCGTCTGGTTCCCGGCGCAGCGCTCGTCGGTCATGATGCAGCTCACCGGCATCTGCGGCCAGCTCGGCCAGGTCATCGCGCTGGTGCCGCTGCCGCTGCTGCTGCACGCCACGACCTGGGAGATCGCGTACGGCGCGCTGGCGGGCGGGGCGATCCTGTTCGCCGTGCTCATCGCCGCGCTTGTGCGGAACCACCCGCCGCAGATGACCGAGGACGTCTCGGTGAACACCGACACGGGCACGATCACGGTGGTCACGAGCTCCGTCGACACCCGCGTGGGCATCCGCGCGGCCTGGGCCAACCCCGGCACCCGGCTCGCGTTCTGGACGCACTTCACAACGCCGTTCGCGGGCACCGCGTTCCTGATGCTGTGGGGCATCCCGTTCCTCACCGCCGGTGAGGGCTTCTCGACCGGCGAGGCCTCGGCCATCACCTCGGTCTTCGTGGTCGCCGGCATCGTGCTCGGGCCGGCGGTCGGCGCGTTCTCGGCCCGGCACCCGCAGCGACGCTCGCGCTTCCTGGTGCTGCCCGCCGTCTACGCGCAGATCGTCGTGTGGGGTGCCGTGCTGCTGTGGCCCTCCCCCGTTCCCGCATGGCTGTTCGTGCTGCTGATGATCGCCCTCGCCACGGGCGGCCCCGCGTCGATGGTCGCCTTCGACTTCGCGCGCACCTTCAATCCCGCCCATCGACTCAGCACGGCCACCGGCGTCACCAACGTCGGCGGGTTCCTCGCCGGGCTGCTGGCGATCCTGTTCATCGGCATCGCGATGGACATCCAGGGCGCCTCGCGCCCCGACCTCTACACCGACAGCGCGTTCCGCTGGGCCTTCGCGACGCAGGTGCCCCTCTGGATCCTCGGCATCGCGATGATCATCCGCGAGCGCGCGATGATCGCGAAGCGCTCGGGCTGACCCGCGAGGCGGCACGCTCGCGCCGATCCGCACGGGTCGAACCCTGCGGGCCGAACCGTGCGGCGCGGTCGCTCCTCCCCCGCCGCGAGCGAGGGAGGAGCGACCGGGGCCGGATCAGCGCGCCGGCTGCGTGAAGACGGCCACCGTGCGGGCAGGGATCGTGACCGTGCCGGTCGCCGCATCCCACTTCGCGGTCTTCACCACCGGATCCGAGCCCTTCGCCTGGGCGGCGGTGAGCGCGAACCTCCGCCCCTTCAGCCCGTCGATCTTCTGCGTGAGCGGCTCGGGCGACGCGTTGAAGACGACGAGCGCGCCGTCGAGCTTCTTGTCGACGCTGCGGCCCACCGTGTCGTCGATCAGCATCACGAGCGACCCGGGCGCCGACGAGGCGGGGAACGAGACCTTCTGGCGGATCAGGTCGGCCGATCCGAGCGTGAGCAGGCCGACCTCGGAGCGCACACGAAGCAGGTCGAGCGCTGCCGCCTCGGCCGCGGCGATGTCGCCGCGCCCGGGCTTGAGGGCCGGGTTCTCCAGCAGCGGCTTCATGATGTCCCACTTGGCGCCGTTGTCGGCCTGCGGCGGCAGCCCCGATCCGAACGTCGACTCCGTGCCGGTCCAGTCAATGCGGTTGAACCAGTCGCCCGAGTCGTAGCTGTTGCGATCGAGCGACTTCGAGCGCAGCAGCTCGGTGCCGGCGTGCCAGAACGAGACCGACTGCGACAGCGTGACGGTGGCCAGCGAGAGCGTGTTCATGCGGACCCGATCGGCCATCGACGTTCCCACCGGCAGCTTCAGCACCGAGAGGTCGTAGAGCGTCTCGTTGTCGTGCGCGTCGACGTAGTTGACGACCTCGCCGGGCTCCTGCGCGTAGCCCGCCGCGGCCCCGCGGTAGTCGAGCTCGTCGCCGCGATGAACCTGGCCGTCGGAGGCGAGCAGCTCGTAGCTCGCGAGGTTCCCCGCCAGCCCCAGCTTCACCAGATCCGTCTCGTGACCGAGATCGGCGGCCGCCTGCTCGGGCGAGCCGTTGATCGGATCCCCGTTCGGATCCGTCGCGAGGCCGGTGCCGAAACCCTGGCGGAACGTCGAGGACGCATCGACCGGGCTGCCGCCGTGCACGGCGTCGCGCAGGCGGTCGTTGAACGTGCCGATGCCCGTGCCGCCGAGGTGCCCCTGCGTGGCCTGCTCGAACAGGGCGCCGCCGGCGACCTCGCCGAAGTCCCAGCCCTCGCCGTACAGGTACACGCCCTTGCCATCGACGCCGTCCTTCTTCGGCGTGAGGGCGTCGAGCGCCTCACGGATCGCCGCCATGTTCGCGGTCGAGTGATGGCCCATCAGATCGAAGCGGAAGCCGTCGACCTTGTAGTCGCGCGCCCAGGTGACGACCGAGTCGACCATCAGCTTCTGCGCGGCCGCGTGCTCGGTGGCCACGTTCTGGCAGCAGGTCGAGGTCTCCACGGCGCCGGCCGCGTTGAGGCGGTGATAGTAGCCGGGCACCACGCGATCGAGCACGGCGCGCGCCCCCTGGCCCGACTCGGCCGTGTGGTTGAACACCTGGTCGAGCACCACCTCGAGGCCCATGCTGTGCAGCGCCCCGACCATCGAGCGGAACTCGCTCACGCGAGCCCCTCCGTCGGGGTCGGTCGCGTACGAGCCCTCGGGCACGGTGAAGTGGTACGGGTCGTAGCCCCAGTTGAAGCCGTCCTCGGACGCGACCGCCGAGGTGCAGGCCTGCTGCTCGGGGGACGCCGGACCGAACGACGCGAGGTCGCAGCCCGGCACGGCCTGGGCCGAGCGGTCCTCCTGGATCGTGGCGATGTCGAAGGACGGCAGCAGGTGCACCGTGGTGATGCCGGCATCGGCGAGCTGACGGAGCTGCTTCGTGCCGGCGCTGTCGCGCGTGAACGCGAGGTAGGTGCCGCGCTCGTCGGCGGGGACGGTCTCATCCGAGATCGAGAAGTCGCGGATGTGGAGCTCGTAGATCGCGCGATCCACGTCCTGCTTCACCTCGGGGGCCTCGGCCTTCCTCCACTGCTTCGGCTCCCACTCGTTGTCGGAGAGATCCACGGCGACCGAGCGCTCGGAGTTGAGGGTGAGCGCCAGCGAGTAGGGATCGGTGACCAGGTTGGTCTCGATCTTCCCCGTCGACGGAGCGAAGACCCGCACCTCCCAGAGGTACTCGTCGTTCTTCAGGCCCTTGCCGCCCTCGACCTCCCAGACGCCGGTCTCGGCGTCGAACGACGCCTCGTGGCGCTCGGGGTCGACGTCGGCGCCGGCGCCGGCCTCCCAGGTCAGCAGCGTCGCGGCCTGCGCCGTCGGCGCCCACAGGCGGAAGTCGACGTTCTTCTTCTTGCCGAACACAGCGCCGAGGTCGACGTCCTCGAGCGCATCGGCGTAGAGGTCGTCTAGTGCGCCCGGGATCTGGACCCCGGTGAACGCCGTGACCGTGCCGTCCTCGGCGCGCTGCGCGACCGCCAGCTGACCGCGGACGAGAGACGCGGCGTCGCCGCTCTCGACGTGGAGCGCCGTGTAGCCGGCGAGGGCCGGGAAGCGGGCCTTCTGATCGTCGCTGAGCGCGCCGTCGACGGTGAGGGCGATCTCGTCGCCGCCAGTGACCTCGCCGTTCTCGAGAGCCAGCCCGGCATCCTCCGACGCGTACAGCGAGTACGAGGCGCCGTCCGTCCGCCCGAGATCGGCCGGCCACGCGATGGTGCCGGCGTCGATCCAGTGGGCGCGCTCCTCGCCGGTTCCCGCCAGCGGAGGCTCGCCGGCCTCGACCGTCAGCACGTGGGTCGACAGCGTGTAGGTGAACTTCACGAGGGTCCCCTCCGCGACGCTGAACGCGATGTTCGCGCCGCCCGCGGCTCCATCCTGGCCGTAGTTCTCGTCCCAGGTGCGGTTGTGCGCGACCTTCGCCTCGTACGACCCGGCGGGCACGCCCCCGACCGTCAGCTCGTAGACGCCGTCGCGGTCGCCATCCGAGAGCAGCGACCCGAGGCAGTCGGGCGCCCAGTCGCCCGGGCAGCCGATCTCGTCCTGGAAGCTGCCGGGCACCGTCACGACGGGGCCCTCGGCGGTGGACTGCACAACGTTCGAGCGCGGGTCGAACAGGAACGTGATGGGCCCGCCCGCGTGGTGGATGGCGAAGTTCGCGCCGTCCTTCACCCCGCCGACGCCGTAGTTGATCGCCCAGGATCCGTCGATCGCGACCTTGTACTCGTAGTCGCCGGCCGGCAGGTCGAAGGTGCCCTCGTAGACGCCGCCGTCGCGCAGGGTCAGCCGGGCCGCCTCGCAGGCCGGGTCCCAGTCGCCCGCGCAGCCGAGCTCGGAGTTGTGGCTGCCGGGCACGGTGACCATCGAGATCGGGGTCTCGGGCTCCTCGTCCGTGTCGGCGAGCGAGACCGCGTTGCCGACCGAGGCGTAGGTCGACGCCGCCGACCGGTGACCAGCCGCGTCGGTCACGACCGCGCGGTACTCGACGAGCGTGCCCTTCGCGAGATCCGTCACGTCGTGGAAGACCTGCGGCGTGGTGTCCTCGGCGGTGCCGAGGGGCTGCCACTCGGTGTCGCCGGCGACGCGCCAGGCGAAGCTCGTCTCGATCCAGCGGTCTCCGTCGACGTCCGCCGACACCGCGGCCTGTCCGCTCAGCCCGGCCCCGGCGGCCGGCGCCTTCAGCGTCACCGCGGGCGCCTCGGCATCGGCGGTGACGGTCTTGTCGGCCTTGTAGACGACCGCTCCGAGCGCGGGGACCGTGACGGACACGGATCCGGACCCGTCGCTCGCGATCGCCGCCTCCGCCCCGTACACGGGAGCGAACGCCGCGTCGGCGGTGAGCGCCGGCACGGTCACCGTGCGCGCCTCCTCGGCGTTGTTCACGGCGACCAGGTACTCGACCTTCTCGTCGCGGTCGACGCGGGAGAACGCGTAGACGCCCGCCCCGTCCGCGGCGTAGCGCTCGATCTGGGCGCCGGTCGCGAGGGCCGGGTGCGCCTCGCGCAGCGCGGCGAGCTCGGCGATGTGCGCGTACAGCGGCGCGTCGGTGTCGTAGCGGTCGACGGATCCGGCCGTCTCTCCGGTGACGAGCGGCTGATCCGCGTAGGACGCGACCTGCGTCGCGAAGAGCGACTGACGCGCGTCCTTGTCGCCGCCCGTTCCCGCGAAGCCCTGCTCGTCGCCGTAGTAGACCACCGGCTGACCGCGGGTGAGGTACATCAGCTCGTGGGCGAGCTCGTCGCGCTCGAGCGCCTCGCCGGTGTTGAGGAGGAAGCTGCCCACACGCCCCATGTCGTGGTTGCCGAGGAAGGTCGGCAGGGCCGCCGCCGAGGTGTCCGGGGTGGTGTAGCGGTCATCGCCCGCGAACAGCGCCTGCAGGCTCTTCGCCGAGTTGCCGCCCGAGTAGCTCACGGCCGAGGACTGGAAGGTGAAGTCGAGCACCGAGCTGACGTCGGTGTCGCGGACGTACGGCGAGAGCTTCACCGGGTCGGCGTCGTAGACCTCGCCGAACATGAAGAAGTCGTCCTTGCCCTGCTGGTGCGCGTAGTCGATGACGTCTGCGGACCACTGCTCCCAGAACTCGAAGTTCACGTGCTTCATGGTGTCGATGCGGAAGCCGTCGATGCCGAGGTCGATCCAGTCCTCGTAGACGTCGACGAAGCCGTTCACCACTGTGGGGTGCTCGGTCATCAGGTCGTCCAGGCCCGAGAAGTCGCCGTAGGTGACCGATTCGCCCGACCAGGTCGAGTCGCCGCGGTTGTGGTACAGCGTGGGGTCGTTCAGCCAGTCGGGGGTCTTCGCGTCCGCGTCGGTGACGACCGGGGTGTACGGGAACGACGTGGCCGGATCGAGCGCCGGGAAGTCGGAGGTGCCCGCGTAGTCGGCGGGATCGAACGCGACGCCCTGCGCGTCCTTGTACGGCGCGGTGGCCTGGTCGATGTACGCGTACTGCTTCTGCGCGTAGTCGATGACGTCGGCCGTGTGGTTGGTGATGATGTCGAAGTACACCTTGATGCCCCGGGCGTGGGCCTCGTCGATGAGGGCGTCGAGCTCGTCGTTGGTGCCGAGGTGCGGATCGATCCGCGTGAAGTCGGTGACCCAGTAGCCGTGATAGCCGGCGCTGGCGTTCGCGCCCTCGCCCTGCACCGGCTTGTTGGCGAAGCTCGGGGTCAGCCACAGCGCGGTGGTGCCGAGCCCCTCGATGTAGTCGAGGTTCGCACGCAGCCCGGCGATGTCGCCGCCCTGGTAGAAGCCCTTGTCGGCCGGATCGAAGCCGTGTGCGAGGCGGTCGCCCTCGATGCCGCCGGTGTCGTTGCCCTCGTCCCCGTTGGCGAAGCGATCCGTCATCACGAAGTAGAACCGCTCGTCGCCGCCGGCCTGCCGCGCCGGCGCCGCGGCGAGGGCGTCGTCGGCGTCCGTGTAGCCGCCCGGCAGCTCGGTGACCTCGACCCCCACGCGCTTGCGTGTGTCGTCGAACACGAACCGCAGCGTCGCCGGGCCGGCCACGGTCAGGGGGATGTTGTCTCCTCCGCCGTCGAGCCCGTACGCCTCGTCCCACGTGTCGTTCAGCGCCACCTTGTACTCGTAGGCGCCGGCGGGCACCTCGAACTCCGCGGCGTACACCCCGGCCGCGTCGGTGGGAGCCAGCTCGGTCGTCGCGCAGTCGGGTGCCCAGTCGGCGGCGCACCCCAGCTCGGACTGCAGGCTTCCCACGAGCGCGACCGTGCGGTCGGCGGCCACGGCGGGGAGGATCGGCACAACCGCGCCGGACAGGGCCAGCGCGGCCGTCGTCAGCAGGGCGGGCAGCGCGCGGCGCGCGGCGCGGGCGCGCTCGGGAGTCGTCTTCGACACGTCATCTCCGTTGATGATCGGGGGTGGAACGCGGGGGCGTCTGGCCGAACGTAACAAGCGGATCGGGATACTGCAAGCGCTTACAGTTCTTACATTCGAGAATGGAACGGCTTGCAGGATCGGGGCGTGCGCCGGGCCCCCGGGCCACGTGTCACGATGATCCGGTGACGCACGCTGATCCGGCTCTCGCGGCCCCTCCCCTGCACCACCGCCCCCGACGCATGGTGGGTCGCGACATCGGGGAGCGCCACCGTGCGGCCACCCCCCTCGAGCTGCTGTTCGACCTCACCTTCGTGGTGGCGTTCAGCCAGGCCGGCGCCCAGGCCGCGCACCTGCTCGAGCTCGGCCACTACGGGCCGGCGATCGTCGGGTTCGGGCTGGGCCTGTTCGGCGTGATCTGGGCGTGGATCAACTACACCTGGCTCGCGTCGGCCTTCGACAACGACGACCTCTGGTTCCGCCTCGCCACCTTCGTGCAGATGGTGGGTGTGATCATCCTGGCCCTGGGGCTGCCCGCCCTGTTCCACTCGATCGACGAGGGCCACCACCTCGACAACGTGCTGCTGGTCGCCGGCTACATCGTCATGCGGGTGCCCGCGATCGCTCTGTGGCTGCGTGCAGCGCGCCACAACCCCGCGCACCGCGGCGCCGCCCTGCGATACGCCGGGCTCGTGGCGCTGATGCAGGTGGGCTGGATCGTCCTGATGCTGATCGATCCGCCGCTGGTCGTCGCGGTCGCCCTGTTCGTCGCCCTCGGCACGTCCGAGATGCTTGTGCCCTGGATCGCCGAGCGAAACGGCCGCAGCACCCCCTGGCACCCGCATCACATCGCCGAGCGCTACAGCCTGCTCACGATCATCACGCTCGGCGAGGTCGTGCTGGGCACCGTGCTGTCGGTATCGGCCGTGGTCGAGGAGGAGGGCTGGTCGCTCGGGGCCGGGGTCATCGCCTTCGGCGGCACGGCGCTCGCGTTCGGCCTGTGGTGGACGTACTTCATGATGCCCTCCGCGGCCGTGCTCTCGGTGCGCCGCGACCGGTCGTTCGCGTGGGGCTACGGCCACATCGCGATCTTCGCGTCGATCGCCGCCACCGGCGCGGGGCTCCATGTGGCCGCGTACGCCATCCGCGACGAGGCGCACATCGACGACATCGCGGCGTTGGGCACCGTGGTCGTGCCGGTGGGCCTGTTCGTCCTGGCGCTCTACGTGATCTACACCGCGCTGCTCGGGCGGCTCGATCCGTTCCACCTGCTGCTGGTCGTCGGCACGCTCGTGGTGCTGGCCGCCGCGGTGGTCGCCGTCGCGGTCGGGGCATCGCTCAGCGTCGGGATCGGGATCATCGCGCTGGCGCCGGTGGTGTCGATCGTCGGCTACGAGACGGCCGGGCACCGGCATCAGGCGGCGATCCTGGCCGAGCTGCGCGGCTAGCGGGCGCGGGCGCCCGGGGCAAGCCGGAGCGTTTGTCGGTGACCGGTGCCACGCTCGGAGCATGACAGGCCATCACCCCCACCACGGCCCTCGGCTCGGCATCGTCCCGCCGTTCCTGCTCGCGCGCATCGCCGGCAGCGACGGATCCCTCGACCGCGCCCCCGACGCCGCCCGGCGCACGCTGGGCATCGACGAGCCGTTCCGCAGCGAGCGGGGGGCGAGCTCGACGCCGGGTCTCGTGCGGCCCGCCGTGCGCGCCGAGCTGCGCGAGCCGGTGACGGGGTCCACCGACCCGGGATGGCCGGATCGGCTGATCTTCGACGCCCGCGGCACGGAGGATCTGCCCGGCGCCCAGGTGCGGGCCGAGGGCGAGCCCGAGACGCCGGACCCCGCCGTCACCGACGCCTACGACGGGCTCGGCGAGACCTACGCGCTGTTCTGGGATGCGTTCGAGCGCGACTCGATCGACGGATCCGGGATGCGTCTCGACGCCAGCGTCCACTTCGGCCAGCACTACGACAACGCGTTCTGGGACGGCGCCCGCATGGTGTTCGGCGACGGCGACGGCGAGATCTTCCGTGGCTTCACCGGATCGATCAGCATCATCGGCCACGAGCTCGCCCACGGGGTGACCGAGCGCACGGCCAACCTCGTCTACCAGGGCCAGTCCGGCGCGCTCAACGAGCATCTCTCGGACGTCTTCGGGGCGCTCGTCGAACAGCGCGTGCGTCGCCAGAGGGCCGACCAGGCGAGCTGGCTCATCGGCGAGGGCATCTTCAGGCCGCAGGTGAAGGGCGAGGCGATCCGGTCGATGCGCGACCCCGGCACCGCCTACGACGACCCCGTGCTCGGACGCGATCCGCAGCCCGCGCACATGCGGGAGTACGTCGAGACGCAGGACGACAACGGCGGGGTCCACATCAACTCGGGCATCCCCAACCGCGCGTTCGTCGCCGTGGCCGAGGCCCTGGGCGGGCACGCCTGGGAGCGGGCCGGCCGCGTCTGGTTCGAGACCCTCGCCGGCGAGCGCCTCACCGCGACGGCGACCTTCGCCCAGTTCTCGGCCGCGACGGTGGTCGTGGCCGGCGAGCTGTTCGGCGGCGACTCCGAGGAGGTCGCCGCGGTGCGCGCGGCCTGGGATCTGGTGGGCGTGGCACCGGGACGGGTGCGGGACAAGATGCTCCGCGAGTAGCGTGGCGCCCATGAGGGTGACCGTGGTGCGCACCGGCGGATTCGCCGGCCTCCGGGCCACCTGGGAGGTGCGCATCGACGAGCAGCCCGACCGCCGCGAATGGCGCGAGCTGGTCGAGTCGCTCCCCTGGGACACGGCCCCCTCCGATCCTCCCGGCGAGCCCGATCGCTACGTGTACCGGATCACCTGCGAGCAGCACGAGGCCGTCCTCGGCGAGCGACAGCTGGCCGACCCCTGGCGGGCGTTTGTGGACCGCGTGCGCGCGGTGGCCGCCGCGGGCGGCGACGCCCCCGCGCCGCGCGAGGGGTGACGCGGGGCGGTTGCGCCGCGGGCGCGGTTTGCGCCGATCCGCCGCTGAAACACGCGCCGAAAGGGCGGGTTGAGGCACGCCGCCATCAGCTCGCGCCGCTTGCCCCGATCCGCCGCTGAATCCGCGGCGGAAGGGGCGGGTTGAGGCACGTGGGCCGAGCGGCTCCGCGGCTTGCCGCGATCCGCCCGTATAGGCGCCGCGGAAGGGGCGGATGGGGGCACGCGGGTGCCCCGGCCCGCCGGGCGAAGGGGCGGGTCGGGGCACGGGCGGGCGCGGGGGCTACTCGGCGCGGTCCGGCTGCGCCAGCACGCGCCCGAGCACCGGGCGCGTGGCGCGCAGGGCGAGGTACACGACCGCGATGCCCACGGCGAAGCACAGGGCGATCACCAGCAGCGAGAGCGGAGCGGTGATGGTCGCCATGCCCGCGAGGGGGAAGACGAGCAGCGTGCCGACCAGCGCCGAGACGATGACCGTGAACAGCAGCGGCGCCATGGTCGCGCGCGTGCGGGCCGACTCCATGACCTCGCGGGGCATGCCGATCCGGTCGAGCGCGACGTGCAGGCCGCGGCGGTCGAGGATCACGGCCGCCTGGTTGACGCCGACCGAGCAGGCGACCATGGCGAACGAGACCACCAGCGTCAGCAGCACGCCCGTCTGGACGTCTCGCATCAGGATCTCGCCGTCCTGGACGTCCGTGCCGACCGTCGCGAGCGCCGATCCGGCGACCACGGCGACGAACGAGGTCATCGCGACTCCGCCCACCTGGCGCCACGCGGCCTTCGGCGACTCGAGCACGGTGCGTGCCGCGATGAGGCGGGCGGCGGTCTTCGCGCGCTTGACCTGCGACTTCGCGAACACGCCGATGAGCCACGGGCCGATGAGGTTCAGCACGGCCATGCCCGCGCCGAAGACGCCCGCGATCACGAACGCGAACAGGGCCCCGGCCTGGAGGAAGGGCACCTGCAGGCAGACGAAGCCGACGAGGAGCACCACGGCGGCGATCACCACGCGGACCCAGTGCAGCTTCGGCGCGTCCGTGCGGGCGCGCACACCGAGCGGCGAGACGACGACCTGGCGCAGGCCGATCGACGCGCTGATCGCGGCGAGCACGGCCACGCCGACGACCACAAGCGGGATCCACGGGGCGGCGGCGAGCAGCTGGACCGCCCCGATCGGCCCGCCACCGAACGACACCAGGCCGACCAGCGGGATGAGCGCGAAGTAGAGCAGCACGCCGGCGGCCGCGCCGATGAGCGCGATCACGGCCGACTCGAGCACGGTGATCGCGCCCACCACGCCGGACGTCGCGCCCAGCAGGCGCAGGGTCGACAGCCGGTCGTCGCGGCGACGGGCCGAGAGGCGGGCGGCCGCGCCGCCGAGCGAGATCAGCGGGATGACCAGCACCGCCAGCGCGATGATGCTGAGCATCTGGTAGACGCCGGCGTCGGGGGTGTCCTCGAGGGTCCAGCCCCAGAACATCAGCACGCCGCCGAGCACCACGAGCATCAGCGCCGTCGTCACGGCGAACGCGATCGCCGGGAGGACGAGGGCCGCGCCGCTCTGCGCGGACGGCCGGGCGAGCATCCAGGCGAGCCGCGCGACGGGCGCACGACCCGACGCCGGCGCGAGCGGCGCGGGGGCGGCGAGGGCGGTCATCGCGACACCTCGCTGGCGGAGACGGGGGCGGGGGTCGCGCCCTGTGCGCCGGTGATCCGGCCATCCTGCATCCGGATCACGCGGCTGCAGCGGGCGGCGACGTTCGGGTCGTGCGTGACGACGACGAGGGCGTGACCGCGGCTCAGCGTCGAATCGAGCAGCGCGGTCATGACGTCGGCCGACGTCGCGGAATCGAGGGCGCCGGTCGGCTCGTCGGCGAAGAGCACCTTCGCGCCGGTCGCCTGCGCGCGGGCGATCGCCACGCGCTGCGCCTGGCCGCCCGAGAGCTGGCCGATGCGGCGCTGCTCCATCCCCGCCAGGCCGAGGGCCGCGAGCCACCGGGCGGCGTGCGCCTCGGCCTGGGCCCGGCCGTGGCCGGTGAGCAGCAGCGGAAGCGCGACGTTCTCGACGGCGGTGAGCTCGGGGATCAGCAGCCCCTGCTGGAACACGAACCCGAACTCCTCGCGTCGCAGGCGCGAGCGCTCCTTGTCGCTGAGCTGATCGATGCGGATCCGCCCGATCGGCGCGTCCAGGGTCACGGAGCCGGCGTCGGCCGTGAGGATGCCCGCGAGCGTGTGCAGCAGGGTCGTCTTCCCCGACCCCGACGCCCCCATGATGGCCACCGCCTCCCCGGCGCGCACCCGGAGGGTGACGTCGTCGAGGGCGCGGGTCTCGCCGTAGGTCTTCACCAGGCCGGACGCGGACAGGATCACGGGGGTTTCGTTCATGATCCCAGCCTCGTCACCGGCGGCGCCGCGCGAATCGGCCCGCCGGGCGAGATGGGGTCATCCTCCCGATGTATCTGCGATCAGGATCCCTGCGCCTCGCGCACTCGGAGGTCGCGCGCGAGGTGGTCGCGCTGCTCGATCACGAGGCGCCGCAGCGCCGCGGGCGCGTCGTCGTTCTCCGCGAGCCAGGCGTCGACCGGCGCGAGCGAGTCGGCGTCGGGGAAGAGGCCGGTGACCAGGCGACGCGCGATCTCGATGCTGCGCTCGGACCAGGCGTCGCGGATGCGGGCGAAGTACTCGTCGTCGAACCCGGCGATGAGCCCGCGGGACTCGCCCGCGCGGAAGCCGCCGATCGTCGCGTCCAGGTGGTCGTTCGTGAGGGTGGTGTCGGTCCAGGCCGATGCCCACGCCTCCGCCCTCACGTCGGCGTCGGGACGGGCGGCCAGCACCCGGATCTGAGCGGTGCGCCCGGTGGCGGTGTCGTCGCGGGTGAGCTCCTTCTCGGCGTCGAGGACGGTCGCGTGGCCGGTCGCCGACAGCGCCGCCAGCAGCGACCACCGCAGGTCGGCGTCCAGGCCGATGGGCGCATCGGATCCGGCGAGCCAGCCCTGCAGGTCCGCGGCGTGCGCGTCGGAGTACGCGGCGGCCGCGGCGAGCGCGCGCGCCCAGACGAGCTGCGCCCCTCCGCTGGAGCGGTGCGTCTGCTCCCAGGCCGTCTCGAGCCAGGCGGTGCGCTCCTCGGGCCGGGCGTCGTCCGCGACGTAGTGCCCGACGGCGAAGGCGGCGTTGAGCGTCGCCGCGGTCAGGAGACCGATGTGCCCCTCCGCCGGGGCGTGGTGGCGGACGATCGCGAGATAGCGGCGGGCGGGCAGCTCGCCGTCGCGTGTGGCGTTCCACAGCGCCGACCAGATCAGCGCGCGGGCGTGGGCGTCCTCGATGGTCGAGAGCCCCTCCTCGACGGCCGCCAGCGAGCGCTCGTCGAGCCGCGCCTTGGCGTACGTGAGGTCGAGGTCGTTGATCAGGATCAGGTCGGCGTCGGGGAGCTCCAGGGCCGTGCGCTCATCGAGCACATCGGTCTCGACGAGATCCGTCCGCACCAGCGTGCCGTCGACCCGCGAATAGCAGCCGACCGCGAGGCGGTGGGGGCGCGGATCCGTCTGGACCAGCTCACCCGCGGTGCGGTCGTACGTGATCGTGGACATGCCGGTGGTCTCGAGCCAGGCGGCCGACCACGCGGTCAGGTCGCGCCCCGACGCGCCGGACAGCTCGACGAGCAGGTCGTCGAGGGTGGTGTTGCCGTACGCGTGACGCTGGAAGTAGCGACGAGCCCCCTCGAAGAACGCGTCCTCGCCGACGTAGGCGACGAGCTGCTTGAGCACGGATGCGCCCTTGGCGTAGGTGATGCCGTCGAAGTTGAGCTTCGCGGCCTCGAGGTCGGGGATGTCCGCGACGATCGGGTGCGTGCTGGGCAGCTGGTCGGCCTGGTAGGCCCACGCCTTGCGGCGAGCGGCGAACGACACCCAGGCGTCGGCGAACCGGGTGGCCGCGGCCGACGCGTGGGCGCCCATGTAGTCGGCGAACGACTCCTTCAGCCACAGGTCGTCCCACCACCGCATGGTCACGAGGTCGCCGAACCACATGTGCGCCATCTCGTGCAGGATCGTGTTCGCGCGGCCCTCGTGCTGCGCCTCGGTCGATGCCCCGCGGAACACGTAGGCCTCGGTGAAGGTCACCAGCCCGGGGTTCTCCATCGCGCCGAGGTTGTACTCGGGGACGAACACCTGGTCGTACGTCGACCACGGGTAGGGGAAGCCGAAGGCGTCGTCGTAGAAGTCGAGCCCCTGCCGCGTGATCTCGAGGATCTCGTCGGCGTCGAAGTGCTCGGCCAGCGATGCCCGGCAGTAGGCGCCGAGCGGAACGCGCTGCGGCTCGGCCCCGTCGTGCGACGGGCGGCTCCACTCCCCGGTGACCTGGTGGTACGGACCGGCGACCACGGCCGTGATGTAGCTCGACAGCGGCAGCGTCTCGGCGAACTCGACCGTCTGCACGCCGATGCCCTGGTCGATCTTGGCCACCGCCTGGTTCGAGAGCACGTGCCAGCCGGCCGGGGCCGCGACGACGAACGTGTACCGGCCCTTCAGATCCGGCTGCTCGAAGCAGGCCATCACGCGCCGCGCGTCGGCGGGCTCGTACTGCGTGTAGAGGTAGGCCTGCCCGTCGACCGGGTCGACGAAGCGGTGCAGCCCCTCGCCGGAGCGGCTGTACGCGCCGACCGCCTCGATGCGCACCTCGTTGTCGTCCGCGAGCCCCGTGATCCGGATCCGCGCGCCGTCCCACTCGACCGGACGCTCCGCCCCGTTCACCACGACGCGGTCGACGCTCTCGCCGAGGAAGTCGATCCAGGTCTCGCCCGCGCTCGCGGTGAACGTCAGCGTGGAGGCGGTCGTGAACCCCGTGCGCGCCGGGTCGGGCGCCGTGGTCAGGTCGAGCTCGACGCGGACGGTGCGGAGCGAGATGACGGCCGCGCGCGCGGCGGTCTCCTCGCGGGTGAGGTTGGCGGCTTCGTGGGCACTCATCCCGTCATGCTGTCACGCGATCCTGGCTCTCGTCAGGGTGCCACGACTAACGGGCGTGGCACCGGCGGTCAAGCCCGCGCCCTCGGGGCACGCGTGCTCGTACGGTCGGATGACCATGGACGAGCGGATGACGGATGCCGGACGGCCGGGACGGGCCTGGATCGGCGTCTCGGGGTGGCGCTACGCGAGCTGGCGCGGCGACTTCTATCCGCGCGGGCTCGTGCAGCGACGCGAGCTCGAGTACGTCGGGCAGAAGATGTCCAGCGCCGAGCTGAACGGCTCGTTCTACTCGCTGCAGCGCCCGGCGAGCTATCTCCGCTGGGCCGAGAGCGTGCCGGACGACTTCGTCTTCGCGGTGAAGGGGCCTCGCTACATCACGCACATGCTGCGGCTGCGCAGCGCCGGCACCGCGCTGGCCAACTTCTTCGCGTCCGGCCCTCTCGCCCTGCGGCGCAAGCTCGGCCCCGTCCTGTGGCAGCTTCCCGCCCGGCTGCCGTTCGAGCCGGAGGTGCTCGGGCCCTTCCTCGCCTCCCTTCCGCGTACCACGGGCGAGGCCCTGGACATCGCCCGGGGGCACGACAAGCGCCTCGAGGGGCGCACCTGGCTCGTGGAGGACGAGGATCTGCCGATCCGGCATTCGATCGAGCCGCGCTCCGACAGCTTCGCCGATCCGGCGCTCGCGGAGCTGCTGCGCGAGCATGACGTGTCGCTGACCGTGGCCGACACCGCGGGCACCTTCCCCCGGTTCGACGAGGTGACGGCCTCGGATCACGTCTACGTGCGCCTGCACGGCTCGCGCGAGCTGTATCTGAGCGGGTACACCGACGAGGAGCTCGACGACTGGGCGGCGCGCATCACGGCCTGGCGCGACGGATCCGGCTGCCCCGACGGCCGGCCCCGCGACGTGTACGTCTACTTCGACAACGACGGGCGGGGGCGCGCGCCGCACGATGCGGTCGCGCTCGAGGCGCGGCTGGCCGGCGCGGCGATCCCCTGATCCCTCACGCCGTCCGGCGCGGCAGCACGAGAACGAGGGCGGCCACCGCGACCACGAGCACCACGGCGACGGCGGCGAGCGCGACGGCCGGTGTCGCCAGGTCGGCCAGCCAGAACACCAGGAGCGGCCCGACGGCGGCGCCGACGTCGCCCGCCGTGCGGGTGAGACCGACGGCGCCGCCCGCGCGTCGCCCCGGGAACGCCTCGGCGGTCACCACACCGGGGACGACGTTCGCCATGCTCGTGGCCACCCCGTAGGCGACGACGGACGCCGCGAACGCCCCCGGCTCCGAGAGCAGGCCGAACGCGATCAGCACCAGCGCTGAGGCGGCGGTCGCGGGCAGCAGCACCGCCAGGCGCGCGCCGCGGTCGACGATCCGACCGACCAGCGGGAGCGCGGCCATGCTGAGCACGGTTCCCGCGGCGAGCGCGGCGCCGAGGCCCAGCGGATCGAGTGAGGCGCTGTCGTACGCGAGCACCGGGATGAGCCCCTGCTCGGCGGCGAACCGGGCGAAGAACAGGGCGAACGAGACGGCCGCCAGGGCGGCGAGCAGGCCGGACGGGCTCCCGCCTCGGGCGGGAGGGGAGGCGGGCGCGGCAGCGATCCCGTCGCCGCGCAGCGCGGCCCAGTACCCGCGGGCGGGGCGCACGAGCTCCCAGGTGAGGACCAGCACAACGGGCAGGGCGCCGACGACGAACGCCGCACGGGGCCCCGCGGCGGAGACCGCCGCTCCCCCGAGGAGGGCGCCCACCGCCCCCGCCCCCATCTGCACCACGGTCGCGATCGAGACGACACGGCCCCGACGGTCGTCGGGGGCGCCGGCGAGCACCACGGCGAAGCCCACCGTGACGGCCGCGCCGCCCAGGATCCCGGCGACGAGGCGCAGCGCGAACACCACCGAGAGGTCGCTCGCGAACGCCGTGGCGATCGTGACGAGGGCGAGTGCGCTCAGGCTGACCCAGAGCATCGCCCGCGGGTCCCACCGCCGCAGCAGCAGCCCCGCGGGCACGTTGCCGAGCACCCGCCCGATCGCGAACGCGGCGAGCAGCGGCCCCAGCACGGCGACGGGCGCGTGCACCACCGCCACGTAGAGCGGCAGGGCGGGGACCACCGCCCCCCAGGTGATCTGGGCCGCGCCGATCATCGCGCACAGCAGGATCGTCTGCTCGGCGCCGCGATCCGCCGAGCGCCTTTGACGCTCCCCCACGACCGGGCTCAGGTGCTCAGGGTCTCGCGCAGGGTGCGGGCCCCGCCCTGCTCGGCGAGCGCTCCCCGACGTCGCAGCACCGGGACCAGCAGCTCGGCGATGTCGTCGAGCCCTGAGGGCGTCGCCAGCGGCGTGGTGAACATGTAGCCGCCCCGCGATCCGGTGTCGAGGAAGTTCTGCTCCAGACGATCGGCGATCTCCTCCGGTGCACCGCAGAGCGTGTGATCCAGCCCCGTGGCGCTGCGCCAGCCGTGCTCGAAGAGCTCGGCGCGCGTCATCTGGTGATGCTCGCCGTGCTCGGCGACCAGCGCGCCGACGAAGCCCATCGGGCTGGCCTGCGCCGCGCGGATCCACTCGAGCAGCTCGCCGATCGCGAAGCTCTCCGGCACCTCCGAGAAGTCGAAGCCGGCGTTGTGGGAGATGTAGGCGCCCACCGCGTCCTCGTTCCAGAACCGCAGCACGTCGGCGCGGCGTCCGGCGGCCTCCTCGGCGGTGCGCCCCACGATGACCTGCGTGGCCCACAGGATGCCCACGCCGTCGGGGTCGCGCCCCTCGGCGCGCAGTGCATCGTCGAGAGCCCGGCGATGGCGCTGCTGCCCGGCCAGCGCGCCGCCGAAGCCGAAGACGACATCGGCGAACCGGGCCGACGCCGAGATGCCGCGCGGCGACGCCCCCGCCTGCACGAGCACCGGGTGGCCCTGCGGGCTCGGCATGGTGCTCAAGGGCCCCTTGACCTGGAAGAACCGGCCACGATGGTCGATGGGCGCGATCAGCGCGGGATCCGCGAATCGTCCCGTGTCGCGATCCATCACGATCGCCTCCGGCGGCACCGAGTCCCACAGGGCCCGGCACACGTCGACGAACTCCTCCATGCGCTCGTACCGCAGGTCGTGCTCGAGCAGCTCGTCGAAGCCGTAGTTGGCCGCGTCGGCGCTGCGCGTCGAGGCGACGACGTTGAACGCGATGCGGCCGCCCGTGACGTGATCGAGCGAGTTGAGCAGCCGCGCGACGTAGAACGGATGCATGAACGTCGACGAGTACGTCAGGCCGAAGCCGATCCGCTCGGTCACCGCCGCCATCGCCGCGATGAAGGGGCTCATGTCCTGACGCGGCCACTGGATCCCCCATTCCACCGCAGGATCGATGGATCCGCGCCAGGTGTCCGGGATGCCGCTGCCGTCGCCGAAGAAGAGCATCTCGACCCCCGCGCGCTCGGCGGTGACGGCGATCTCCTGGAACATCCGCACGTCGGGGAACGTGCGGCCGACCCAGGACCCGGGGCGCGCCCAGCGTCCCTCCGTGTGGGTGAACGACAGGTCGAAGGCGATGTGCATGCCGCTCATGCGCCGGCCCCCGCCCCGGCCCGGACGAGGTCCGCCGCGAGGGCGGATCCGGCCCACAGGCCCGAGAGCTCGCTGCTCGACCCGATCACGGCGACGTTGAGGGCCAGCTGCTCCAGAGCGGCCGCGTGCAGCGCGACGTCGTACGCGGCCGTCGCGTCATCGGGGATGTAGACCGGCCAGCCGAGCTGGATCGCATCGGTCGCGGTCGCCTGGATGCAGCACTCGGTGGTGAGCCCCACAACCGCGACCCATCCGATCCCGTCCACCCGCAGGCGGGCGGCGAGGTCGGTGTGCAGGAAGCCGCTGTAGCCCGTCTTCCGCACGCGCGCCTCGCCCGCGAGCGGCTGCACGCCGTACCACTCGGCGCCGGGGGTGCCGACGACGCAGGGCTCGTCGTCGCCGAGCGCGGCGTCGAGGTCGCCGTCGCGCAGCCACTGGCTCGCCCGCCACGGGGTGACGGTGCCGAGCTCCACCCAGTAGACCGGCACGCCCAGGGCACGGGCGTCCGCGACGAGTACGGCGCAGCGCTCGATCGCCGCGGCGACCGACGCCTGGGCCGCCGCGTCCAGCCCGTGACCGCCCAGCATCTCCGGATCGCCGAAGGAGCGCTGGACGTCGACGACGACCAGGGCCGGGCGCTCGCGGGCGAGGGCCGCGAGCTGGCGTTCGCGCAGCGCGCTCACGAGACGAGCTCGGCGTTCTCGTGGGCCCGCAGCGCGGGAAGGACACCCTCGCCGAACGCGGGCATGTCCTCGAGGTAGTCCGGGAAGATCAGCATCAGCCCGTCGAGCTCGGCGGTGTCGAGGACCGTGAGGATGCGCTCGGAGATCGTCTCGGCGGTGCCGGTCACGTACGGCGTCTGGAACGCCTCCTCCCCCTTCGCGTCCTGCGCCCAGGCGAGGGCGCGCTGGGCGTCCCAGCCCCACGAGCGGCGCATGTTGCTCAGCGCGACGCGGTCGATGCCCTCGCCGTAGCGGGCGGCCCGGGCCTCGGCGGCGGCGTCGGTCTCGTCCTGCACGATCGTGAGCATCGAGTAGGTCCGCACCGAGCGGCCGAGGGCCGCCGCCCGCTCGTGCACATCGCGTGACAGGTCGCGCATGTCCTCCAGGCTGTCGGCCCCGAGGAAGGCCCCGTCGGCGTATGCCGCCTGGAAGGCCCGTCCGCTGTCGGATCGGCCGGCGCTGATGATCGTCGGGCGCGGATCGGGGTGCGGCCGCGACTCGCATTCGGTGAGGGTGAAGAACTCGCCGTTCATCGTCACGGAGGGCTCGGACCACAGCCGCAGCACGGCCTGGGTCCACTCCTCCGTCATCCGATAGCGCGCGTCGTGGCTGAGATCCGGGTCCCAGACCCCCATCTGCTCGAACTCCTCGGCGTACGCGCCGTTGACGATGTTCATCCCGGCGCGGCCGCCGGCGATCTGCTGCAGCGTCGTGAACACCTTCGCCGCGAACGCGGGGTTCTGCATGTTGGCGTGCACGGTGGCCCAGATCTTGACGCGCTCGGTCGCCTCGGCGAGCCCCGCCATCATCGTCATCGACTCGAGCGTCTCGCCCCAGTGATCGGTCGGTCCGCCGAAGCCCCGCCACTTCGCCATCGCCATCACGAAGTCCAGGCCGATGTCCTCGGCGAGCCGGGCCGTGCGACGGTTGTAGTCGTAGCTCGCCGGCGGGTAGGGCGCCGTCGACGAGATCATCCAACCGCCGGCGGCGTTGGGCAGGAAGACGCCGTATTCCTTGGTGTCCATGTGATGCTCCTTCAGGTAGTCGTGTCGTGGGGGCGGCGGTCCGGGATCAGGGCGCCGGCCACACCAGCTCGCCGGCGTCGTAGATCGCCGGGACGACGTCGGGCAGGAAGAAGGCCTGCGCCTCGGCCGGCGTCAGCGGGGTCTCCAGCAGGGCGTAGTCGTCGAGCATCGTCGCGATCGCGGCGACGTTGTCGAGGTCGATGGCCCCCAGGTCGCCGGTCTGGGTGTCGCGGATGATGCCGACCTCGGTCTCCCAGATCTTCAGGTTGTGCGCGGCGTCGTAGCCCTCGCCGGAGAGGTCGGCGGCATATCCGACGCATTCCTCGCCGTTGTCCTCGCAGTGCTCGAAGGCGTGGAACGACGCCCGCAGGAAGTCCTCGACGACGGTCGGGTGGTCCTGCGCGAACGCCGGGTTGACTGTGAGCGCACCGAGCGACGACGGCACATCGAGGTCGTACGGCCGCCAGACCGTGACCTCCTCGCCCGCGGCCTCGAGCAGGTTGGGCTCGTTCGAGATGAAGCCGGTCAGCGACTGCACCTGGCCCCTCGGCAGAACGCTCGGGTCATATCCGACGACCACCTGCTGCAAGCTGCCGACGTCGACTCCGGCGTTGTCGAGCATGGCGTGCACGGCCGGCGGCAGGTCGCCCTTGTGACCGAGGATCGTGCCGTCGAGCTGCGTGAGGTCGGTGATGTCGGTTCCGGTCATCAGCACCTCCAGCCCCACGTTGGAGTACGACGAGATGCCGCGGATGTCGATCCCGGTGTCCTGGGCCTGCAGCAGGTTCTGCTGGCTCACCGACGTGAACTGCACCTGATCGCTCGCGACGAGCTGAGTGTTCTGTCCGGTGTCGCCGGTGCCGGGCTGGATCTCGAGGTCGATGCAGAGGGCGTCGAAGTAGCCGAGCTCCTCGGCCGCGAGGATCTCGAGGATCGAGGCGGATGCCTGGTACTGGTAGCCGGTCAGGTAGGTGACGGTGCCCGCCTCGCGGTTGAGGGCGCAGCGGTCGTCGGAGATCGCCGCCTCGCCTCCCGGTTCGGCGGCGGCGGGGACATCCGCCGGGGCCTGGGCGGAGCAGGCGGAGAGTGCGGCGGCCGCGGCGATGGCGATCGCGGCCACGGGGGCGCGGAGGGCGGTGGGGAGGGCCATGGGACTCCTGTCTGGTGCATCGGGTGGGGGTGCTGTGCGGGGCCGGCGGGTGCCGGAGACAAGGGGGTGCCGACGCGACGCCCCGGGCGGGACGGGCGGGCGGATCGGGCGGGGTTTCGGGCGGGCGGATCGGGCGCGGAACCGGCGTGCGGTCAGGCGCCGTCGGCGTGCGTCTCGTGCCAGCGCAGCGCCCGCCGCTCGACGGCGGTGATGAGTCCGAGCAGGGCGGCGCCCATCAGCGCGAGCATGAAGATCGACGCGTAGATGACGGGCAGCTTGTTGTTCGAGCTCGCCAGGCCGATCGCGGTGCCGAGCCCCTCGGAGGCGCCGGGGGCGAACATCTCGGCGACGACCGCGCCGACGATCGACAGCGGGAAGACGATCTTCAGCGCGGCGAACAGGTACGGCAGGGCGCTCGGGACGCGCACGTGCCAGAGCATCTCGGCACGCGACGCGTGGATCGTCTTGTAGAACTGCAGCACGGCCGTGGGGACGGAGCGCAGGCCCACGGACACGTTGATCAGGATCGGGAAGAAGCAGATGATCGCAGTCACGATCAGCTTCGGCTCGGGGCCGAACCCGAACGCGACGACCAGCGCGGGGGCGATGGCGACCAGCGGCGTCACGTTCAGCACCACGGCGATCGGCATGATCGCGCGGCGCAGCACCGCGACCTCGCTGATCGCGACCGCGAGGATCGACGAGCCGACGAAGGCGATCGCCAGCCCGATCAGGGCCTCCTGCAGGGTGATCCACGCGTTCTCGAGGTAGTAGGCCGGGTTCCCGATGAGGGTCTCCGCGATCGCCTGCAGCGGCGGCAGAAGGTAGGGCATCCCCTGAGCGGTGATCTGCCACAGGGCGGCGAGCGCCAGGATCATCAGGACGATCGGCAGCCAGCGGCTCGGGCGCAGCGACGCCGGCAGGGTGCGCGCGGCCGGGGGCGCGGCGATGCGCGCAGCGGGGGCGGGGGTCTCGGCGAGACCGGTGGGGGCATCGAGTGCGGTCATGACGGTGCTCCTCAGGCGGCGGTGGAGAGGTCGGGAGACTGCCACGCCGACTGCAGCCGGTCGCGGATGAGGTCCTCGTACGCGTGGAACTCGGGGGTCTTGATCTGGCGCGCGCTGCGCGGGCGGGGCAGGCCGATGTCGATCACGTCGACGATCCGGCCCGGCCGCGGCGCCATCACCACCACGGTGTCCGAGAGCCGCACGGCCTCGGTGACCGAGTGCGTCACGAACACGACGGTGGTCTTGATCTCGTCCCAGAGGTCGAGCAGCTGCTCCTGCAGCACCTCGCGGGTGAACTCGTCCAGCGCCGAGAACGGCTCGTCCATGAGCAGGACCTCGGGCCGCAGCCCCAGCGCCCGCACGATCGCGGTGCGCTGCTGCATTCCGCCCGACAGCTGGGCGGGCAGCTTGTGAAGGGCGCCGCCGAGACCGACGTCGCGCAGCAGCTGCTCGAGATCCGGCGCGGGGCCGGCGGAGGCTCCGGAGGCGACGGGTCGGCGGCGCTCGGCACCCCGGTTGATCCGGTGCGGCAGAGTCACGTTCTGCAGCACGTTCAGCCAGGGCAGCAGGGCGGGCGTCTGCGGCACGAAGCCGACGAGCTTCGCGGCGCACGCGGCCTCGGGCGAGACGCCGAACACCTCGACGTCGCCCCCGTCCGGCTGCTCCAGGCTGCCGATGAGGCGCAGGAGCGACGACTTGCCGCATCCGGAGGGTCCGATCACGCTGACGAAGCGCCCGGCGGGGATCTCGAGGTCGACGCCGTCGAGCGCGACCAGCGCGTTCGGCGACGCGCCGTACACCTTGCGGGCACCGCGGACGGAGATGGCTGAGGTCGGGGTATCCATGCGGGTCACACCAGCTTTCTGAAGACGCGGTTGTGGTACACGAGGGGCTCGCGATCGCGGTAGTGCACGTCGTCGACGGCGACCAGCAGCATCAGGTGGTCGCCCACCACGTAGCGCTCCTGGATCGCCCCGAGGATGGTCGCCATCGCATCGCGGAGGATCGGCGCGTGGTGCGCCTCCTCGACGTCGGCGATGGCGAACTTGTCCGCGCCCCGAGTGGCGAAGGCCCGGGCGAGGTGATCCTGGCCGTCGGCGAGCACGTTGATCGCGACGTGCTCCGCGACCTCGAACACCGGATAGCACTCGGCCGACTCGTCGAGGAAGACCGTGACGAGGGGCGGGTTGCGCGACACGGCCGCGAAGCTGTTCGCGGTGAACCCGTGCGGGGTCCCGTCGTGCGTGGTGGTCACGATCGTCACCGACGTGGCCATGTGGCCGAGCGTCCGCCGCAGCGGGTCCGGCGAGGTGGGGCGCTCGGCGGCGCTCACGGGTGGGGCGGGGATAAACGACACGGGTCCTCCACAGGCTCGATCCAGGGCTGCTGAGTGGAGAGCGTGCGGGGCGAATCACTTTCGTGCGCTTGCCCCGCGGAGGTCCATCTGCCGTCAGATTACGAGCGCCGTGTTTCCCGGGACGGGCCGGCGTGTTTCGCCCCCGTGAAATCCCTCGGTATCGGCGGCGGTGTCGGCTGCGGCGTCAGCGGACGGTGCCGGGGACCGGCGCGACGGCGAGGTCGTCCGCGACCGTGAAGACCTCGACGCCCAGGTCGTGGGCGGCCAGCGTCGCCCATCCGGTCGGGGTGAACGCCTGCGCGGTCGTCGGGCTGACGGCCAGAACGGCTCGCGCATCCGGGAACACCGACGTGGCGAGCCAGGCGAGCTTGTAGAGGTTCGCGTGCACGCGGTTGCGGTGCTGAGAGGTGAACGCCCCCTGGTTGGCGACGATCTGGCACACCACGCTCGCGTCGGGCGCCGCGCCCTCGATCTCGAGGCGGGTCTCGCCGTCCAGGATCAGCATCGCCGGCTCGAGCGCGACGCCGAGAGTGGCCGACAGCGCGCCCAGCATGCGCTGCTCGGGGGTGCCCAGGGTGAATCGTCCGCCGCCCCGCTGCATCCGGATGTCGCGCATGCCGCCTCCTCGTCTGGCGCGAGACTACGCGAGCCGCTGTTTCCTGCTCGTTACGGAGTTGCGGGCCATCCGGCCCGGGCCGGGGGCGCGACGCGGTTACCGTTGACGGGTGCCTGAAACTCCCCGCGACGCCTCCGCCTCGGATTCCTATGTGATCGCCACCGACGGCGCCTGCCAGGGCAACCCCGGCCCCACCGGCTGGGCGTGGGTCGGCGAGGACGGGCAGTGGGCGGCGGGCGCGATCCCCGCCGGCACGAACAACATCGGCGAGCTCACGGCGCTGCTGCGCGGCATCCGCGACAACGCCCACGTGACGCACCTCACGATCCAGGCCGACTCGATGTACGCCATCAACACCTACGGGTCGTGGATGGACGGCCACAAGCGCCGCGGCTGGAAGACCTCGGCCAAGCAGCCGGTGAAGAACGTCGACATCCTCGAGGCCCTCATCGAGGCCCGCGACGCCCGCCGCGCGGCCGGCCTGCCGGATGTGGTGCTCGAGCACGTGCGCGGTCACGCCGGGCACCGCCTGAACAGCTGGGCCGACGAGCGCTGCGTGCGCGCGGCGACCCATGCGGCCAAGGGCGTCGAGGGCTTCTGGGAGTCGCGCGGGGGCGCCCACCCGCCGCTCGACGTCACGGTCGACCCGCCCAGGAGCGCCCAGGATCGGGTCCGCAAGAAGAAGTAGCCCGTGCGGACGCGCACGCTCGCCGGAATGCCGCGCAGGCGCGGGCGGTTGATCTCAGCATGAGCACGCCCCGCACCGCCTCCGTCGTGGTCGTCGGCGCCGGGCAGGCGGGCCTGTCGGCCGCGTTCCATCTGCAGCGCGCCGGCTTCGCGAGCGCCCTCACCTCTCCCACGGCGGCGCGGTCGTATGTGGTGCTCGACGCGAATCCCGCCCCGGGCGGCGCCTGGCAGCACCGGTGGGCGTCGCTCACCGTCGGCAGCCTCAACCGGATCTTCGACCTCCCGGGCCTCGCGCAGCCCGAGATGGACGCGCAGGAGGCGAGCAGCACGGCCGTCCCGCGCTACTTCGCGGACTTCGAGGATCGCTACGACCCCGCGATCCTGCGGCCGGTGCGGGTGCTGTCGGTCGACTACGCGGACGACGACGAGCAGGGCGAGCTGATCGTCGCGACGGATCGCGGGCCGTGGCGCGCCCACGCGATCATCAACGCGACGGGCACCTGGGGGAACCCGGTCCGCCCGAGCTACCCCGGGGCGGAGACGTTCCGGGGGCGGCAGCTGCACACCCGCGAGTACGGCCGACTCGAGGACTTCGCCGGCCAACGCGTCGCGATCGTCGGCGGCGGGATCTCCGCCGTGCAGCAGCTCGAGGAGATCTCGCGCGTGGCCGAGACCCACTGGTACACCCGCCGGGAGCCCGTGTTCATCGAGGGCGAGTTCGACCCCGAGACGACCGGCCGCAGCACCATCGACAAGGTCACCGCCGATGTCGAGGCGGGCCGCCCGACCGGCAGCGTCGTGGGCTACACCGGGCTCGGCTGGAGCCCCGCCGCGCGCCGGGCGCGGGATCGCGGTGCGCTCGTGCGACGGCCCATGTTCACCCGCGTCGAGCCGGACGGGGTGCGCGAGGCGGACGGATCCCTCACCCCGGTCGACGCGATCCTCTGGGCGACCGGCTTCCGCGCCGATCTGAGCCACCTCGATCCGCTGTACCTGCGCAACGAGCTCGGCGGCATCACGATGCGCGGCACTCAGGTCGCCGGCGAGCCGCGCGTGCACCTCATCGGCTTCGGGCCGTCGCAGTCGACCGTCGGCGCCAACCGCGCGGGGCGGGCCGCCGTGGCCTCGCTCGTGCGATACCTCGACGAGGGCGCCGTCGAGGACGACATCGCCGTCTGACCGCGTGCGGCCGCTCAGCGCGCGAGGGTGCGCGCCTCCACGCCCCTCAGGAAGTCGACCAGCAGGGACCCCGCGTCCTCGAGCGTCCCGTCGTTGACGATCTCGAGGTCGACCCGGAACCCGGGCGCCGGGTCGGGGCGGTCGAGGCGCGCCTGCGCGTCGGCGGAGTTCTCGCGGCCCCGCGCGGCGATGCGGGCGCGGCGCACCTCGTCGGACACCGTGATCCGCACCGTGTGCGCGCGGCCGAAGGCGCCCTCCAGCGCCGGCAGCACCTCGCGCGACACGTTGGCGACCACCACCCACCCGTCGGCGATCGCCTCGGACACCGACACCGGGACGCCGTACGCGAGGCCGTGCGCGCGCCAGGTCAGCGCGAACCGACCGGCCGCCTCGGCGGCGGCGAAGGCCTCCGGCGCCACCGGCACGTGGTCCTCCCCCGGCCCCGACGGGCGGGTGATCACGCGCCGCGGGAACAGGAACCGCGAGCCGGCGAGCCGCGTGCGCGCCCAGTCGAGCACCGCGTCCTTCCCGGACCCGGAAGGCCCGACCACGGCGACGAACGCCCCGGTCATGCGACCCGCGCTCCCTCGCGCCAGACGGCACGGACGATCGGCACCGGCACGCCGAGCGGGTGCTGCTCGGACGGCGCCTCGTCGTAGGCGTGCACCCGGATGAGGTCGCCGCGGGTTCCGATCGCGATGGATCCCCGGTCGTCCAGACCGACGGCCTTCGCGGGGTTCGCGCTGATCAGCCGCGAGGCGGCGGGCAGGGTGAGGTCTCCCCGCGCGAACAGCAGGAAGGCGGCCTGCAACGGGCTCGCGGGCACGTAGTCGCTGGAGAGGATGTCGAGCAGCCCCTCCGCCAGCAGCTCGGACGCCGCCACGTTGCCGGAGTGCGATCCGCCGCGCACGATGTTCGGCGCGCCCATCACCACGAGCTGCCCCGCCGCACGGGCGGCGCGGGCGGCGTCGACCGTGGTCGGGAACTCCGAGATGCCGACGCCCAGCGCCGTGCTCTCGTCGACGTGCGCCTGCGTGGCGTCGTCGTGCGCGGCCATGGTGATCCCGCGGGCGGTCGCACGCTCGGCCATCTGACGGCGGTGCGGGTCGGCGTACGCGGCCGACAGCCGGTGCAGCTCGACGACGTGGGCGTCGAACTCGTCGTTGGTCAGGCGCCCCTTGCCGACCATGTACGTGCGGAAGGCCTCGACGTCGGCGTACTGACGCTGGCCCGGGGTGTGGTCCATGAGCGACACCATGCGCACGCGCTCGTGGAGGCCCACCTGATCGAACACGTCCACGACATCCGGCGTGGACACCTCGCAGCGCAGGTGCACGAAGTGGTCGGCGCGCAGCAGGCCCGAGTCCGCGGCGTGCACCACGGCGTCGACCAGCGTGCGCGCGTTCCGCGCCATGCTGTTGCCGTCGGTCGGGCCCGTGCCGATGCGCAGCGCGTCGAGCACGGTCGTCATCCCGGACGCCGCCATCTGCGCGTCGTGGGCGATGACGGCCGGGATCGGATCCCAGTAGCGCTTCGGTCGCGGCTGGAAGTGGGCCTCGACCTGGTCGGTGTGCACCTCGACGATGCCCGGCATCAGGAAGTCGCCGTGCAGGTCCTCGCCCGTCGTCGTCGGGGTCGACGAGATGTCGGCGATCATGCCGTCGGCGACGCGCACAGACCCATGGACCACCTCGTCGCGCAGCACGATCCGGGCGTTGGTGAAGACGGTCTCGTTGCTCATGCGGAGGTCTCCTCGGAGAAGGGATGGACGGAGAGGATCTCGAAGGGGGCACCCGGGGCCGCTTCGACGAACAGCGCGACGGCGCGCAGCGGGACGTCGACGCCGACGAGATCGGCGAAGTGGGCGGACAGCGCTCGGTCGACCTCGCCGGCGCGGTCGTCCGGGACGGGATCGGTCAGGGTCAGGTGGAACCGGAACTCGTCGAGCACGTACGGGTAGCCGTACTGCGCGAACAGCTCCCGCTGCCGCGACGTCAGGCGCGCGGGGTCGCGGCGCGCGATGTCCGCGTCGCTCAGCGGGGCCCGGAACGGCTCGAACCCCCGCACCGCGTCGGCGGCGAGCGCCGCGAGGTCGCCCTCGTCGCCGGTCGCGATGAGGGCGCGGAACCCGCCCAGCGCGGCCACCCGCGGGGCGCGGATCACGGCCTCGGAGCGACCGGCGGCGAAGGCGTCGGCCGCCGCCCGCAGCTCGTCCTCGGTGCGCCCGGGTGCCAGGCGGAAGGGCGCCTTGAGCGTGCCGTGGAACCCGTACCGGCGGGGGTCGGTGGTCAGGTCGGCGAACTCCGCGCGGGCGTACCAGCCCTCGCCCGCCGCCCGCAGCGCCGTGCCCGCCGGCGCGTCGGCCGCGCCGAGCGCCCCGGGCAGCGCGTAGACCGCGTAGCGGGTCATGCGGCGCCGCCGGGGGTGAAGGCGCGCACGTCGACGATCGCGTCGCTCACGGCGTCGCGCACGTCGTGGTCGTGGAAGATGGCGAGCATGCCCACGCCCCGATCGAGGCGCTCGCGGATCAGGTCGATGACGACCGCGCGGTTGCGGGCGTCCAGCGACGCGGTCGGCTCGTCGAGCAGCAGCAGCGGCCGCTCGGCGAGGAAACCGCGGGCGATGTTCACCCGCTGCTGCTCGCCGCCCGAGAAGGTCGCGGGCGGCAGCGTCCACAGGCGCTCGGGGATCGAGAGGCGCGCGAGCATCTCCCCTGCCTTCTGGCGCGCCGTCTCGCGGGCGGTGCCCCGCTCGACGAGCGGCTCGGCCACGACATCCAGGGCGGGGACGCGGGGCACGGCCCGCAGGAACTGGCTCACGTAGCCCATCGTCTCGCGCCGGGCCGCCAGCACCTCGCGGGGCTGCGCGGTGGCCAGATCCAGCACCGCACCCGGGCGCTCGGCCGTGCCGCGGTCGAGCAGGATCCGCCCGCGGCCCGCACCGTACGAGCCGTACACCATCTTCATCACGGTGCTCTTGCCGGCGCCGGACTCTCCTCCGAGCACCACGCAGGATCCGCGGGGCACGTCGAAGGTGAGTCCCGCCAGCACGGGGATGCGCTGGCGGCCCTGCAGGTGCAGCGTGAAGGTCTTGTCCACGTCCTGCACGCTGAGGATGGCCCCCTCGGGCAGGGTCGCCGCCGCGTCGGGGCGGAGGTCGGTCGACGTCGCAGTCATGTGATCAGCCCTGGAGGATCGAGGAGACGAGCAGCTGGGTGTAGGCGGCCTGCGGATCGTCGAGCACCCGATCCGTCAGACCCGACTCGATCACGGCGCCGTCCTTCATCACCAGGGTGCGGTGCGAGATGAGACGCGCGACGGCGAGGTCGTGGGTGACGATGATGACCGAGAGTCCGAGGTCGGCGACCAGGGATCGGATCAGGTCGAGCAGGCGGGCCTGCACCGAGACGTCGAGGCCGGAGGTCGGCTCGTCCATGAAGACGAGGCGGGGCCCGAAGACGAGGTTGCGGGCGATCTGCAGGCGCTGACGCATGCCGCCGGAGAAGGTGGCGGGCGCGTCGTCGATGCGGTCGAGGGGGATCTCCACGCGGGCCAGCCATTCCTCGGCCTGTCGGCGGATGTCGCCGAAGTGGCGCGCGCCGTTGGCCATCAGCGGCTCGCCGATGTTGCCCCCGGCCGACACGTGCATCCGCAGCCCGTCGACGGCGTGCTGGTGCACGAAGCCCCACTCGGTGCGCCACAGGCGGCGCACGTCGCGCTCCGACAGCGCGATCAGGTCGACGAGCTCCTCCCCCTGGCGGTAGCGGATCTCGCCCTCGTCGACCGACAGCCGCTGCGAGAGCATGCCCAGGAGCGTCGACTTGCCCGATCCCGATTCGCCGACGATGGCCAGCACCTCGCCGGGCCAGAGGTCGAAGTCGACGCCGCGGCAGCCGAAGGTGGCCCCGTATGCGTGACCGGCGTTCGCGACGCTCAGCAGGGGAAGCGATCCGCTCATGCCCGGACCTCCTTGTTCTCGGCGGGCCGCGCGGGGCCCTGTTCGGCCACCCGGCGCTCGCAGTGATCGGTGTCGGAGCACGCGTACATAACGGTTCCCCTGTCGTCCATCACGATCTCGTCGAGGTAGACGCCCTCGGCGCCGCAGACCTCGCACGGGGTCTCGAACCGCTGCGGCTCGAAAGGGAAGTCCTCGAACCCGAGGCTCTCGACGTCGGTGTAGGCCGGCACGGCGTAGATGCGCTTCTCCCGGCCCGCCCCGAAGAGGTGCATGGCGGGGCTCTGATGCAGCTTCGGGTTGTCGAAGCTCGGGATCGGAGAGGGCGCCATCACGTACCGGCCGCCGACGAGCACGGGATAGTCGTAGGTCTTGGCGATGTGGCCGTAGCGCGAGATGTCCTCGTAGAGCTTGACGTACATCAGGCCGTACTCCTCGAGGGCGTGCAGGCGACGCGTCTCGGTCTCGCGCGGTTCGAGGAACCGCAGCGGCTCGGGGATCGGCACCTGGTAGACCATGATCTGTCCCTCGACCAATGGCGTCTCGGGGATGCGGTGGCGGGTCTGGATCACCGTGGCGAGATCCGTGCGGGTCGTCGGGCGGCTGCCCGCGACCTTCTCGAAGAACTGGCGGATCGACACCGCGTTGGTCGTGTCGTCCGCGCCCTGGTCGATGACCTTCAGCGTGTCGGACTGCCCGATGACCGCGGCCGTGACCTGCACGCCGCCGGTCCCCCAGCCGCGCGGCATGGGCACCTCGCGCGAGGCGAACGGCACCTGGAACCCGGGGACGGCGATGGCCTTCAGCAGCGCGCGGCGGATGACCCGCTTGGTCTGCTCGTCGAGGTACCCCTCGTTGTAGACGATGCGGGGCTCAGGCATAACGATCCTCCTTCTCGGTGGCGCGGGCCGCCTGCGTCGCGGCGACGCGCTCCTGGAACTCGCGGTGCAGCTGCCGGATGAGCACCAGCTCGCCCTGGAAGTCGACGTAGTGCGGCAGCTTCAGGTGCTCGACGAAGCCGGTGGCCTGGACGTTGTCGGCGTGGCTGATGACGAACTCCTCATCCTGCGCGGGCGAGACGCGGCGCTCCGAGAACTCGTCGGCACGCAGCGCGCGGTCCACGAGCGACATCGACATCGCCTTGCGCTCGGCGCGGCCGAACACCAGCCCGTATCCGCGGGTGAACTGCGGCGCCCGGTCGGCGCTGCCCACGAACTGATTCACCATCTGGCATTCGGTGACCTCGATCCGCCCGATCGGGATGGTGATCCCGAGCTCCGGCGCATCGAACTCGACCTCGACCTCGCCGACGCGCACCTCGCCGACGAACGGGTGGTTGTTGCCGAACCCGCGCTGCGTCGAGTAGCCGAGGGCGAGCAGGAACCCCTCGTCGCCGCGCCCCAGCGCCTGGAGGCGCTCGGCGCGAGTCATCGGGTACACGGTGGGCTCGCGCGTGAGGTCGGCCGGATCCGGATCGCTCCAGTCCTCTGGCCGATCCGGTTCGATGAGCGCGTCGACGCCCAGCAGGTCGGTGACGCGCGGCATCGCCGAGCCCCCCGCCGCCGCCGGGGGCGCGTCGCCGGCGTCGGACACCGGGACCTCCGGGGTGGTGAGCTCGTCGGCGAGCAGGCGGTGGGTGTAGTCGAACGTGGCGCCGAGCTGCTGTCCGCCCGGGATGTCCTTGAAGGTCGCCGAGACCCGGCGCTCGGACGGCAGACCGGCCGTGTCGACGGCCGGGGTCACCCCGAACCGCGGCAGCGTGGTGCGGTACGAGCGCATCAGCGTGACCGCCTCGAGCACGTCGCCCTGCGACTGCAGCAGCGCCTTGGCCGCGAGATCAGGATCGTAGAGCGACCCCTCCGCCATCACGCGCGCGATGAGCACACCCATCTGGTCGCGGAGCTGCTCGTAGCCGATCCGCTCGGTCTCCGCCTCTCCCCGACCGCGCTGCGCGAGCAGGGCGTGGGCATTCGCGATGGCCTTCTCGCCACCCTTGACTGCGACGTACATCAGTTCACGCTCCGGTTCTCGGTGCCGTCCAGGCGGGTGCTGCGCGGCAGACCGCGGACGGTGTCGCCGTGCGGGTCGCTCGATGCGAGGATCAGGTCCACGCCGCGCGGGAAGAGCGCGTGGTTCTGCGCCCAGGGCGCGAGGAACCGGCCCGGCAGCCCCGCGCCGTCCCACAGGGCCTCGCCGTCGACGCCGGGACCGGTGACGGTGAAGGATCCGGTCCCCCGCGCGCCGGTGGTGTCGATCACGACGGTCGCCGACCGGTGCGGCTCCTCGTCCGTGCCGGCCGCGAGGTCGGCGAGGGGCGGCGCGGCCGACGGCGAGCAGGCCACAACGAACAGGGCGTCACGCGCCTCGTCGACGATGCGGGCGCCGGTGTGGAAACGCAGCCACGACACGACGTCCGCCGAGGCCCGCAGGGCCTTGTCGAGCCAGATCGGGGTCTGGTCGTCGCAGAGGGCGAGGAGGATCGCGCCCGCGGCGGCGCCGAGCGGCGCCGGCGGCACGACCACGCGCGGGAGGGCCTGGGGCAGGGTCGGGCGGCCGAGCGCCTCGAGCACCGCGCGGAACACTCGCTGCGCGTCGTGGACGGGCTGGGAGAAGCCCGGCTGCTGTCCGCCGCCGCTCAGCACGTCCCCCGTGAGGGCATCGGCGACGGTGAGCTCGCGGTTCGGCGTCGCGGCGGTCATTCGTCGTCCTCCTCGTCGGGCCCGCTGTTCTCGCGGGCGACGGTGAAGAAGTCGACGACGGTGCTGCGCGCCTGCGCCTGCGCGAGGGCATCGCGCTCTGCCTGCGCGGCCTCCAGCGGCTCGATGACGTCGGCGAGCACCCGATCGCGCGCCTCGCCGGCCAACAGGGCCTCGAAGATCGCGGCGATGCCCGCGTGCTCCGGGTGGCTGCCCAGCACGTACGCCGTGCCGGTGGTCTCGCCGCCCTCCGCGCGCACCACAACGGTGGCGCGGGAGACCGTCGCCTCGCCCACGTTGAAGCGGTCGCCGGTGCCGCCGACGCGCCCCTGCACCATAACGAGCCCGGCCTCCGGCCCCCGCAGGTACCGCACCTCGGGCCGATCCGGCCATGCCTTCCAGAGCCGCTCCAGGTCGGCCTGCGGCGCGTTCGCCAGGACCCGCGCCGTGCGGCGACGCTCCTGGGCTGCGTCGTGCGTCAACATCTGCCACTCACCTCTGCTTCCGAGAAGTTGTCTATCTCTCTAGACAACCCAGACGCTACGCTCGAGATGTGAAGCGGCAGGTGGGCGATGCGGAACGCGCCGGCCACGATCCCGTGAACTCCGGATGAACAGGACAGGGGCATCATGACCGACACCGCGGCCGGCCGTCACGCGACGGGCTACTCGGCATGGCGGCTCATCGCCGAGGAGCTGCGCGCCGACATCGGCGAGGGGCGCCTGCGCGAGGGCGACAAGCTCCCCACGGAGGCCGCGCTCGCCGAGCGCTTCGCCGTGAACCGCCACACCGCGCGCCAGGCGATCGCCGCCCTCGCGGGCGACGGGCTCGTCGAATCGCGCCGCGGATCGGGCACCTTCGTCACGGGCGGCGCGGTCCACCGGCACCGGATCGGCATGCGCACCCGGCTGACGACGAGCCTCGGCGACCGCAGCTCGCCCACGGGGCGCGTGCTCGAGAGCGCCACGGAGGCGGCTCCCCCGGCGGTCGCCGACCGGCTCGGGATCGCCGACGGCCGCGGCGTGCGCGTCGAGACGCTGCGCGCGGTCGACGGCCAGCCGCTCGCCCTCGGCACGCACTGGTTCGACGCCGCGCGCCTGCCCGACATCGCCTCCCGCCTGCACCGGACCTCGTCGATCACGGCCGCGCTGCGCGCCAGCGGCGTGGACGACTACATCCGCGTCTCGACCGCCGTCGCGGCGCGCCACGCCACGGCGGCCGAGGCGGCGCTGCTGCAGCTCGACCCCGGCGCCATCGTGCTCGTGACCGAGTCGCTCGACGCACTCGTCGACGGCACTCCCCTGCAGTTCAGCGTCGCCCGCTTCGCCGCCCAGCGCGTCCGGCTGGACATCGAGCACACCGCGCCGAACGGTCGTTGACCGAGCGCGCGGCCGAGATCCGACACGACGGCAGGAGTCGAACCTGCAGCAGCACCGGGTATGAGCCGTGCCCCGGGACCACCCGGACCGCCGCGATGCCCCCACGCTACGTGCGGCCTCCGACACCGCGGCCCCGTGTGACGAGGCGTGACGTCACGCGTCGTCACACGCGACGGGCGACGCCGCGACACGCCCGGGTTTCCGGATGCCCGGGGCCCGCTGATACCGTGGACGACATGGAGATCGAGGTCGACAGGAACTAAGCCGGCACCCGGAGTCATCGGGTGCGTGCTCTTTTCACTACGCCCCGAAAGGTCTCCCTGACATGGCTCTGTCCCCCTCCTCTGCCGTCACCCTGCTCGATGTCTCCTTCGAGTGGCCGGACGGATCCGTCGCCCTCGACTCGCTGAGCGGCACGTTCCCCGCCGGGCGCACCGGCCTCGTCGGCCGCAACGGCGTCGGCAAATCGACGCTGCTGAAGCTCATCGCCGGCCTGCACACGCCCACGACCGGACGCATCGACACCGCCGGCGACGTCGGCTACCTGCCACAGACGCTCACCCTCGACCGAGAGACGACGGTCGCCGACCTGCTCGGCATCGCCCCGATCCTCACCGGCCTGCGCGCGATCGAATCCGGTGACGTCGACGTGGTGCACTTCGACGCCGTCGGCGACGACTGGGACATCGAGTCCCGCGCCGACCTCGCGCTGTCCGAGATCGGGTTCGGCGCGCGGGATCTGGATCGCCGGGTCGGCGAGCTGTCCGGCGGCGAGGCGATGCTCATCGCCATCACCGGTCTGCGCCTGCGCCGCACGCCGATCACCCTGCTCGACGAACCGACCAACAACCTCGACCGCCCGACACGGCAGCGCCTGGCGGGGCTCATCGAGGACTGGCCGGGGACGCTGATCATCGTCAGCCACGACCTCGAGCTGCTCGACCGCATGGAGCACACGGCCGAGCTGCGGTCGTCCGGCCTCGGCCAGGCCGCACGCGACCGCGGCGCGCGGCTCGAGGTGTTCGGCGGCGGCTACAGCGCGTTCCGGGCGCACATCGACCAGGAGCAGAACGCCGCGGCGCAGGCGGCCCGCACCGCGCAGGCGCAGCTGAAGGTCGAGAAGCGCGAGCGCATCGAGGCCGAGGCGAAGCTCGCCGCCCGGGCCCGCGCGGGGAAGAAGTCGGCCGAGAACATGCCGAAGATCCTCGCCAACGGCCGCAAGAACCGCGCCGAGGGGACGGCGGGCAAGATGCGCGGCACCCTCGACGACCGCGTGACCGAGGCCCAGGCCGCGGTCGACGCGGCCGATGCCCGCATCCGCGAGGAGGAGCACATCCACCTGACACTCCCCGATCCCGATGTGCCCCGCGGCCGCAGGATCGCCGAGCTGACCGACGGATCGCGGATCATCACGATCCAGGGGCCGGAGCGCGTCGCCCTCGTCGGCCCGAACGGCGCCGGGAAGACGACCCTGCTCGAGCAGCTCGTCTCCGGCGCCGATCCTGAGCCGGGCCGGGTCGGCGGACGCCTGCTGACCGAGCGCGTGGGCTACCTGCGTCAGCGGCTCGACGACCTCGACGACGCCCGGTCGGCCGTGGACAACGCCCGCGACGCCGCACCGGCCACCGCCCCGGGCGAGCTGCGCAACCAGCTCGCCCGGCTGCTGCTGCGCGGCAGCGCGCTCGACCGCCCGGTCGGCACGCTGTCCGGCGGCGAGCGGTTCCGCGTGGCCCTCGCGAAGCTGCTGTTCGCCGATCCGCCCGCGCAGCTGCTGATCCTCGACGAGCCGACGAACAACCTCGACATCACAAGCGTCGAGCAGCTCGCCGAGGCCCTCGAGTCCTACCGAGGCGCGCTGCTGATCGTGAGCCACGACCACACGTTCCTGCGCCGGCTCGGGATCGACGTCGTCATCGGCGTCGAGCCGGGAGGCACGCTGGCGCAGCACGCCGAGCTCGGAGACTGATCGCCCCGTGACGGGAGGGGATCCCGCGAACTCAGGACGAGGATCCGCGATCCGACCCTGAGAACCCGGGATCCCCTCGCGAACCGCGCGATCCGGATCCGGAATGCCCACGCGGGCGCGCCGGTTCCCCTCACCATGCAGATCGATCTGAGCGGCAGGACGGCACTGGTCACGGGCTCGACGCAGGGTATCGGGCGGGCGATCGCGGCGACCCTCGCGGACGCGGGGGCGCGCGTCGCCATCAACGGGCGCACGGCGGACAAGGTCGAGGCGACGATCGCCGACCTCGCGGCACCGGGCCGCGAGCTGATCGCGGCCCCCGGCGACGTCACGCAGCCCGGCGGCGCCGACGCGGTGCTCTCGGCGACGGGCGACGTCGACATCCTCATCAACAACCTCGGGATCTTCGGCGCCGAGGCGCCGCTCGAGATCGACGACGACGAGTGGCGCCGCTACTTCGAGGTCAACGTGCTCGCGGCGGTGCGCCTGATCCGCGCGACCCTGCCCGGCATGAAGGCGCGCGGGTGGGGGCGGATCCAGAACATCGCCAGCGACTCGGCGATCGTGATCCCCGCCGAGATGATCCACTACGGCATGTCGAAGACCGCCCTGCTGGCCGTCTCGCGCGGCTTCGCGAAGGACGCCGCGGGCACCGGGGTGACGGTCAACTCGGTCATCGCGGGCCCCACGCACACCGGCGGCGTCGAGACCTTCGTCTACGAGCTCGTCGACGAGAGCCTGCCGTGGGAGGAGGCGCAGCGCGAGTTCATGCGCACCCACCGCCCGCAGTCGCTGCTGCAGCGCCTGATCGAGCCGCAGGAGATCGCCAACATGGTCGCGTACCTCGCCTCGCCCCTGGCCTCGGCGACCACCGGCGCCGCCGTGCGCGTCGACGGGGGCTATGTGGACACGATCCTGCCCTGATCCTCCCCCGGACGACGAACGGGCCGCTCCCCGAGGGGAGCGGCCCGTTCGCTGTCAGGCGACGCGGATCAGCGCGCGGCGCCGGCGCGACGCTTGTTGTAGATGTCGAACGCGACGGCGATCAGGAGCACGAGGCCCTTGACGATCGGCTGCAGCGACTGCGGGACACCCATGAGCGACATGCCGTTCGACATCACGGCCATCACGAGACCACCCACGAGGGCGCCGGTCACGCGGCCGATGCCGCCGGTGGTCGAGGCGCCGCCGATGAAGCAGGCCGCGATCACGTCGAGCTCGAAGCTGTTGCCCATGTTCGGCTGCGCGCCGTTGGAGCGACCCGAGAACACCGCCGCGGCGATGCCGGTCAGCAGGCCCATGTGCACGAACAGCCAGAAGTTCACGCGGGCGACGTTCACACCCGACAGCTGCGCGGCGGCGAGGTTGCCACCCACGGCGTAGACGTGACGGCCGAACACCGTGCGGTTGGTGACCAGCTGGTACACCAGCACGAGCACACCGAGCACGATGAGGACGTACGGGAAGCCGCGGTTGTAGGCCAGGGCCCACGCGAACGCCATAACGACCACGGCGACCACAACGAGCTTCAGGATGAACAGGACGTTCGATTCGACCTTCTGGTTGTAGCCCACGCGAGCGCGGCGGCTGCGCACCTGCGACAGGATGAACGCGCCGACGGCGAGCACGCCGATGACCAGCGTGAACACGTCGACCGTGACCGGAACGGCCTTGAGACCCGTGCTCTGACCCACGACGATCTCGCCGAACAGGCCGCGCGAGAAGTCGGTGGCGATCGTCTTGTACTCGGACGGGAAGGGCGACAGCGAGACGTTCTGCAGGACAACGAGCGTCAGGCCGCGGAACAGGAGCATGCCCGCCAGGGTCACGATGAACGCCGGGATGCCGACGTAGGCCACCCAGAATCCGTGCCACGCGCCCACGAGCACACCCACGATGACGGCGCCGAGCAGGCCGACCCACCAGGGCATGCCCTCGCGGATGACGAGCACAGCCGACACGGCGGACGCGAACGCCAGCACCGAGCCGACCGACAGGTCGATGTGGCCCGCGACGATGATCATGATCATGCCGAGGGCCATGATCAGGATGTGCGCGTTCTGGAGAACGAGGTTGGTGATGTTCTCCGGGTTCAGCAGCAGACCGCCGGTCAGGACCGTGAACAGCAGCACGATCGCGACGAACGCGATGTAGATGCCGGACGTGCGGAGGTTGCGCGTGAACAGGTCTTTGGTCTCAGCCAGGACATTGCTCATGCCGCGGCCTCCTTCTGGTTCTTCTCGATGGTCATGAGGCTCATCAGGTTCTCCTGGGTGGCCTCCTCGACGGGCAGCTGGCCGGTGATCCGGCCGTAGGCGAGGGTGTAGATGCGGTCGCTCATGCCCAGCAGCTCGGGCAGCTCGCTGGAGACGACGATGATGGCCTTGCCCTGGGCCGCGAGCTGGTTGATGATCTCGTAGATCTCATACTTGGCGCCGACGTCGATGCCGCGGGTCGGCTCGTCGAGGATCAGCACCTCCGGGTCCGAGAACAGCCACTTCGACAGGACGACCTTCTGCTGGTTTCCACCGGAGAGGTTGCCCACGGTCTGCATCACCGTCGGAGTCTTGATGTTCATCGCGCGGCGGTACTCCTCGGAGACCTTGATCTCCTCGTTGCCGTTGACGAACGACGCCCAGTCCGAGAGCTTGTCCAGGGCCGCGGCCGTGATGTTGGTGCGGATGTCCGAGATCAGGTTGAGGCCGTAGTGCTTGCGGTCCTCCGAGACGTACGCGATGCCGTTGGCGATCGCGTCCTTCACGGTGCGGGTGCGGATCTCCTTGCCGTGCAGCAGCACGCGCCCGGAGATGTCGCGGCCGTACGACTGGCCGAACACGCTCATCATGAACTCGGTGCGACCGGCGCCCATCAGGCCCGCGATGCCGACGATCTCGCCGGCGCGGACCGAGATGGTCGCGTCGTCGACGACGAGGCGGTCGGCCTGCGTCGGGTGGCGGACGGTCCAGTTCTCGACGCGGAAGATCTCCTCGCCGATCTGGGGGGTGCGGTCCGGGAAGCGGTGGTCGAGCGAGCGCCCCACCATGCCGCGGATGATCCGGTCCTGCGAGGCGTCGGCGCCGTGCATGTCGATCGTCTCGATCGACTCGCCGTCGCGGATGATCGTGGTCGAGTCGGCGACCGCCTCGATCTCGCCGAGCTTGTGGCTGATGATGATGCAGGTGATGCCCTGGTCACGCAGCTCGCGCAGCAGGCCGAGCAGGTGCTCGGAGTCGGTGTCGTTGAGGGCGGCGGTCGGCTCGTCGAGGATGAGGAGCTTGACGTCCTTCGTCATCGCCTTCGCGATCTCGATCAGCTGCTGCTTGCCGACGCCGAGCTGACCGACGGGGGTCGTCGGGTTCTCGCTCAGGCCCACGCGGGCCATGTACTCGGCCGCCTCGTGGTTGGCCTGGTTCCAGTCGATCAGGCCGCCGCGCACGCGCTCGTTGCCCAGGAAGATGTTCTCGGCCACGGACAGGAACGGCACGAGGGCCAGCTCCTGGTGGATGATCACGATGCCCTGCTGCTCGGAGTCGCGGATCGACGAGAAGGAGACCTCCTGGCCGTCGAACAGGATGTCGCCGCCGTAGCTTCCATGCGGGTAGACGCCGGAGAGAACCTTCATGAGCGTCGACTTGCCGGCGCCGTTCTCGCCGCAGATGGCGTGGATCTCGCCGCGCGCGACGCTCAGGTTGACTCCCTTGAGCACCTTCACGCCGGGGAAATCCTTGGTGATGCCACGCATCTCGAGGATCGCGTCAGTCATCGTCCGTCCCTTCGGGTGGGTTCGGCGGCGGTGCCCGCCGGGCGCGACGGAGGTCGCGTCCGGCGGGCACCGCCAGATGGAGGGTGTCGGATTACTCCGAGACGCCCGAGGCGACCTCGTCGGCCGTCCAGTAGCCGGAGTCGACGAGCAGCGGCGTGATGTTGTCCTTCACGACGATGTCCGACTCGAGGAGGTACGACGGCACGACCTTCTTGCCGTTGTCGTAGGTCTCGGTGTCGTTCGCCTCGGGCTCGTCACCCTCGGCGTAGGACTGGGCCGCGGCGACCGCCTGCGAGGCGAGCTTGCGGGTGTCCTTGAAGATCGTCGCGAACTGCACGCCGTCGTTGATGAGCTTGACCGACGCGATCTCAGCGTCCTGGCCGGAGACGACCGGCAGACCCGCCTCGATGGTGTCGCCGTAGCCGGCGTTCTGCAGCGCGGTGATGATGCCGCGCGAGATGCCGTCGTAGGGGGCGAGAACGCCGTCGAGCTGGCCCGAGCCGCCGCCGTAGGTCGACGTCAGGAGGTCCTCCATGCGCTTCTGGGCGGTGGCGCCGTCCCAGCGCAGCGTGGCGACCTGGTCCATGTTCGTCTGCCCCGAGCCGACCGTCAGGCGGCCGTCGTCGAGGTAGGGCTTGAGCGTGTCCATGGCGCCGTCGAAGAAGAAGCCCGTGTTGTTGTCGTCGGGCGAACCGGCGAACAGCTCGATGATCTTCTTGTCGGTGAGGCCCGTCTCCTTGCCGTCGGCGTCGAGGTAGCCGAGGCCCTGGAGGAGCGAGGTGGCCTGCTGAACGCCCACCGTGTAGTTGTCGAACGTGACGTAGAAGTCGACGTCCTCGGTGCCGTTGATCAGGCGGTCGTACGCGATGACCGGGATGCCCTTGTCGGCGGCGGTCTTCAGCTGGCTCGCGAGAGCCGTGCCGTCGATGGAGGCGACGATCAGGATGTCGGCACCCTTGGTGATCATCTGCTCGATCTGCTGCTGCTGCGTGGGGATGTCGTCGTTCGCGTACTGGAGGTCGACGCCGTAGCCGGCCTCCTCGAGCTGCGACTTGACGGCGTCGCCGTCGTTGATCCAGCGCTCCGAGGTCTCGGTCGGCATGGCGACGCCGACCGTGAGGTCCTCGGTTGCGGCGCCCTTGTCGCCGTCGCCGGCGGGAGCGGCGGAGCTGGCGCAGCCAGCAAGGCCGATCGCCAGGGTGATCGCCGCGGTCGTGGTGATGAACCGCAGGGCAGTTCGCTTCATTGCAGTGCCTCTCTCTTCCTCGAGAACCGGGTCGGGACACCCGGGTGTGTGAAACATGTTAGCGCTCACATAAGTTGTGTGCACGTTCACACTGGGAGAGACTCTAACCCCTCCCGACCCGGTTCTCGTTGCGAGAGAGCTGAATTCACCCCTGAGTGAGACGAATGACCGACCAGGAGACCGGCGGGAGGGTCGCGGCGACCTGCTCCCCCGACACCGAGGCGGTGTCGTTGGCGCGCGGCACGACCGAGTCGGCGTCGTCCGCCGTGGCCGACCAGGTGTGGTCGGGATTCGACAGCGTCAGGGCCTCCACGAGCCGCAGATCCCCGAGTCCGCGCACCGCGACGGACAGATCGAGCTCGTCGGTCGCCGAGCGGTTGACCGCGAACACGGTGACGTCGCCGGTCTCCGGATCGTGGGTCGCGACGGCGTCCAGCGCGGCGACGGAGCCGTACTTCGCCGTGTCGTGAACCGGCGACTCGATCGCGAGGCGCAGCACATCTCCCGCGGCGTGTCGCGCCGTCAGCGCGAACGGGTGGAAGATCGTCTGGCGCCAGCTGCGACCGCCGGGCTCGGTCATGATCGGCGCGATCACGTTCACGAGCTGGGCGAGCGAGGCGGCGTGCACGCGGTCGGTGTGACGCAGCAGCGAGATCAGGAGGTTGCCCACCACGACGGCGTCCGCGACGTTGTACTTGTCCTCGAGCAGGACGGGTGCGACGGGCCAGTCGTCGCCCTCCGGGACCTTCGACTCCGCGCGCTTCTGGTACCAGACGTTCCACTCGTCGAACGAGATGGCGATCCGCTTGTCGTGCTTGCCCGCGGCGCGCACGGCGTCGGCGGTCGCGACGACCGACTCGATGAAGTGATCCATGTTCACGGCCGAGGCGAGGAAGGAGGCCAGGTCGCCGTCCTCCTCGTAGTAGTACACGTGGGCCGAGACGAAGTCGACGTGCTCGTAGGCCTCGGTGAGAACGGTCTGCTCCCAGGATCCGAAGGTCGGCATCGTCGAGGACGACGATCCGCAGGCGACCAGCTCGAGATCCGGATCGACCATGCGCATGGCCCGCGCGGTCTCGGCGGCGAGGCGGCCGTACTCCTCGGCCGTCTTGTGGCCGATCTGCCAGGGGCCATCCATCTCGTTGCCCAGGCACCACATGCGGATGTCGTAGGCCTCCTCCGAGCCGTTGGCCCGGCGCAGGTTGGCGAAGTGGGTGTCGGCGGTGCCGTTGCAGTACTCGAGGAGGTCGAGCGCGTCCTGCACCCCGCGGGTGCCGAGGTTCACGGCCATCATCGGCTCGACGCCGGCCGTGCGGCACCAGCGGATGAACTCGTCCACGCCCACGAGGTTGGGGTCGGTCGAGTGCCAGGCGAGGTCGAGACGGCGGGGGCGCTGGTCGACGGGGCCGACACCGTCCTCCCAGCGGTAGCCGGAGACGAAGTTGCCGCCCGGGTAGCGCACGGTCGAGACGCCCAGCTCGCGCGTGAGCTCGAGCACGTCGCCGCGGAAGCCGTCGGCGTCGGCCGTGGGGTGGCCGGGGTCGTGGATGCCCGTGTAGACGCAGCGCCCCAGGTGCTCGACGAACGAGCCGAAGGTGCGCGGGCGGACGGGCCCGACGGTGAACGCGGGGTCGACCGTGACGGAGGCGGTCAGCATGAGAGGAGGTCCTTTCGGGGGCGTGCGGGCGTGTCACGGGCGGCCGGGAGTCGGCGCGCCCGTGGCCGGTGCGCCGGAGGGGCACACCGATCGGCGGGGGCGTCGCGACGGTCGCGGCGCCCCCGTCAGAAGGGGGCGAAGGTCAGCCGAGCTCGTTCTCGAGGTCGGACTGCGCCTGGTCGAGGGCGTCCTCGATCGGCGTGCCGTTCTCGAAGACCTCGTTGAGCGTGACGGTGGTGAAGTTGTTGTTGATCGCGGGGTAGGCGGGCGTCGTCTGCGACTGCAGCAGGCCGATCGAGTCCTTGACCGCGTTGAACGCGTCGAACGGGTTGTTGACGAAGTACTTCACGAACTCGTTGTCCGGGTTGTGCGTGACGGCCTCGTCGGCCCACACCTCGGTGTTCAGCGGGTCGAAGCCGAGCTTCTCCCACACCATGACGTTGCCCTCGTACGAGAGCTTCGCGAAGGCGGCGTACTCGGCCGCGAGCTCGCTGTTCTCGCCGGCCGAGGGGACGGCCGTGCCGGTGCCGCCGCCGCCGACGGTGGCGAACTCGGCGCCGTCCATCACGGGGACAGGGGCGACCGCGATCTTGCCGGCGAGGTCGGGCATGTACGACGTGAAGCGCGACATGAACCAGCTGGGCATGATGAAGGCCGCGAAGTCGCCGTTGTTGATGGCGCCGTAGGCCTCTTCGGTGTCGGGCTGGCCACCGGGGATGATGCCCTCGGCGCCGGAGTCCTGCAGGTCCTTCAGCAGCGCGAGCGCCTCGGCGACCTCGGGGCTGTCGACGGTCGGCTTGCCGTCGGCGTCGGCGTAGTCGCCGCCGAGCTGGCCGAGCAGCACGGCCTCCTGCCACATGGCCGACGTGTCGGCCGTGCCGAACTCCTTGCCGGTGGCCTCCTTGTAGGCGACACCGGCGGCCTTGAAGTCGTCCCACGTCTTGATGGTCGTGTAGTCGATGTCGGCCGACTCGAGCAGCTCGGTGTTGTAGTACGCGACGGTCGTGCCGACATGCATGTCGAGGCCGTAGAGGGCGCCGTCCTTCGAGTACAGGTCGAGACGGGCCTTGACGATGTCGTCGACGTACGGCGCGGCCGCCTCGGTGAGGTCGACGAGGGCGGGCTCGCCCTGCGTGAAGCCCGGGAACTTCGACACCTCGATGTCGACGACGTCCGGCACGCCCTGGCCCGAGTTCAGCGCCAGCTGCAGCTTGTTGTGCATGTCGTCGTACGGCATGACGCTGACGTCGATCTTGACCTGCTTGTCCGGGTTCTCCTCGTTCCAGACCTTGGCCATGTTCTCGTAGAACTCGCCGTGGAGCTCGACGAAGGTCCACAGCGACAGGGTGGTGGCGTCCTCGCCCGCCTCCTGATCGACCGTGCTGGTGTACTCGGGCTCGGGGCTGCCTCCGGGCTGGGCGCAGCCGGCGAGGGAGGCGATTCCGAGGGCGCCGATCGCGGCGCCTCCGATGATGCGGCGGATGTTCATGTGAGGTCTCCTTCGACTCTCTTGCATTCCTGGTGGGGGGTGGGGACGTACGGAGGGAAAGTGCTTCTGATCAGCCCTTGACGGCACCCGCGGTCATGCCCGCGATGAAGAAGCGCTGGAAGGCGAAGAACAGGATCATGATCGGGAAGATCGAGAAGAACGCCCCGACGATGAGCAGCTCGTAGTTGTTGCCGTAGGGCGTGAGCAGCGTGTTGAGGCCGATGGGCAGCGTGTACTTCTCGGGCGTGCGCAGCACCAGCAGCGGCCACAGGAAGTTGTTCCAGCTGGCCATGCCGTTGAGGATCGCCATGGCCGCCATCGCGGGGGTCATGATCGGCAGCACGAGCTTGAAGAAGATCCCGAACTCGGTGACGCCGTCGATCCGGCCGGCCTCGAGGATCTCCCGCGGCACCCCGAGGAGGTACTGGCGGAAGAAGAAGATCGTCGTCGCCTGCGCGAGGAACGGCAGCAGCACGGCCGCGTACGAGTCGGACAGGCCCATGTTGTTGGTCTGCACGTACAGCGGCAGCATCAGCATCTCGAACGGGATCGTCATGAGCACGATGACGAGGATGAACAGCGTGGTCTTGAACCGGAACTCGTACATGGCGAAGCCGTACGCGACGAACGACGACACGAGCAGCGTGAACACGACCTGCGCCGCGGTCAGCAGCAGCGAGTTGAAGAACCAGGTGAAGTAGGACCCGGAGTTCGTGAACAGCATCACCCAGTTGTCGAAGTTCGCGACCGAGAAGTCGATGCCGAGGTTCAGGCCGTAGCGCACAAGCATGTTGCCGTCGTGGAACGTGCCCACGAAGATCGCCCAGAAGGGCACGAGCGCGATGAGGGTGCCGACGATCAGGACGATCGCCGTGACCGTGCGGGCGCCGAGATGACGGCGCTTGGCGGGCGTCTCGACGCCCGGCGCGACCATGGTGCGGGTCTCGCTCATCGCGTCGCCTCCTTCTTGAAGGCGCCCGTGGCGCCGAGCTGCACGAGGTTGATCGCGAGGATGATGACGAGCAGCACCACACCCACGGCCGATGCGTAGCCGAGGTCGTTCTTCTCGATGCCCTGGCGGTACAGGTACCCGACGATCGTGAGGCCGATGTTCTGCGGCGAGTTGTTGCCGCCGAAGATCATGAAGCTCTCGAGGAACATCGCGAGCCCGCCGTACACCGAGATGACGAGGACGTAGACGATGGTCGGCTTCATCCCCGGCACGGTGATGTTCCAGAAGCGCTGCCACGCGTTCGCGCCGTCGATCGCGGCGGCCTCGTAGTACTCCTCCGGGATGGCCTGCAGCCCGGCGAGGAAGTACATCATGTTGACGCCGGCCCAGCGCCAGGTGGCCAGCAGCAGCAGGGCGACCAGCGCCGTGCCGTCGTTGCGCAGCCAGCGCTCGGGCTCGAGGCCGAACACCCCCAGGATCTGGTTCATCAGGGCGGTCTCGGTCTCGGAGAACATCAGGCGGAACACGATGCCCGCGACGACCACCGAGGTGAGCGCCGGGACGAACAGCGCCGACTTGAAGATGCCCGCCAGACGCGACGAGGTGATGCGCGAGTTCACGAGCACCGCCAGGGCGAGCGGCAGCGGGACCAGGATCAGCAGCGTCAGCAGCATGTAGCGGAACGAGTTGCCCATGGCGAGCCAGAACAGGCGGTCGCCCGCGATCCGCTCATAGTTCGCGAAGCCGACGCTCGAGACCTGCCCCGGCAGGATGTCCTGGGTGCTCATGATCACGGAGTTCACGAGGGGGTACGCCCAGAAGATGCCGAACGTGAGGATGAACGGCAGGACGAACAGGTAGGGGGCCGCTTTCGCGGAGTACAGCATGCGCTTCATCGCGCCTCCGTTGTGGGATATGACATCGGTGTCGGGTTCCTTTTTACATCGATGTAAAAGCGAGCGCAAGAGGAGGCGGGCGAAAAGTTTCGCCCGCCTCTCGGATCAGTGCGCGAGGGGGAGGAAGACCCTCATGGTGGCCGACCCCCGGTTGCCCCAGCGGCGGTACGGGACAAGCGCGGCGGTGCGTCGCTCGCCCGTCGCCGGCTGGGCGCTCCCATAGGGCCACTCGGCCGCACTGCCGTCCCGCACGACGAACTCGGCGACGATGCCGCCGCCGTCGGCGCGCACGCTGCCCGGCACGAGCGCCGCTCCCCCGACGTCTGCGCCCAGGTCGATCGACTCGAGCGCCCACACCTCGGGCCCGCGCTCGATGGCGACGGCACCGCGGACCGCGTCGATGCGCGGATCCGGCACGGTCACGCGCGGCGCGACCGGCAGCACCAGCACGACCTCGTCGCCGGGGCTCCACGCCCCGCGCACGCGGGCGTACCCGGGCTCGACCGGCAGCTCGTCGAGCGTGGCGCCCTCGGCCCACGCCGGCACGCGCAGCGCGATCTCGTAGTCGCCCGGCTCGTCCACACGCACGCGGATCTCGCCGTCGGCGGGGTACGCGGTCGACACGGTCAGCGCGACGCGCGCCCCGGAGCCGGTGGTGGTGCGGATCTCCCCCGGGGCGAACTGGTGCAGCTGCACCCCGTCGTCCGTGGTCGTGGCCGCGTACGCGCCGAGCGAGGCGAGCGTGCGGCCGATGTTCGTCGGGCAGCACGAGACGCTGAACCACGGCGCGCGCAGCGACGTGGCGGCGCGTCCGACGGTCTCATCGGGATCCGGCACCGAGCCCTCGATCCGCTGCTGCAGCGGGTTCGAGTAGAAGAACGCGCGGCCGTCGTCGGCGACCGAGGTCGCGAGGACGTTGTAGAGCGTCCGCTCGATGAGGTCGGCATAGCGCGCCTCCCCCGTGGCCAGCAGCAGGCGCCAGGCGAACATGATCGATCCGATGCCGGCGCACGTCTCCGAGTACGCGCGGTCGCTCGGCAGCTCCCAGTCCTCGCCGAACGCCTCGTCGGAGTGGCGCGCCCCCTGACCGCCGGTGATGTACGTGCGGCGCGCGACCGTGCGGGCCCACTGGCCCTCGAGAGCCGCGAGCAGCTCCGCATCGGCCGTGTCGACCGCGACGTCCACGGCCGAGGCGGACAGGTAGTTCGCCCGCACCGCGTGCCCGCGCAGGGCCTGGGCCTCGCGCACGGGGACGTCGTCCTGGTAGTAGCCGCGGCCGTGCTCGATGTCCCGCAGCGTGTGCGCTCCGTGGCGGTCGACGAACAGCTTCGCCTGCGCGGTGTAACGGTCATCGCCGGTCACGCGGCCGAGCTCGGCCAGGCCCAGCTCGATCTCGGCGTGGCCGCAGATCGCGTCGCGCCCGTCGGGGCCGAACTCGCGCACCACCAGGTCGGCGACGCGGATCGCGACCTCGAGCAGGCCGTCATCGGATCCGGGGCGGGTGCGGGCGCGGGCGACGGCGGCCTGAAGGAGGTGCCCCGCGCAGTACAGCTCGTGGCCCCACTCGAGATCGCTCCAGCGCGGACGCTGGCCCTCTCGACCGAACATCGTGTTCAGGTAGCCGTCGGCCTCCTGCGCAGCGGCCACGCGGGCGACCGCCGCGCGGAACACCTGCTCGAGCTCGTCCGATCCGCCGCGCCCGATCTCCCAGGCGAGCGCCTCGAACCACTTGTAGACCTCGGAGTCGGCGAACTCGCGCCCGCGGCGCCCCTCGGGGAGGCTGCCCGCGGCGGCGAGGTCGAAGTTGGGCAGCCAGCCCTCGCTCTCGAGCCGTCGGCCGATGTGACCGAGGGTGGCCGCGGCGTTCACGCTCTGCTTCTCGGCCCAGAGGCCGCCGGTGATGCGGGACTCGTCGAGGCCGAGGGGGCGCAGGGCGCCGGAGGCCGGGACGACCGGCGCCTGGACGGGGACGGGGGTGACGGGTGCAGTGGTCATGGTCATCCTTTGAACGCACCGGACATGAAGCCGCGCACGTAGTGGCGCTGCAGGAGGAGGAAGAGGACGATGCACGGCAGCGCGAGCACAACGACGCCGGCGGTGGTCGCGCCGTAGTCGACGACGCCCATCACCTGGCCGCGCATGTTCGCCACGACCAGCGGCACGGTCATCCGGTTGCTGTCGGTGATGAGGATCAGCGGGCCGATGAAGTCGTTCCACGCCGTCAGGAAGGCGAACAGCCCGACGGTGATGAGGCCGGGCTTCACCATCGGCAGCAGCACGCGCCACAGCACCGAGAACGAGCCGCAGCCGTCGAGCATGGCGACCTCGTCGAGCTCGCGCGGGATCGACTCGAAGGAGATCCGCATCATGAACATCGAGAACGGCAGCTGGAACATCGTCAGCACGAGCGCGACGCCCACCAGCGAGTTGCCGAGGCCCACGCTGTTGAGGATCACGTAGAGCGGGATGAGCATCGTGCCGTAGGGCACCATCAGGATCGCCAGCACGCTGAGGAACAGCAGATCCTTGCCCGGGAAGGTGAAGCGCGCGAACGCGTAGCCGCCGAGGAACGAGATCAGCAGCGTCAGCACCACCGTCAGCAGCGAGACGAACAGCGAGTTGCCGAGGTAGACCCAGATGCCGGCCTGGAAGTCGGCGAGCGCGGCGTAGTTGCCGAAGCCCCATCCGTCGGTCTGGCTGCTGCCGGAGCGCGGGGCGACCGAGGAGACGCCCGCCCACACCAGCGGGTACAGGAAGATGATCGCGATCGCGCCGGTGAACACGGCGTACGGCAGCCCGAGCACGGCGCGGGCGACGGGGCCGCGGCGATGCGCGGGTCGCGTGCGCAGCAGCTGGGTGACAGGGCCGGTCTCGGCACTGAGAGCCATCACTTCTCCTCTTCCGAGCCGCGGAAGGCCCGCAGCTGCAGCGCGTTGATCCCGACGAGAGCGAGGAGCACGATCACCGACAGCGCCGAGGCGACGCCGAGATGGTTCTGCCCCTGGAACGCGGCCGAGTAGATGAGCTGCACGATCGTCACCGTCGAGTTGTCCGGGCCGCCCTTGGTCAGGATGAAGAACTGGTCGAACGCCAGCAGGGAGCCGGTCACGCACAGCACGGTGGTGAGCGCGAGCGTGGGGCGCAGCAGCGGCAGCGTGATGTGCCAGAACGACTTCATCGCTCCCGCGCCGTCGAGCCGTGCGGCCTCGTAGACCTCATCAGGGATGCCCTGCAGGCCCACGAGCATCAGGAGCATGTAGAAGCCGGCGAACCGCCAGACGATGAGGAACACGGTCGACCAGAGCGCGCCCTGCGGCGTGCCGAGGAACGTGAAGCCCCAGTCGTCCATGAGGTCGGCGAAGGGGCCGGCGTAGGGCGAGTAGAGCACGTAGAACAGCAGCGACGCCGACGCGAGACCGAGTGCGCTGGGCACCAGGATCGCGGTGCGCAGCAGGCCCTTCCAGCGGGTCGACTCCTGCACCAGCATGGCGAGGCCGAGACCGGCGACCAGCAGGATCACGGTGGTCACACCCGTGTAGAGCAGGGTGAACCCGACCGCGGGCCAGAACTGGCGGTGATCGACCGCGTCGATGAAGTTCTGCGGGAAGTTCAGGCCGCGGTTGCCGCCCAGGAGCGGCCAGTCGCTGGCCGACATCTGCAGGACGAGCAGGAGCGGGATGACGAAGAGGGCGATGACGAAGATGGCGGTGGGCGAGGCGTACAGCCAGCCCACGAGGGAGGCGCGGCGGGCGCGCGAGGGTGTCGACATGGAGGTCTCCAGACGGGGTGGGGCGCCCGTCGCGGGCGCCCCACCAGGTGAGGGCGTCAGCCGCCGAGGATCGCGGTGATCTCGGCGTTGTCGGCCTCGAGCGAATCGGTGCCCTGGAGGATCCGGTTGCGGATCATGGTCACCCAGGGGCTTCCCACCGCGTTGAACGCCTGCTGGAAGTTGAGGGCGACGGGGGTGTCGCCCTGCGCGGCCACCTCGTTGACCGTGCCCATGAAGGGGTCGGCCGCCGCGTACTCGTTGTCGCCCAGGTCGCCGCGCGAGACGGCGTTGCCGTTCTTGGCCATGACCTCGACCTGCGCGTCCTCGGACATCATCCAGGACAGGAAGTTCCACGCCTGCGGCGCCAGCTTCGAGTCCTTCGAGATGCCGATGCCGTCGCCGCCGACGAAGGTCGAGACCTCGCCCTCGACGCCGGGAAGGCCGGCGAGGCCCGCGTCGAACTCCAGGCCCGCGGCGAGCGTCGCCGGGAACGGCATCACGCCGACCTTGCCCTCCTGGAAGGCCGCGACCCACGTCGCGCCGGTCTCGTCGACCGTGCTCGGCAGCACGGCGCCGTAGTCGTAGAGCTCCTTCCAGCCGTCGTAGATCTGCGTCGCGGCCTCGCCGTCGAGCAGCGACTCGGTGCCGTCCTCGCTCATGACCTCCTCGCCCGATGCCCAGATGCTGGGGAACCAGGTGAAGACCAGGCAGCCGCCGCAGTTGAAGCCGCTGGCCGTGCCGTACACGCCGTCGAGCCCGAGGTCCTGCACCGCCTTGGCGTCGGCGACGAACTCGTCGTAGGTGGCCGGCGCCTTCTCGGGGTCGAGCCCCGCCTGCTCGAAGAGGTCCTTGTTCCACATCATCATCGACAGGTCGAGCACAAACGGCAGCACGTGCTCCTTGCCCTCGAACGTGCCGGCGCTCAGGTGACCCTGGTTGATCTCGTCCTTGTAGTCGAGGCCGTCGATCTGCGAGGTGATGTCGGCGAACAGGCCCGCCTGCACCCAGTTGGGCACGTAGACGATGTCGGCGGCGAACAGATCCGGCAGGCCGCCGGATCCGGCCGCGGCGCCGACCTTGGCGACGTAGTCGTCGTTCGGGACGACGGTGAGCTCGACCTGGTTCTCGTGCGACGCGTTGTACGCATCGACCAGCTGATTGGCCTGCAGCTCCATGGGTGCGCGGGTCCAGAGGGTGAGCTTGGTGCCGTCGTCGACGCCCTCGGCGGGGATGTCCTCGGGGGCTGCGGTGCCGCCGTCGGCGGGCGCGCAGCCGGCGAGCGCGACGGCCACCGCGGCGGCGGCGGTGAAGCCGGCGATGCGGCGGATTCGGGGGGTGGATCGCATGTGCTGTCTCCTCAGCTCTTCGTTGAGCGACCGCGGCGCCTCTGCCGCGGCAGGCATGCGGGAGCGAAAATCCCGAAAGCCCTTTCGGTGACCATAGAACCAAGAAACGAGCGATGTCAACGACTTCGGCGATATCGTTGCGTTTCAGGTTTCGACGCACTTTCGATCGGAAGGGGGAACCGATGGCGGATCCCACCCCGCGGGCGACCACGCTGCGCGATGTCGCGGCCCAGGCGAGGGTCTCGCTCGCCACCGCCTCCAAGGCGCTGAACGACCGCGGCGACGTCGCCCCCGCCACGCGGGACCGTGTGCGCGCCGCCGCCGACGCTCTCGGCTTCACCCCGAACCACGTCGCCCGTGGCCTCCTCGCGGGGCGCAGCGGCACGGTCGGGCTCCTCACGAGCGACCTGGAGGGCCGCTTCGTGATCCCGATCCTCATGGGCGCCGAGGACGCGTTCGGCGCCGGCCAGGTCAACGTCTTCCTCTGCGACGCGCGGGGCGACGCGATCCGCGAGCAGCACCACCTCCAGGCGCTGCTGAGCCGCCGCGTCGACGGGATCATCGTCGTGGGCCGCCAGACCGACCAGCGCCCGTCTCTCGGGCAGGACCTGCCCGTGCCCGTCGTCTACGCGTACGCGCCGTCGGACGACCCGCACGACCTGTCACTCACCCCGGACAACTACTCGGGCGGCCGGCTCGCCATCGAGCATCTGCTCTCGATCGGCCGCACGCGCATCGCCCACGTGTCGGGCGACCCGGCGTATGCGGCCGCCCAGGATCGCCTCGCGGGTGCCCGCGCCGCGCTCGACCACGCGGGCCTCGCGCTCGTCGGCGACCCGATGTTCGCCTCCTGGACCGAGCACTGGGGGCGCGACGCCACGCGCGCGCTGCTGGAGCGCCACCCCGACATCGACGCGGTCTTCGCCGGATCCGACCAGATCGCGCGCGGCGTGCTCGACGCCGTCCACGCCACCGGACGCCGCGTGCCCGACGACGTGGCCGTGATCGGCTACGACAACTGGGAGGCGCTGGCCACCGGGTCCACGCCCGAGATCACCAGCATCGACGCCGGCCTGCAGAACCTCGGCCGTCAGGCGGCCCAGCGGGTCTTCGACGCCATCGACGGCGTCGACACCGGCGAGGGCACCCACCACCTGCCGGTGCGGCTTGTGATCAGGGGCAGCACGATCGCGCGCCGCTGATCCGGCGGGAGCTAGCGGGAGCTCTCGCGCTGGATCAGGTCGAAGTCGGCCACCACCGTGCGCGGGGCCTCGTCCTCGCCCTCGATGCGGCGCAGCAGGCGATCGACGGCCACGCGGGCGATCTGCTCGCGACCGGGGGCGATCGACGTCAGCGGGGGCTCGGAGTAGCGCACCTCGTCGAGGTCGTCGAAGCCGACGACCCGCACGTCCTGGGGCACCCGCAGGCCGTGCTCGTGCAGCACGTGCAGGGCGCCGAGCGCGAGCGCGTCGTTCATGGCGAAGACGCCGTCGACGTCTCCCCCGCTGGCCGAGAGGATCTTCGTCATCGCCGATGCGCCCGTGGCGCGCACCCAGCGGCCCGCCTCGCCGACCAGATCCGGGTCGGGCGCGATCCCGGCCTCGGCGAGGGCGTCGAGGTATCCCGCGTAGCGCAGCGCCGCCGATCCCATGCGCTCCCCCTCGTGCGCGCCGATCACCGCGATCCGGCGGCATCCGCGGTCGATGAGATGGGCGGTGGCGGCACGGGAGGCCTCGCGGTTGGCCATCGTGACGTGGTCGACGCCCGCGTCGAATACGCGCTCGCCCAGCAGCACCAGCGGGTAGTCGACCGCGAAGGCCGCCTTCTCGTCCGGATCCATGCCGACGGCGGAGAACAGCAGGCCGTCGGTCTGCTGGCGCTGCGGGCTGGCGAGCACGTCGAGTTCGTGCTCTCCCCCGGCGCCGGTCTGCTCGATCAGCAGCACGAGCCCACGCTCCTCGGCGGCGCGCAGGCAGGAGTCGGCGAGCTCGGCGAAGTAGGGCACACGCAGCTCGGGGATGGCCAGGCCGATCATCCCGGTGCGACCGCGGCGCAGATTGCGCCCCGCGATGTTCATCCGGTAGCCGAGCTCGTCGATCGCCGCCTCGACCCGCTCGCGGGTCGTCGGACGGATGTGAGCGAAGCCGTTGACGACGTTGGAGACGGTCTTGACGGACACCCCGGCGCGGCTCGCGACGTCGCGCATCGTGGCCGACATGCCCCTCGCCTTCCGCCGCGCGCCAGAACGCGGCATCCAGCCGCATCCTATACAGATCCGGGCATACGACCGCGGAAGGCGGCCCGGATCGGATCCGGGCCGCCTTCCGATTCAGGCGAGGGTCACAGACCCTGCGCCAGGCGGTGGTACGCGGCGTTCCAGCGCACCTGGTCGGCGAAGCCGCGGCGCGTGGTCGCCTCGTCGATGACCAGCAGCTCGCAGCGCGCGATGTCGGCGAAGACCTCGAACGCCTCGACACCCGCAGCGGTCGAGAGCACCGTGTGGTGCGCGCCGCCGGCGGTGAGCCACGCCTCGGCCGAGACGTCGAACGACGGACGGGGCTGCCACACGGCGCGCGCGACGGGCAGGTGCGGCAGCGGCGCGGGCGGGGTGACGACGTCGACCACGTTGGCGGTCAGGCGGAAGCGCTCGCGCATGTCCGCGAGCGAGACGACCACGGCGCCCTCGGTGGCGTCGGCGTCGAACACCATGCGCACCGGGTCCTCCTTGCCGCCGATGCCGAGCGGGTGGATCTCCACACGCGGCTTCGAGGTCGTGAGGCTCGGGCAGACCTCGAGCATGTGCGCGCCCAGGATTAGCTCGGAACCGGGGGTCAGGTCGTACGTGTAGTCCTCCATGAGGGAGGCGCCGCCGGGGAGGCCCTCTCCCATGACCTTCGCGGCGCGCACCAGCACGGCGGTCTTCCAGTCGCCCTCGGCGCCGAAGCCGTAGCCCTTCGACATCAGGCGCTGCACGGCGATGCCGGGCAGCTGACGCAGCGCGCCCAGGTCCTCGAAGTTCGTGGTGAACGCCTTGGCGCCGATCTCGGTCAGGAACGTCTCGAGCGCGATCTCCTGGCTCGCCGCGTAGCGCAGCGACTCGTGGCGCTCGCCGCCCTTGCGCAGCTCGGGGACGACGTCGTAGAGCTCCTCGTACTCGGCGACGAGGGCGTCGATGTCGCCCTCGGACACCTTCTCGATCGCCGCGACGAGCTCGTTGACGCCCCACGTGTTGACCGAGACGCCGAAGCGCAGCTCGGCCTCGGTCTTGTCGCCCTCGGTGACGGCGACGTTGCGCATGTTGTCGCCGAAGCGGGCGAGCTTGAGCTCGTGGGTGGCCGCCCAGCCGGCGGCACCGCGGATCCAGGTGCCGACGCGGCGCTGCACGGCCGGGTTCGACACGTGGCCCACGACGGTGGTGCGGGCGATGCCGAGACGCGCGGCGATGTACGCGTACTCGCGGTCGCCGTGCGCCGCCTGGTTGAGGTTCATGAAGTCGAAGTCGATGCTGTCCCACGGCAGCTCGACGTTGGCCTGCGTGTGCAGGTGCAGCAGCGGCTTGCGGAGCGCATCGAGGCCGGCGATCCACATCTTGGCCGGGCTGAAGGTGTGCATCCACGTGATCACGCCGAGCACGCGGTCATCGGCGTTGGCGTCGAGCATGGCGCGGCGGATCGAAGCCGAATCCTTCAGGACGGGCTTCCACACGATCGTGGCGGGGACGTCGGCCGACACGTCGAGCGCGCGGGCCACTTCCTGGGACTGCTCGGCGACCTGGCGGAGGGTCTCCTCGCCGTAGAGGTCCTGCGATCCGGTGAAGAACCAGATCTCGCGGTCTGCGTAGGGCTTGGTCATTGCGTGTGCTCCTTGGGGGGACGGGGCCGCGTCAGTGCTGGCCGTAGACGTTCTGGTAGCGGTTGTAGAGGCTGTCGATCGCGTCCTGCGGGATCGGCAGCGGGTCGCCGAGCTGGCGCGAGATGTGCACCGTGCGCGCGACCTCCTCGAGCAGGACGGCGGCCTTGACGGCCGACTTGGCGTCCTTGCCGATCGTGAAGGGGCCGTGGTTCTGCATCAGCACAGCGGGGCTGCGGTGATCCTGCAGCGTCGCCACGATGCCGCGGCCGATGGAGTCGTCGCCGATGATCGCGAACGGCCCGACGGGGATCGGCCCGCCGAACTCGTCGCCCATCATGGTCAGCACGCAGGGGATCTCCTCGCCGCGCGCGGCCCAGGCGGTGGCGTACGTCGAGTGCGTGTGCACCACTCCCCCGACGTGCGGCATGTGGCGGTAGACGTAGGCGTGGGCCGCGGTGTCGGACGAGGGGCTGCGCGAGCCCTCGATGAGCTCGCCCTCGAGGTCGCACACAACGATCTCCTCGGGGGTGAGGTCGTCGTACGAGACGCCCGACGGCTTGATCACCAGCAGGTCGGGGTGGCCGTCGATGCCGGGGACGCGCTCGGAGACGTTGCCTGCGGTCCAGACGACGAGCTCCCAGCGGGGCAGCTCGTTGTGCAGGGCGGCGACGCGCGCCTTGGCGGCGTCGACGGCCTCGCGCATGGCGGAGGGGACGGTGGTCATGCGGATCTCCCTGGGAGTCGGGATCGGATGGATCGGGTGATGGATGAGGATCAGCGGATCGCGTCGACGGCGGCGCGCTCGGCGGCGAGGCCGGCGGCCCAGCGGTCGAGGTAGGCGCGGTGGTCGGCGATCTCGTCGGCGGTCGGCTCGGCGGTGTCGGTCTCGGCGCCCGCGAAGATCTCGTCCGCGAGCCAGGCCGACAGGGTGCGGCCGGCGGCCGAGCCGTCGATCACCGCGAGACGGTAGGCGCCGAGCACCGCCATGCCCCACGCGCCGCCCTCGCCCGCGGTCTCGCCGACGACGACCGGTGCCTCGACGGCGGCGGCGAGAAGGCGCTGTGCGACCCCCGCGGTGCGGAACATGCCTCCGTGCGCGAACATCGCGTCGACCGCGACGCCCTCGTCGACGAGCGTGCGCATGCCGAGGCTGAGCGTGGCGAAGACGGCCCGCAGCTGCGCGCGAGCGAAGCCGGCCAGGCTCAGACGGGATCCGGGCGTGCGGACGACGAGCGGCCGCCCCTCGGACAGCTCGGCGATCGGCTCGCCCGACAGGTGGTTGTAGGCGAGCAGGCCGTCGTCGGCGCCCGTCTCGAGCGCGCCGGACAGCAGCGCGGCGAAGACGTCATCCTGCGAGGCGGTCGAGCCGAGCGCGGCGGCGAACTCGCCGAACACGCCCGCCCAGGCGCCGAGCTCGCTGGCGCCGTTGTTGCAGTGCACCATCGCCACCGGGTCGCCCGCGGGGGTGGTGACGATGTCGATCTCCTCGTAGGCGCGCGACAGCGACTTCTCGAGGACGACCATCGCGAAGATGCTGGTGCCGGCGCTGACGTTGCCCGTGCGCGGGGTGACGGCGTTGGTGGCGACCATGCCCGTGCCGGCGTCGCCCTCGGGCGGGGCGGCCACGGCACCGGGCCGCAGGGCGCCGGTCGGGTCGAGCAGCGCGGCGCCCTCCGCGGTGAGCGCGCCGGCATCCGCCCCGGCGGGCAGGACCGCGGGCAGCACCTCGGCGAGCGCGAGGTGCCCGGCACCGGCAGCCGCGAGGCGCTCATCGGCGATGGCCAGCAGGCCGGCGTCGTATCCGCCGGTGGCGGGGTCGATGGGGAACATCCCCGAGGCGTCGCCGACGCCGAGCACACGCGCGCCGGTCAGCAGCTCGTGGACGTAGCCGGCGAGGGTGTTGAGGTGATGGATCCGGGCGACGTGGTCCTCGCGGTCCAGGGCGGCCTGGTGCACGTGCGCGACCGACCAGCGCAGCGGGATATTCACCCCGAGCGCCTCGGACAGCTCGGCCGACGCCGCGCCCGTGCTGACGTTGCGCCACGTGCGGAACGGCACCAGCAGCTCGCCGTCGGCGTCGAAGGCCAGGTAGCCGTGCATCATGGCCGAGACGCCGATCGCGCCGAAGGCGGTGGGGCGGGCGCCGAGACGGGCCTCTGCATCCGCCGCGAGCGCGGCGTAGGCGGCCTGCAGGCCCGTGTGCACGGCCTCGAGCGAGTACGTCCAGACGCCGTCGACGAGCTGGTTCTCCCACTCGTGCGAGCCGCTGGCCAGCGTGGCGCCCGAACGGTCGATCAGGACCGCCTTGATCCGGGTCGATCCCAGCTCGATGCCGAGCGTGGTGCCCGCCTCGTCGATCGTCGTCGCTGCCGCCATCGCAGTGCTCCGTTCCGCCGGGGCGTCCTCGCCCGGGCTCTTCGCCGTCAGGACCGTCGGATCCGGTCCCGGGCCGATCCGGCCCGCTCACATCATATGTTAGCGCTCACATATGTGCGACGCCCGCGTGTTCAGGCGGGCGGCGCCGTGCTGTCGCGGATCACCAGCGCGGGCGGGATCACCGCCGCCACCTGCGCGGCGCCCGCCTCGGTGGCCAGAAGCGCGTGGGTGGCGGCCTCGCCGATCGCCGCGAAGGGCTGACGCACGGTGGTGAGCGAGGGCACCAGGAACTCGCTGCCGTCGATGTCGTCGAAGCCCACCAGCGACACGTCGTCGGGAACCCGCACGCCGGCCTCCCAGAAGGCGCGTAGCAGGCCCATCGCGAGGGTGTCGTTCGCCGCCACGACCGCCGTGGGCCCCCGGCCGCCGGAGATCTCGGCGGCGAGCCGCTTGCCGACCTCGTACCCCTCGGCCGCCGACCAGCCGCCGGCCGGGACGAGCCGCGGCTCGACGCCTGCGGCGGCCGCGGTCGCCACGTAGGCGCGGGCCCGCTCGTCGGCGTCGTACCAGCCCGCAGGGCCGGCGACGTGGACGAGACGACGGTGTCCGAGCTCGAGCATGTGCTGGGTGGCGAGGGCGCTGCCGAGCGCCTGGTCCACCTCGACGTAGCGGATCGGCGAATCGGCGGGGATGTCCGCGCGTGCCGCGACCGCGACCACGGGCACGGTCAGCGCCACGCGGTCGATGTGGTCCATGACCTCCTTCTGCGGCACGACAACGAGGACGCCGTCGACACCCTGGTCGATCAGCTGGTCGAGGGCGGCGCGGACCGTGTCGACGTCGTAGGCCGGCAGGGACCCGATCGAGACGAAGTAGCCCGCGGCGCGGGCGGCGGCCTCGATCGCGAAGACCGTGCTGGCTGGGCCGAAGAAGGTCGCGTTGGTGACGAGGATGCCGAGGGTCTTCGACCGCGCGGTCGCCAGGGCGCGGGCGGCGCGGTTCGGCCGGTAGCCGAGCGCGTCGATCGCGGCCTGCACCCGGTCACGGGTCTCGGTGCGGACGTAGGCGTGGGAGTTGAGCACGCGGGAGACGGTCTGATGCGAGACGCCTGCCCGGGCGGCGACGTCCGCCATGGAGGGCGGGCGGGTGGCGGTCATGGTCACCGAGCGTACCCGGGACGTCGGATGACTGCGGTCAGCTCTGCGGGTACGGGGTCTCGCCGCCGGAGAGCATCGCGACGTGCTTGGCGATGCGGTTCGCCCGGCTGGCCGGGCTCGGCGCGGTGTGCACCCGGTGCAGCACGGCGTAGCGGTTCTGGGCGTTGAGCGCGGCGAACGCCTCGGTCGCCCCGGGCGTGGCGGCGAGCGCCGCCGCGAGGTCATCGGGCACCTCGGCGAACGCGCGAGGGCCGTAGGCGCGCTCCCAGCGCCCGTCGCCCTTCGCCCGGTCGATCTCGGCCTGCCCGCGGGGGCGCATCCGCCCCTCCGCGATCAGCCGCTCGACGATGCCGACGTTGCGCTCGGACCACAGGGACGCCTTCCGCCGCGGCGTGAAGTGCTGGCGGAAGACGGCCGCGTCGACGCTCTGCTTGCGTCCGTCGATCCAGCCGCTGCACAGGGCCTCGTCGAGGGCCTGCGCGTACGTCAGCGAGGTCGGCTCGGTGGTGCCCTTCTTGGCGAGCACCAGCCACACCCCGTCGGAATCGTCCTCGTGCGCGTCGAGCCACGCGCGCCACGCGGCGACATCGGCGACGGTCAGCTGCTCGGCTTCGGGCATGTCGAGAGGCTACGCGGGGTCACGGACATCGCGTCACGGCACGCGCGCGATCTGCTCCGGATCGTGCTCCGCGGCCGGGGCGCGACGGATCCGGAAGGAGACCAGGGCGGCCACAAGACAGAGCCCCGCGGCGGCGAACCAGGCGATCGTGTACTGGCCGGTGGTGTCACGCACGATGCCGGCCAGCACCGTCGCGACGCCGGCTCCGAGCTGGTGGCTCGCGAACACCCAGCCGAACACGAGCGGGCCGCTCTCGCCGAACAGCTCACGGCACAGCGCGATGGTGGGCGGGACGGTCGCGACCCAGTCGAGGCCGTAGAACACGATGAAGAACCACATCGGCGGCTGCACCTCGGCCGACAGCAGGAACGGCAGGAACACCAGGCTGACCCCGCGGCCCGCGTAGTAGATGGCGAGGAGGATGCGCGGGTTGACGCGGTCGGTGAGCCAGCCGGAGAGCACGGTGCCCGCGATGTCGAACACGCCGACGGTGGCGAGCAGCCCCGCGGCGACCGGCTCGGTCATGCCGTGGTCGTGCGCGGCGGGGATGAAGTGCGCGCCGATCAGGCCGTTCGTCGACGCGCCGCACACCGCGAAGCCGACCACCAGGGCCCAGAACGTGCGGTGATGCGCGGCCCGGCGCAGCGCGCGCAGCGCCAGGAGCGCGGGGTTGACCGTCGATCGCGCCGGCGGAGCGGGAGGGTTCGCCGGGTCCGCCCCGAACGGCAGGTGCCCGATCCGATCCGGGGAGTCGTGGAGGAACCAGGCCACCAGCGGGACGACCACCAGGGCGCCGGTGGCCACGACCAGGCTCGCCTCGCGCCATCCGTACTCGGTGGCCAGCCACGCGGTCGGCGGCAGGAAGACGAGCTGGCCCGTGGCCGACCCGGCGCTCAGCACGCCCGACACCACGCCGCGATGCCGCACGAACCAGCGCTGCGTGACGGTGGCGGCGAACACCATCGCCATCGACCCGGTGCCCACCCCGATCAGCAGACCCCACGTGAGCCACAGGACGAAGGGCGCCGTCGCGAAGGTGCCCAGCACCGCTCCCAGGGCGATAAGGATCAGCGCGAAGAAGGTGACGCGTCGGATCCCGAACCGGTCCATCAGGGCCGCGGCGAAGGGGGCCGTCAGGCCGTAGAGCACGATGTTGATGCCGATGGCGAGCGAGAGGTCGGTGCGGCTGAAGCCGAGCTCGGTCTCGATCGGCACCATGAACACGCTCGGCGCCGCGCGGAACCCCGCCGCGCCCACAAGCGCGAGGAAGGCGACCCCCGCGACGATCCACGCGGGATGGATCCGGCGGGCGGAGGGGGGCGGCGTGCTGCTCATCCCCTCATTCTCGGGGCCGCCGGATACGCGAACGTCCGCCGGAGCCCGGTGAAAGGGGCGTCCGACGGACGATCAGCGCAGGATTCCTGCCAGCGGCTAGCGGAAGCTCGCCGCGGCGGGGCAGTCGAACGGGTCGCGGGCGGCGAGGCCCACCCGGTTGAGGTACGAGATGACGATGCCGTACGAGCGCCACAGCGTGGTCTCGGTGTACGGCACGTCGAACGAGGCGCAGTACTCGCGGACGATCTCGCGCGCCTGCGCGAGGTGCGGGCGCGGCATGTTCGGGAACAGGTGGTGCTCGACCTGGTAGTTCAGGCCGCCCATGAGCATGGTCGCCCACCAGCCGCCGGACACGTTGCGCGAGGTGCGCACCTGCTTCGAGAAGAAGTCGAGCTTCGCGTCGGGGGCGATGATCGGCATGCCCTTGTGGTTCGGGGCGAACGAGGCGCCCATGTACACGCCGAACACGGCCAGCTGCACGCCGACGAAGGCGAACGCCATCCCGACCGGAAGCAGCAGGAAGACGGGAACGAGGAGCGCCGCGAGGCGCAGCGCGATGAGGCCGAGCTCGGTCCAGCGCGCCTTGACCGGTCCGCGCGAGAGCAGGTGACGGATGCCGAGGTAGTGCAGGTTCAGGCCCTCGAGCGTCAGCAGCGGGAAGAACAGCCAGCCCTGGCGCTGGGTGATCCAGCGGCGCAGGCCCTTGGCCTGGGCCGCGTCGGCGTCCAGGAACGAGATGGTGTCCACGTCGATGTCGGGGTCCTTGCCGACGCGGTTCGGGTTGCCGTGGTGGCGGGTGTGCTTCGCATCCCACCACGAGAGGCTGATGCCGACGACGCCGGAGGCGAGGAAGCGCGCGAGGCGCTCACCCGCGGGGCCGCTCGTGAGGATCTGCTTGTGCGCGGCCTCGTGAGCGAGGAACGCCACCTGGGTGAAGAGGATGCCGAGGGCACCCGCCATCAGCAGCTGGAACCAGCTGTCGCCGAGGAGGATGAAGCCGGTGATCACGCCGCCGAAGCAGAGCGCGAGAACCGCGCCGACGATGGCGTAGAACCACCCGGTGCGCTTGAGCAGCCCGGTCTCGCGGACGACCTGCGACACCTGGGTGTAGGCGCGGGCCATAGGCGGGAACTCGGTGGTGCCGGCGTAAGTCTGGCGAACGGGACCGAGAGTGGACGTCCGTTCGAGGGTGTGCGAGGAGGACATATGCGACGCCCCTGTCGTTCGGTCGGCCGCCGAGCGCTTGCGCGCGGGGACCTCAGAAAGCCAAAGGCGGTCGCCGATCGCTGACGCCTAACGCTACAGGGAGAGGCATACTTCGTCCGGCATACGGAGCGGACGCATACACGACTCCCAGGGCGCGCGGAGGTCAGCGTCCGAGGGCCAGCCAGCGGCGACGCCGCGCGGGGTGCTGGTTCGGGCGCGGGGCGGCGGTCTTCGAGCGCGTGAGGTGCTGCCCGAGGGCCGCACGGGCCTCGCGGAGGTTGCGATAGGTGCCGATGGGCTCGGAGTGCGCCGTGTGAACGGTGTGCTCGGCGCCCTCGACGGAGATGAATCCGGCGAACTCGTTGTGGACGGTCGCCACGAACACGTCGTGGTCGGCCTGCTTCCAGTGGACGTCCGCATCGGAGACGGAGTGATGGACAGAAGGTACTGCGGTGATTGTCATGATCTTTCGTGTGCGCGCATCGTCGTCGACGCACGCGGGTGTTTCCATGGACGCCCGGGCAGTGCACTCGGGCGGCGGATCGCGGCTCGCGATCAAGAGGGCAGTTCGTCGGTCCGGGAGCCGGTGAGAGGGGCTCTGGAATGACCAGACGTCGAACGTGCGGATTCACTCTACCAGAAAAGGCCTGGTGGCGGGTTCAGAGGGTGTCCCACGTCCTCGCACGCTCGATGAGGCGGTCGATCACGGACGAGGTCGCGGCGCTCGGCGGCTCCTGCGAGGGGATCGCCAGATGCAGGGTGTTCAGGGGCGGCTCGGCCGGATGGTGCAGCACCTCGACGGTGCCCGAGGAGATCGCCGGATCGGCCAGGTACCGCGGGACGGCGGAGACGCCCACGCCCGCCACCACCGCGGCGAGCACACCACGCAGGTCCGGCACCACCAGCACCACGGGGTTGGCCGGGCGACGGCCGAACTGGCTTCGCCAGTACCTCCGGATGATCGACAGCTGGGCGTCGTAGGCGACGAGCGGCAGGTGCGCCAGCGCCGCCAGCGGATCGTCGGCGAGCCGTGCGGGATCGATCGTGCGGGCGAGCGCCGGCGGGCCGACCAGGACGAACTCCTCGTCGATGAGGCCGCGGTAGCGCACCCCCGGGCCGGTGCGCCGGATGGAGGAGAGCACAAGATCGAGCTCGCCGAGGGCCGCGCGATCGAGCAGGTCGCCCGCCAGCCCGAGGGTGAACTCCGCCCGCAGCCCGCGCGCGACCAGGGGCGCCAGGGCCGGCACGACCCGCGCGGCGATGACGTCGCTGGCGCCGCCGATCCGCACGAGCCCCGCGACCTCCGACGCGGGTTCGGCCCACACCTGGCGCAGCCTGTCGACGGGCTCCGCCACCCGGGCCGCGAGCCGATCACCCGCCGGTGTCGCCACAACGCCCGCCCGCGAGCGGGTGAACAGGGGCTCCCCCACCTGCCGCTCGAGCCGCGCGAGGCGCTCGCTGACGGCGGGCTGGCTCATGCCGAGCCGGGTGGCCGCGCCCGTGATGGACGCGGCGCGGTGCACCTCGAGGAAGGTGGCGAGCAGGTCGAGGTCGCGCATCACTCCCCCTCTCTCGCCCAGATGCGGTCCATCGGAAAATCTATGACCTCTCATGATCCTACGGAATGGATCCGATCCCGTGTGGTTCTCTTCCCTCGTGGGGCGCACGGCCGCACATGACTTCGTGAAAGAGGAGATCCCATGGCTGACGTTCTGATGGTCGTTTCCGGCGCCGACACCCTGACGCTGAAGGACGGGACCGCGCACCCGACGGGCTTCTGGGCCGAGGAGCTCGTCGAGTTGCACCGCGGGCTGACCGCCGCGGGCCACACCGTCCGCTTCGCCACCCCTGGTGCCCGGCGCCCGACCGTCGACCAGGGCAGCCTCGACACCACGACCGAGGCGGGCGCGGAGATCGCCGCGTACCTCGACGCGCTCGCGGGTGAACTCGACGCCCCGCTCGCCCTCGCCGACATCGAGCCCGGCGCGTACGACGCCTACGCGCTTCCGGGCGGACACGGCCCCATGGCCGATCTCGCGAGCGACCCGGACCTCGGCCGCCTGCTGATCGACGCGGCCGAGCAGGGCACCACGGTGGCCGTGCTGTGCCACGGACCGGCCGGCCTGCTCAGCGCCGTGCGCGAGGACGGCTCGTTCGCGTTCGCCGGGAGGCGCCTGGCGGTGTTCACGGACGAGGAGGAGCTCACGGGCGGCCTCGGCGAGAACTCGCCGTACCTCGTCGCCTCGCGTCTGACCGAGCTCGGCGCGATGCCCCAGCCCGGCGCCGCATGGAGCAGCACGGTCGTCGTCGACGGCGCCCTGATCAGCGGACAGAACCCGCAGTCGTCGGTCGCCACCGCCCAGCGCCTGGTCGACGCCCTGGCCTGACCAGGGCTCCGGCCCGATCCGCCCCTCCGACCCGCTCGGAGGGGCGGGCGCCCCCGGGCACTGCGCCCACAAATTGCGCAATAAAGGGCCGCTCTGGGACACTGGGCACGCGCCGACGCCGACGTCCGCCGCCGCGCGCCAGGAGGTCGTATGAGCCGCGTGACCCTCTCGCGCATCGCGCAGGAGACGGGTGTGAGCGTGTCGACCGTCTCGCGCGTGCTGCGCGGAGCCGGTGACATCGGGCCGCAGACGCGCGCGCGCATCCTGGCCGCCGCGCGGCTGCTCGGGCACTCCCCCGACGGCGAGAACCGCGGCCGCCCGCGCAGCCGCCCCTCGCAGGTCGTCGACCTCGTGCTCGGTCACTTCCACGATCCGTACACGGACGAGGTGACCACGGGAGCGCGCACCGCGGCCGCGGAGCTGGGCTACGACCTGGTGCTGACCGCCGAACGCGACGTCCCCGACGACGACTGGCCTATGCGGATCCGCGCGCGGGGGTCGGCGGGCGTGGTGATCGGGCTCATCATGCCCACGCGGACACAGCTGGCGATCCTGGACGAGGCGGGGCTGCCGATCGTGCTGCTCGACCCCTGGTCGGAGGTCGCGCACCCGCTCACGAGCGTGCGCACGACCGACGGCGCCGGCGGTGCGGAGGCCGCCGAGCACCTCGTCGAGCAGGGCGCCCGCCGCTTCATCGTCGTCGGCGGAGCGCCGTCGTACCGCTACGGCCGCGCGCGCGTCGACGGCTTCGAGACCGCCGTGCGCGCCCTCCTCCCGGACGCCGAGATCACCCGGGTGCACGGCGACTGGACGGCCCCCAGCGCACGTCGGGCGTGCCTGCCCGCTCTGGCGGCGGCCAGGGGCGAGGGGCCGATCGGCCTGTTCGCCTGCTCGGACGAGATGGCGGCGGGCGCCTACCGCGCGGCCGCCGACCTCGGGCTGGACATCCCGAGGGACCTGATGGTCGTCGGCTTCGACGACGTGCGAGGCGCGAAGTGGCTGCATCCGCCGCTCACCACGGTCCGCCAGCCGATCCGCGAGATGGCCTCCGCCGCCGTGCGGGCGCTGCTGGAGCCGACCGCCGGCGACCAGCGCGTCATCGAGCTTCCGACCTCCCTGCAGGTGCGCGGGTCGACGGTCCGGGCCACGGAGGGCTGACCGCCACGTCGCCTCGTCTTGCGCAATAACCCCGTTCGCGAGCCGGATCGGGCGGGAGCGTTCGATACTGAGCGGCATGCCGCTCCCCCGCCTCGTGCATCTGTCCGCCTCGGGCGTCTCGCTCGTCATCGCGCAGCGCGATGACCAGCTGCCCGTGATCACCCACTGGGGTCGCGCGATGCACGCGCCCGTCTCGGACCTGGTCGAGGTGTTCGAGGGCGAGCGACGCAGCGGCATCGACGGCGTGTCCGACCTGACCTACACGCCCTCGATCCTTCCCGAGGCCGCGCGGGGCTGGGCCGGCCGACCGGGCCTGGCCGCGCACCGGGCCGGATCCGCCTGGGCGCCGCGGCTGCAGGTCACCCGCATGACGGTGCGGACTCCTGACACCGACGACCGCGATCGCGAGCTGTCCGCCGGGGAGTCGCACGAGGCGCGCTCCGGGCACGTGGTGGTCAACGCCGCAGACCCGTGGGCCGGGATCGAGGTCGACGTCGAGATCGTGCTCGACGCCGCCGGCCTGCTGCGCACCCGCACCACCGTGCGCAACACGGCCCCGTCGGCAGAGCCCCTCGAGATCTCCGGCGTGACGGCGGCGCTCCCCGTGCCGGTCGGCGCTCACGACATGCTCGACTTCTCGGGCCGCTGGGCCACCGAGCGCGTCCCGCAACGGCACCGGGTGACGCACGGGCTGCACAGCCGCGAGTCGCGCCGAGGGCGCACCGGGCTCGACGCGACCACGGTCATCGCCCTCGGGACCCCCGGCTTCGACGCGCGCATGGGCGAGGTCTGGATCGGCCATGTCGGCTTCAGCGGCGGGCACGAGCACGCGGTCGAGCGCACCGACGGCCGGCAGACGCTGCGCCTGGGTGAGCTGCTGCTGCCCGGCGAGGTGCGCCTGGGCACGGGCGAGGAGTACGTGAGCCCCTGGGTGCACGGCAGCCACGGCACGGGCATCGACGAGGCGTCCGCCCGATTCCACGCGCATCTGCGCCGGGTCTCGCGCGCGGCGCGGCGGCCGCGCCCGGTCACGCTCAACGTGTGGGAGGCGGTGTACTTCGACCAGAGCCTCGAGGTGCTCACCGACCTCGCCGAGCGCGCCGCGGATCTCGGCGTCGAGCGGTTCGTGGTCGACGACGGCTGGTTCGCCGGCCGCCGCGACGACCGGCGGGGGCTCGGCGACTGGACCGCCGACCCGGTGATCTGGCCCGAGGGCCTCGGGCCCCTCGCCGATCGGGTGCGCGCGCTCGGCATGGAGTTCGGCCTGTGGGTCGAGCCCGAGATGATCAACGAGGATTCGGATCTCGCACGCGCGCATCCGGACTGGATCCTCCGGGCGCGCGCCGAGCTGCCGCCGCAGACGCGGTTCCAGCAGGTGCTCGACCTCACCAATCCGGAGGCGTTCGCGCACATCCTCGACACGCTCGACGGGCTCGTCGCCCAGTGGGGCGTGGCCTACCTGAAGTGGGATCACAACCGCGACCTCGTCGAGGCGGGCCACCCCGCCACCGGTGCCCCGGCCGTCCACGACCAGACCCTCGCGGTGTACCGGCTCGTGGACGAGCTGCGGCGCCGTCATCCGGATCTCGAGATCGAGTCGTGCGCCTCCGGCGGCGGCCGGGTCGACCTCGGCATCCTCGAGCGCACAGATCGGATCCATCCCTCCGACAACCACGACCCGCTGGATCGCGCCCGGATCCTGCGCTGGAGCGGCGTGCTGGTGCCGCCCGAGATGCTCGGCTCGCATGTGGCATCTCCGACCTCGTCGGTGACGGGCCGCACCCACGACCTGCACACCCGCTGCGCCCTCGCCTTCCTCGGCCACTTCGGGATCGAATGGGATCTGCGCGAGGCCGACGACGACGAGCGCGCCGCCCTCGCCCGCTGGATCGGGGCGTACCGCGCGGTGCGCGGCACCATCGCGACGGGTGCGGCCGTCACCGGCGGCGGGCTCGATGCGGCGTCGTTCAGCCTGCGCGGGGTCGTCGCCGCCGATGGGTCAGAGGCCGTGTACTCGGTGCTGACGCCGTCGCTGTCGGCCGACTCCAGCACCCGCGTGACGCTGCCGGGGCTCGACGCCGGCCGGCGCTACCGCCTCGAGGTCGCCAGCGGCAGCGGCATGGGTGCGCCGTGGCATCTGCCCGCCTGGCTCACGCGTGCACCCTGGCTCGGCGAGGGCGTCGACACCGACACGGCGATCGCGGGGTCGGTGCTCACGGGCATCGGGCTGGACATCCCGCATCCCCTCCCCGAGCGCGCCCTGGTGCTGCGCGCCGTCGCGGTCGCCCCGGCCGGCTGAGGCGCGCCTCACCGGGCGCGGCACCCGGGGCCGCCGGCGCGGCCCCGGGCGATCTCAGCCCTTGAAGGCGCCGTCCATGATGCCGGCCACCATGCGGCGTCCGACGAAGAAGAACACCACGAGCAGCGGCAGGGTCGCCAGGAACGATCCGCCCATGGCGAGCGCCAGGTCGATCGACCGGTTCGCCTGAAGCTGCTTGATCGCGATCTGGACGGTGAACAGCTCGGGCGACTTCAGGACGATGAACGGCCACATGAAGTCGTTCCACACGGCGGTGAAATTGATCAGCCCGAGCACGAAGGCCGCCGGCCGCACGATCGGGAAGGCGATCCGCCAGAACAGCTGCCAGCTGTTGCACCCATCCATGCGCGCGGCCTGGATGAGCTCGTCGCTGAGCGTCGTCGCCATGTGCTGCCGCATCCAGAAGATGCCGAACGCGCTCGCCAGCCCCGGCACGATGATCGCCTGCAGCGTGTCGACCCAGTTCAGCCACGACACGATCAGGTACTGCGGGATCACGCTCAGCTGCGCCGGCACGGTCATCGTCAGCAGGACGATCAGGAACAGCACGTTGCGTCCGGGGAAGTCGAGCTTCGCGAAGGCGAAGCCCGCGAGCGCGCACAGGATCGAGGCCACCACGGCGATCGTGAGCGACACCAGCACGCTGTTGGCGAGCGAGGCCAGGAAGGGCACCGTCTCGAAGACCTTGGCCGCCACGTCGAAGAAGTTCAGGCCCGGGTACAGCCGCGGCGGGCTGGAGGTCACCGCCTGTGCGCCCACGGAGGCGATGACGAACATGTAGTACAGCGGAAAGACGCTGACGATCACCGCGAGGCTGAGCCCCAGGTAGGTGGGCCATCCGACGCGCCCCACGCGCCCGCCTCGCGCGCGTCGTCGCACGGGGGTCCGCTCGATCACGTCGGACATCAGCGCTCTCCTCGGGTGCGGGTGGACAGGAAGAAGTTGATCAGGGCCGCGACGACGACGATCACGAACAGCGCGACGCCGATGGCCGAGCCGTAGCCGAAGTCGAACTGCCCGAAGCCCTGCTCGTAGAGGAACAGCGAGAGGGTCTGGCACTGGCGGGCAGCCCCGCAGGTCAGACCCGCCTCCGGGGCCACCAGCAGCGGCTCGGTGAAGATCTGCAGCCCCCCGATGGTCGACATGATCACGGTGAAGATGATGATCGGCCGCAGCGCCGGGATCGTGAGATGGAAGAACTGCTGCCGGCTCGAGGCGCCGTCCACGGACGCCGCCTCGTAGATCTCGCGCGGGATCGCCTGCAGTCCCGCGAGGTACAGGAGCGTGTTGTAGCCGAACCAGCGCCACATCACCATGGCCGAGATGACGACCCAGGATCCGACCTGGGAGGCGAGGAAGTTGACCGACGGGAGGCCGAAGATCCCCAGCACCCAGTTGATGAGGCCGAAGTTGCGATCGAAGATCTGCGCGAACACGATCGCGGTGGCCGCGACGGAGGTGATGTAGGGCACCAGCAGCGCCATGCGGAAGAAGTTCGCGTACTTCAGGCGCGCGTGGTTGAGCAGGTGCGCGAGAAGCAGCGCGAGCGCCAGCTGAGGGATCGTCGAGATGAGGAAGATCCCGAAGGTGTTGACGAAGGCGTTCCAGAAGCGCGCGTCGGCGAACAGGCGCTCGAAGTTCGCGAACCCGACGAACACCTGATCCCCGATGGGGTTCCAGTCGAACAGGGCGACGTAGAACGTGAACAGCAGCGGGAACAGGCCGAAGATCGCGAAGATCACGAAGAACGGCGCGATGTAGGCGTACGGCGCCACACGCTCGGCCCACGAGCTGCGGATGCGGCGGGCCGGTGGTCGACGCCCCTTCGGTCCTCCGCGCGTGATGATGGCCATGGTCGTGGTCGCTGCCGGGGTGGTGGCGGTGGTGGTCACACGGGCTCCTCTGTCCGGGCGGCCGCCCCGGGGCTCTCGCCCCGGGGCGGCCGCTGTTCGGTGTCTGGCGTCAGCCGCCGAGGGCGGCGTTGGCGCTGTCGACGCCGGTCTTCCAGGCGTCCTCGGGGGCCGTGTTGCCCGCCTCCATGTCGACGAGCGCGTTCAGGAGCGCACCGCCGATGGCGCTGGTGTCGGGGCCGTTGTAGAACTCGCTGAAGCCGAGCACCGACTGCGCCATGACCTCGCCGATCTTCGAGTCGCCGAAGAACGGGTCGGTGTAGGAGGTGACCTCCTCGCTCTCCAGCGCCGTCTCGGCGGCGGGGAAGGTGCCGGTCTCGGTGAAGTGCTCGAGCTGGGCGTCGGGCGACATCATCGTCTCGATGTACTGCCAGGCGCCCGCGGGGTTCTCGGCGCGCGCGGGGATCGCGATCACGCTGCCGCCCCAGTTGCCGGCACCTTCGGGCAAGGTGGCGACCCGCCAGAGGCCCTCGGTGTCGGGGGCGTCGGTCTTCAGCCCCTGGAGGATCCAGGACGGCGCGGTGGTCACGGCGAAGGAGCCGTTGGCCTTGCCGGGCGCCCACCCGGACGACCATGCGGCGATCCCGGCGCTGATGCCGGCGTCGTACGTGTCGACGGCGACCTGGAAGGCGTCCTTGACCTCGGGGTTCGACTCGAAGATCACCTCGCCGTCGTCCGAGTAGTACTTCTCGGACACCTGGTTCACTGTGGCGAAGAAGACCGTGGTCTCGACGTTGTCGACGAACGGCTCGCCGGTCGCCTCGGTGTACTTCTCGCCCATCTCGATGAACTTGTCCCACGTCGACCAGGCCTCCGCGACCTCGTCGGGATCCGTCGGCAGCCCCGCCGCCTCGAAGAGATCGGCGCGGTACGCGAAGCTCAGGCCTCCCACATCGGTCGGGATGCCGATGACCTCGCCGTTCTCTCCGGTGGCCGCGTTCACGGCCCAGTCGAGGTACGGCTCGCCCACGTCGTCGCCGCCGAGGGTGCGGAGGTCGACGAAGTTGCCGGGGTTCTCGACGAACTTCGGCAGGTCGTCGTTCTGGATCATCACGAGATCCGGCACCTTGCCTCCGGCGAGCGCGGCCGTCAGCGCCGTCGCGGTCTCGGTGGTGCTGCCCACCTCCGAGAGCTTGACCTTGGCGTCTGGCTTCAGCTCGAGGTACTTGTCGACGCCGTCCTTCTGGTTGATGCCTGTGAACGACCAGAACTCGACCTCGGCGTTCGGGTCGCCCTTCGGCTCACCGCCGGCCCCGCCGCCGGCGGATCCGGATCCTCCGGTGCAGCCGGTGATCGCGAGCGCGACGGCTCCGATCAGCGCGAGCGGGGCGAATGCAAGACGTTTCTTCACGACGTTCCTCTCCTTTGGGGATCGCGGGTGCTGCGGGATTCCGCGCCGGTGCGGGGTCGATCGCCGAGTCCTGGCGCAGGGTGCCCCGAAGCTAGCAACGGGCTCGGAAGGGTGTACAGGAGGGTCGGTTTTTTTGCGCAAATCCTCCTCCTGCGTCCGCCGCTCGCAGGAGGCTGGCCTGCGTGACGACCACCGACGCACGCGCCGATGAGGGCGCCGTCTTCTCCACCCGCACGGCCGCGCCGACATGGGAGCAGGGCCTGATCGCGGGCAGCGGCCGCGTGGGCGCGATCGTCTTCGGGGACACGGCCCGCCAGACCGTCTCGTTCGCCCACGAGCGCAGCTTCCTGCCGGCCAACCCCCGCCCGGCGGCGCCGCTTCTCGCACCGTCGCTCGACGCGATCCGCGAGCGAGCGCTCGCGGGCGACGGTGAGGGCGCGGGCCGCCTGATGGCCGCCGCGGCCGAGGTCTCGGGCTTCGAGCGCGACCTCGTCTGGACCGATCCGCTGGGCATCTGCGCGACCCTCGAGATCGCGCTGCCGGTGGCGGCGGGCCCGTCGGTGCGGCGCTGCGACCCGGCCGGCGGCGAGGTGTCGCTGCACTGGGAGGGTGCCGACGGGGGCCTCACGATGCGCGTCATCGCCCCGCGCGGCACCGAGGACGTCTGGATCGCGTTCGAGTCCGAGCGCCCGCGGGAGGTGGCCCTTCGCCTGGGCCTCGATCGCGCGGAACCCGCCGCCGCGAACGCCGCGACGACCTGGGCACCCGCCTATGCGGGCCTCGTGGACGCGGTCGTCGCGGCGGGCACGGAGGGGCGTGTCCTCGCCTCGGCCAGGACCGACGGGACGCCGATCGCCGAGACCACGGCCAGCGGCGGTGGCGGCTGGTCCGCCGACGCCACCGGCACCGCCCTGGAGGCGTCGCTCGCCCTCGCCGCCGGAGAGCGGGCAACGCTGCGGGTGCGGATCCGGGCCGGCGCCGCACCGACGCCGGAGCCGGTGACCGCCCCCGAGGACTGGGATGCGGTGATCCGCCACCAGGAGCGCACCCATACGGCGCTGGTGCGGCGCTCGGCTCTCGACCTCGGCGCCGGCACGGACCCGGTCATGACGGAGGACACGTGGCGGGCGGCCCGGGTGGGCGATGCCCGCGCCCGGCGACGCGCGATGGAGATCGCCTACCTGTCAGGGCGAGCGAACGCGATCGCCGCGACGGGCGAGCTGCCCCCGACCCTGCAAGGCGTCTGGCAGGGGACGTGGACGCCCGCGTGGTCGGCCGACTACACGATGAACGGCAACGTCCAGAACGGCGGGATCGCGAGCCTCATCCCCACCGGCACGCCCGAGCTGGCGGCCAGCCTGCTCCGCCTCGTGCTGCCGCACCTCGACGACTACCGCGCGAACGCGCGCCGCATCTTCGGCGCGGCGGGCATGCTGCTGCCGGCGCGGATGTCGACGCACGGCCGCGCGAACCACTTCTCGCCGGACTTCCCGCACGTGTTCTGGACGGGCGGCGGCGGCTGGGCGCTGCGGATCGCCGCGGATCTCGTGAGCACCGCCGATGATGCCTCGCTTGTCGACGACGTCCTGTGGGAGCTGGCCGTCGGCGTGCTCGAGTTCGCCGAGACGGCACTGGTCGAGCGCGACGGCGTGCACCGTCTCGCCCCCGGCTACTCCCCCGAGAACTCCCCCGAACCGGGCGGCTCGCCGATCGCCTCCGAGGCGACGATGGACATCGCGATCCTGCGCGACGCCGCCCGCAGCACGGCGGTGCTCGCCGCGGCGCGCGGCGACGACTCACTCGCCACGCGGTGGGAGCGAGTGCTCGAACGGCTCCCCGCCTATCGCATCGCCGACGACGGCACCCTCGCCGAGTGGCTCGACCCCCGCTGGCCGCAGAACCACGCGCACCGGCACGCGTCGCACCTGTACCCCCTCTGGTACGAGGTCGACGACGCCTTCCGCGGCGACTCCCCACAGGCACGGCGGCTGCGGGCCGCCGCGCGCCGCTCGATCGAGGAGCGGATCGCGTGGCGCGCCGCCGATCCCACCGCCCCTCCCGGGCGCATGGAGATGGCGTTCGGACTGGTGCAGCTGGGTCTGGCAGCCGCAGCTCTCGGAGATGCGCCCGCCGCGCTGCGCTGCGCGGAATGGCTCGCGCTCGAGCACTGGACCCCCGCCCTGACCACGACCCACGACGCCGGCCGGATCTTCAACCTCGACGCCAGCGGCGGCCTGCCCGCCCTCGTGGCGGCGATGCTGGTCGGCTCGGATCAGGAGTCGGTCACGCTGTTCCCGGCCCTGCCCGGCGAATGGGCCGCACACGGATGGATCACGGGGCTCACCGCGCGCGGTGGCGTGGTCATCGAGCGACTCGAGTGGGACGAGAACGGCGCCCGCGCGCGGGTGCGGCGGCGCCGCGGCGAGCCGCGGCCGCTGCGGGTCGCCCTCGGCTCGGGGTTCGTCACCGAGACCGGTGCCGCGGAGGTCTTCGTCGAGGTGGACGCGGAGCCCGTGACCATCGCCGTCACCCGGCTGTCGCCGGGCGGCGATCAGCGCAGCGGCGCTCGGACCGGGAGGTCCTGACCCTCGAGGATCACCTGCGCGGCCGATCCCGTGGTCGTGTTGACGACGACGGGGGCGAGCAGGTTGACGTGCACGCCGTCGGCCCCGGGGTTCGCCACGACCAGCACCAGCGCGTCCTCGGGAGAGGTGAGCGAGAGGTCGTCGGCCTGGGCATCGGTGAGGACCGGCGCGTAATCGCGCCCGAGGGGCACAAGCCTCGGGTCGACGAGGAACATCCGCAGCTCGGGATCGCTCGCGGCGCGCAGCGAGAAGAGCCCCTCGGCCCCGTCGAGCGGCGACAGCGCGAAGTCGGTGTGGGGGTCCAGGCCCGGCGGCGGCGTCACGAAGCTGAGGTCCACCGAGGCGATCACCGCGGTCACGAGAGGAAGTCCATCAGCGTCGGCTGCAGCACACGGCTGGTGACCTGGAGGGCCGAGCGGTAGACGAGCTCCTGCGCCTGGAGCTCGACGAGGACCTCGACCGAGTCGACGTTCTCGACCGCCGAGCGGCGCGACTCGAGTGAGACGGATGCGTCCACGGTGGCCTCCTTCGCCCGCTCGATCTGCGCCTGGCGCGCGCCGACCGCGCCCTGGGCACTGAGCATACGCGCCATGCTGTCATCGATGCGGCTCACCTCGGCGCCGACGTTCACGCCGCCGCGCAGGCCGGCGATGATGTCGTCGACCAGCGCGAACACGGTGTCCGCGCCGCTCCCGAACGCCTGCGATCCATCGGCGTCGACCCGCACGGTGACCCCGGCGGAGAGGCGTCGCTCGACGGACGACCCGGGCGCCCCGCTGAAGTCGTACCCCCCGGCGCCATCGGGCTGGAAGGCGTATCCGGCGTCCGAGGTGCCGGCGAACACCGTGCGCCCCAGCAGCTTGGTGTTGGCGGCCGCGAGCAGCTCGTCGCGGATGCCCTCGAGCTCGACCGCGATCGCCTCCTTCGCGGTGGCGTCCATCGCGCCGTCGTTCGCGCCCTGCAGCGTCAGCACACGCACGCGCTGCAGGAGGGCGGTGCTCGAGGTGAGCGCGGAGTCGACCGTGGCGGTCCACGCCATCGCGTCGTCGACGTTTCGCGCGAACTGACCGTTGCGCACCTGCTCGGCGTGCAGGCCCAGCGTCGTCGCCGTCGCGGACGGGTTGTCGGACGGCGCGAGGAACGCACGCTGCGACGTCGCCATCTGCTGCAGGCGTCCGAGCGCGTCGAGGTTGGTCTGCAGGTTGCGCAGCGACGACTGGGTCATCGTGTGCGCGGTGGTGCGGGAGATCATGCGGCTCCTTGTCCGTTCGTGGGGCGCCGGATCAACGGCCGACCATGCCGGTGCGGTTGATCAGCACGTCGAGCGCCTCGTCGACCGCCGTGAGCACACGGGCGGCGGCCTGATAGGCGGTCTGGTAGGTCATCAGCGCGATGGTCTCCTCGTCGCCGTCGACGCCGGCCACCGACTGCTGCGCGGCGACGCTGGTGACGGCGGCGACCTCGGCCACGCTGGCGCGCTGCCCGTCGCCGGCCGTGTGCACGGCGAACGAGGTGACGAAGTCGGCCCACAGGGCGTCGGGCGATCCGGCGCCCGATCCGATCTGCGAGATGGCATCGGCGTTGGTCGCGTCGACGGCGCCGGCCCCGGGGGCCGCGAGCGCGAGCTGCGAGCCGCTGGTGGGCACGACGGTCAGGCCGAGGGCCGCGGGCGCGCCGGCCGCGAGGGCGAAGAAGTCGCCGCCGGGGGCGCCCGCCGCGGTGACACCCGCGGCGTGCTGGGCGTTGACCCGCGTGGCGAGTTCGGTCGCGAGGCGGTTGTAGGTGTCGGCGAGGCCGGCGAGCATGCCGCCCTCGTCGGCGGGCGCGAGGAGCGAAACCGTGCCGCCGAGCTCGCCGCCGAGCTCGCTGATCGGCTCGCCCGGGCGGTGGGCCCACGCGACGGTGACGGGGTCGCCCGTCGAGATGCCGACCGGGCCGGCGACGACGAGGTGGCGGGCGGTGTCGCCGGACACGAGCGCGTTGCCGTCGACGCGAACGGTGAGCGTGCCGTCCGCCTCGACCGTGCCCGATGCGCCGGCGGTGCGAGCGAGGCGCTCGACGAGGACGTTGCGCTGATCGATCAGCTCGTTCGCGGAGCGCCCCGCGTTCAGGGCGTCGCGGATGTCGCGGTTGAGGCCCGCCACCTGGTCGGCCGCGGTGTTGACCTCGGAGACCGTGCGCTCGATGCCCCCGCGGGCATCGCTCCACTGCGTGCTCGCGGCGGTGTACCCGGCGGCGATCTGGCCCGCGAGCACCGCGGCGCTCGAGAGCACGACCGCGGCCGCGGCGTCCGAGTCGGGGGTGTTCGAGAGGTCCTGCCATCCGGCCCAGAACTGCGACAGGCCGTGCGCGAGGCCCTCCTTGGTGGGCTCCGCCATCACGGCCTCCGCGGTGCGGGCGGCTTCCGCGCGCACCGTCCAGAAGCCGGAGGCGCCGAGCGCATCACGGACCCGGGCGTCGAGCACCGCGTCGCCGATGCGGGTGATGCCGTCCAGGCGCACACCCTGCCCCGGGACGACGCCCGTGGTGAACCGGCCGGCCTGGGCGACCGCCCCGACCGCGGAGGTCTCCAGGCGCTGGCGGGTGTAGCCCGTGGTGCCCTGGTTGGCGATGTTCTGCCCGGTGAGCTCGATGCCGCGGCGTGCGGCGGTCAGCGCCGAGGCGGCGGTGTTCAGTCCGGTGAAGGTCGACAAGAGGTCTCCGTCGGGGTGGGAAGGCGGAAGGGGATCAGAGGTCGGTGTCGAGGATGCGGGGCGCCGCGTCGCCGCGGGCGACCGCACCACCGGCGTCGTACTCGCCCGAGCGGATTCCGAGACCCGCGATCGCCTCCTGGGTCGCGCGCACGGCGGCGCGCAGGTGCAGCTCGTTCGCATCGCGCAGCTGCGCGACCTCGCCGGTCAGCTCGGTCATCGCGCGCAGGTGCTCGGCGAACACCTCGCGCCACGCGTCGGTCGGGGCGTGCTCGATCAGCTCGCGGAGGGTCGCATCCTCGGGGGCGCCCCACTCGTCGGCGACGGCGGCGACCTCGACAGCGCGGCCGAGGCCCGCCTGGCGGATGCGATCGAGCACCTGCTCGACCTCCCGCGTGGCGAAATGGATCCAGCGCGCGCGACCGGACTCCAGCAGGAGCTGCTGCTCGTCCAGCTTGAACAGCAGCATCTCCATCAGCTCGCGCTCGCGCCACAGCTGCGCGGAAAGCTCGTTGGCTGCCATCTCGTTCGGGTCCTTCCCCATCGCGACACTCCCAGTGGTTGCGTCTTTTCGCCACTATCGGCGGGCTCGCCGCTACGGTTACGAACATGCATGGGGAGCACTCCCCATTCACGTGTGAGAACGAGAAAACAGATAATCCCCGGGCGTTTCTTGAGAAATACCTGTGGACGTAGATATTCTCACCGACAGCCCCACATGCGGATCCCACATCCGCACGGCCTTCCCCCGAGGCCAGCACCACCCCGCCAAACCCCCCTGAAGAGCGGCAGATACCAATGACGACGCGAGCCGAGCGCAATCGCCTCATCGTGGACAACCTCCCCCTCGTCGGCTTCCTCGCCGCCGAGCTGAGTGCGAGGGCCACGCATGTGCCTCGCGAGGAGCTCGCCGCGGCGGGCGCCCTCGCCCTGGTCTCGGCGGCGGACGCCTTCGATCCGGGTCTCGGTGTGCCCTTCGGCGCCTACGCGCGTCGCCGCATCCTCGGCTCGTTCGCCGACGAGATGCGCGCGATGGACTGGGCCTCTCGCGGCATCCGTCGTCGCATCAAGGAGACCATCGCGGTCCGCGACACTCTCGCCGCGGCCCTCGGGCGCACGCCCACGGTCGCCGAGATCGCCTCGACCATGGGTGTCGACGCGGCGGCGGTCTCCGAGTCGCTCGCCGACGCCGACCGGGCCGTGGTGGCCCTGGACGAGCCCATGGCGCTCTCGCTCGCCAGCGATCTGCCCCTCCCCGACGAGGCCGCGGCCCTCAGCGAGCGCCGCGAGGTGATGATGCGCGCCCTCGACGCCCTGCCCGAGCGCATGCAGCACATCGTCCGCTCCGTGTACTTCGAGGATCGTCCGGTGAAGGAGATCGCCGAGGAGCTCGGTGTGTCGCACTCGGCCGTGTCGCAGCAGCGATCCGAGGGTCTGCGCCTGCTGCGCGACGCCCTCGACCGCTACTTCGCGGAGGAGCCGGGCGTAGTGCCGCTGCCCACCTCGAAGGTGTCGGAGTCGGCCCGCGACGCGTACTTCACGCGCATCGCGGCGAGCGGCGGGCGCCGTCTGGCGAACGTCTTCCTCAAGAACGCCGCCGCGCTGTAACGCCCGACTTACCTCCTCCTTGCGGGTGCCGATAGATCCTTTCGGAGCCCACGGATGGGCTCCGCTACAGGATCCCATTCACGGAGGAATACACCATGGGTATGCAGATCGCTACCAACACGTCGGCACTGAACGCCTACCGCAACCTGTCGTCGACGCAGAACGACCTGTCGAAGTCGCTGGAGAAGCTCTCGAGCGGCAACCGCATCAACCGCGCGGCTGACGACGCCGCCGGCCTCGCGATCTCCGAGGGCCTGCGCTCGCAGGTCAACGGCATGAACGTGGCCGCGCGCAACGCGCAGGACGGCATCTCGGTCATCCAGACCGCGGAAGGCTCGCTGACGGAGGTCCACTCGATCCTCCAGCGTCTGCGCGACCTCGCCGTCCAGGCCGGTAGCGACTCGAACAACAAGGAGTCGCGTTCGGCCATCGACAAGGAGGCCACGCAGCTGGTCTCGGAGCTGGGTCGCGTCGGCGCCGGCACCAACTTCAACGGCATCAACCTGCTCGATGGCTCGAACAAGACGCTGACCTTCCAGGTCGGCGCCGACGGCGACGCCAATAGCCAGATCGACGTCGACCTGTCGTCGGCCAACGTCAAGGCCCTCGCGCAGGAGCTGCAGACGGGCACGCTCGCCACCGGCGGCACGAGCTTCGACCTGGCCACCGCGGGCGACGTCAACGCCCTGGCGGGTGCCGCCACGTTCACCGTCGTCGACGGCGGCGAGACCACCGTGGTCACCACCGCCAACCTCGGCGCGGCCGGCACGTTCGACAGCGTCGAGGCCTACGCCGACGCGCTGCGCGGCGACGCCGCGTTCGCCGCCAACTTCACCGTCTCGGTGAACAAGGACGCGAACGGCGCCGGCACGGGCATCTCGGTCAAGGCCATCAACGGCGGCACCGTCTACGGTGGCGACACGGCCGGCACGCAGGCCTCGGCCGGCACCGGTCTCGACGTGGGCGCGGCGACCGCCTCGACCACGACGGGCCTCGCCTTCGACACCGCTGCCAACGCGCAGGCGTCGATCGCCCTGCTCGACGAGAAGATCACCGCGATCTCCGCGGCGCGCGCCGACCTCGGTGCGGTCCAGAACCGCTTCGAGTCGACGATCAACTCGCTGCAGGTCTCGGCTGAGAACCTCTCGGCCGCGAAGAGCCGCATCGCCGACACGGACATGGCCTCCGAGATGGTCAAGTTCACCGCCGCGAACATCCTGTCGCAGGCCGGCACCTCGATGCTCGCTCAGGCGAACCAGCAGGGCCAGGGCGTTCTGCAGCTGCTCCGCTGATCCTGAGCGGCCGTCCCCCTGACGGGGGCCGTCCGCGCGGATCATCCGCCCGGGGTGGGGGCAGCACTCGTGCTGCCCCCACCCCGGGCATCCCCTCCTCTCCACACGCACACGGCGACAGAAGGCGCTTGTTATGGGAATCTCCCTCGACGGCCTCGTCTCGGGTCTGGACACGACGGACCTGATCGACGCCCTCATGGACGTCCAGGCGATCCCGCGCACGCTGCTGCAGAACAAGATCGACGACCGGGGGGTCGTCATCAAGAACCTGCAGTCGCTGAACACCTCGCTGCAGGATCTCGTCGCCCAGGCGCAGAAGGCGGCCAAGCCGGACGTGCTCGCCGCGTTCACTGCCAGCAGCTCGAGCGATGCCGTGAAGGTCACCGCGAAGCCCACCGCCGCACCCGCCGCCACCGAGGTCGTTGTGGACCGCGTCGCCACCGCGCAGACCGTGGTCACGGCCGCGCGCGCGGCATGGCCGACCGATCCGCCGGTGCTCACGATCACCAACGCGAAGGGCGAGCACACCGAGATCCGCCCCGGCTCGACGTCGATCGCCGAGATCGCCCGAGCCATCAACGCCGCGGGTGCCGGAGTCTCCGCCAGCGCGATCGCCGCGGGCAAGGACGCCGACGGCGCGCCGCTGTACCGTCTCCAGGTCTCGTCCTCGCAGACCGGCTCCGCCGGGGCCTTCCAGATCCACGCCGGCGATGCCGCTGCCGTCGATGCCGGTACCGCGACCGACCTCGCCGCCGAGCCCGGCTCGGCCGTGATCACTCCCGCCGCAGACGCCCAGGTGCGCCTGTGGGCAGGGACCACCGCGGAGCAGACCCTCACGTCGACCACCAACACCTTCGCCGACCTGCTCCCGGGCGTCGACATCACCGTCTCCCGTGCCTCCGCCGATCCGGTGACCGTCACGGTCGCCGCGGATCGCAACGCCTCCGCGAAGACGGCCGGTGACTTCGTCGCCCGTATCGCGGCGCTGCTGAAGGGAATCGACGCCGGCTCCAAGGCCACCGTCGCCGACGCGGGTGGCACGACCACCCTCGGTGTCTTCACCGGCGACAGCACCGTGCGGGCGCTGCGCCGCGCGATGGGGGACGCCGTGCAGTACCCGATCGACGGCGTCTCGCCCTCCACCATCGGCATCTCGATCGACAAGAAGGGCGTCCTCTCGTTCGATTCCGCAGCCTTCACCGCGGCGCTCGCGAAGGACCCGGCCGAGGTGCAGAAGGTGTTCACCGGCATCGCAGAGCGGGTGCAGGAGACCGCGGATCAGTACTCCGACGTGCACACCGGGATGCTCACCGCCCGGATCACCGGCCAGGAGAGCGAGGTGCGGGGTCTCGAGGGCCAGATCGACCGCTGGGACCTGCGCCTCGACCAGCGCCGCGCCACGCTCGAGCGCACCTATGCGCGGCTCGAGACCATGCTCGCGCAGATGAATGCGCAAGCCGACTACCTCACGTCGCAGCTGGATGCGCTCGCGCCGTCGAGCAAGGGAGACCGCTGATGACCCCGTTCGGATCCGCCGCCGCGATGACCCTGCCCACCAGCCCGACGCGGGCCGCCGCCCAGCTGCAGGCCGCACAGGCGCGCTACCGGGCCGACGCGATCCTGTCCGCGTCGCCGGAGCGGCTCCTCACGATGCTCTACGACCGCCTCGTGCTCGATCTCGAGCGCGGAGAGGGCGCTCAGCGCGCGGGCGACTGGCAGGAGGCGAACGTCCAGCTGCAGCACGCGCAGGCCATCGTGGCCGAGCTGAACGGGTCGCTGACCGACGAGTGGGACGGCAGCGCGGGGCTGCGCGCCATCTACACCTTCGTCACCACGACCCTCATCGGAGCGAACGTGGGTCGCGACCCCGAGCGCACCCGCACCTGCCGCGAGCTGATCGCGCCCCTGCGCGACGCGTGGCATGAGGCGGCCCAGCTCGTCATCGCCGCCAACGCCCCCGCCGTCGTCACGCCCTTCCCCGCCCGCGCCGATGCCTGAGCAGGCGGCGGCGGCGCTGCCGCTCGACCCCGCCCACGCCGAGTGGGCAGCGCTCCTGGACGAGTTCGAGCGCGCGCTGGAGACGGACGTCTACGCCGAGTGGCGCCCCGCCGCGAACCCGCTTCCGGCCGCGCTCGCGCCGCGCGCGCGGCGGATCCTGGCGGCCCAGCATCGCCGGGCGGCCGAGCTCTCGCGTCAGCGCGACGACGCGCAGGCGCACCTCGGCGCCGTGCGACTGGTGCCGTCGGCCCCGGCCGACCACCCGGCATACCTCGACCTGGAGGGCTGAGCGCGCGCACGTCGGCGCACCCGGCGCACTCCCGTGCGGCGCGCCCGGCACCGGCCGGCTAACCGATGCGCGGCAGCGGTCGATAGAACCCCTTGAGCAGGGATAGCTCGCCCCCAAGGCCACGGATCGGCCGAATCGCTCCTTCGGAAGCCGACTCTCGTGTTCGATTCAGTCACCATCAGCGCCCTCACGAGCGCGCTCGACGGCCTCTCGCAGCGACAGCGCGCGATCGCCGACAACATCGCGAACGTCAACACCCCCGGTTTCCGCGCCACGCGCGTGCAGTTCGAGGAGGCGCTCGCGCAGTCGGTCGCGGAGGGATCCGGCCGCACGGCCCCCACCAGCCAGAAGTCGCTCGAGCCGACGCGGGTGGACGGCAGCAACGTCAACCTCGACACCGAGACGCTCTCGAACATCGACACCGTGCTGCGGTACCAGTTCGCGACGCAGGCGATCGGCGGCTCCTTCGGCTCCGTCCGCACGGCCCTGAGGACGAACTCGTGACCTTCGACGCGATCGGCATCGCCGGCACCGGCCTGACCGTGCACCGCAAGTGGCTCGATGCGCTCAGCGACAACATCGCCAACATCAACACCGCGGCCCCGACCTCCGGCACGGCCTTCCAGGAGCGCTACGTGCGCGTCGAGAACGGCGACGACTCCCCCGGCGTCTACGTCGCGGGCATCGAGCTCGGCGACGGCACAGGGCGCCTGGTGCACCAGCCGGACCACCCCCTCGCGGACGCGGACGGATACATCCGCATGCCCGACATCGACCTCGGCGACCAGATGAGCCAGCTGATCCTCGCCCAGCGCGGCTACGAGGCCAGCGCCGCCGTCGTCGATCGCGCGAAGACCACCTACGAGGCCGCCCTCCAGATCGGACGCAGCTGATGCCCATCCCCTCGCTCGACGCCATCTCCGGGGCCGCCGCGGTGACCCCGCCGCTGCAGACCCCCGCCGTCGCGAAGACCGACGACGGCGGCTTCTCGAACGCCCTCACCGGCGCCGTCGACGAGCTGCAGCGCCTGCAGTCGACCTCGAACGAGCTCGCCGTCGCCGCGGTCACCGGTGACCTCACCGACATCCACGCCGCGATGATCGCGTCGACGCGCGCCTCGGTGACGATGGAGCTCGTCGCGGCCGTCCGCAACAAGGGCGTCGACGCGTTCACCGAGATCATGAGGATGCAGGCCTGATGCCTCAGGCGATGCAGAACGTCTTCCAGCGGCTCGGGAAGGCCATCGGGAGCTTCACGCTCGCGCAGCGCACGATCGCGCTCATCGGCGTCGCGGTGCTCGCGCTCGGCGCGGTGGCGCTCGGCAGCTGGATCACGCGGCCGCAGCTGGCGCCGCTGTTCACGGGGCTCACCCCGTCCGATGCGAATGCGATCGTCGAGCAGCTGCGCTCGTCCGGTGTGGCGTACGAGCTCGCCGACGGCGGGGCGACGGTCATGGTGCCCCAGCAGGAGGTCTACGACCAGCGCCTGACCGCCGCGGCGGCGGGGCTGCCGAGCGGCGTCTCCGACGGCTACACGCTGCTCGACGACATGGGCGTCACCACGAGCGAGTTCCAGCAGTCGGTGACCTACAAGCGGGCCATCGAGGGCGAGCTCGCCCGCACCATCTCGTCGCTCGAGGGCGTCAGCGCGGCCTCGGTGCAGCTGGCGATCCCCGAGGAGAGCGTGTTCGTCGCCGAGACCGCGGATCCCACCGCGTCGGTCTTCGTCGAGACGCGCGGCAACACGTCGATCGCCCCGAAGCAGGTCGAGGCGATCGTGCATCTCACCTCGGCCGCGATCAGCGGCATGAAGCCCGAGGACGTGGCCGTCATCGACCAGGCCGGCCACACGCTGTCGGCCGTCGGCGTCGGCACCCGCGGCAGCGCCGACCAGCAGGCCACCGAGTACGAGGCGCACGTCGCCAGCGGCATCCAGGAGATGCTCGACCGCGTCGTCGGCGCCGGGAACGCGACCGTCACGGTGGCCGCCGAGATGTCGAACGAGACCAGCGAGCGCACGTCCGAGACCTACACGGCCCCCGAGGGCGAGATCTCCTCCGACGAGCAGACCCGCAGCGAGAGCTACACCGGCGGCGCCGGCGGCACCGGCGTGCTGGGCCCCGACAACATCGCGGTTCCCGACGGCGAGGCCGGCGGCAACTACACGTCGACCGAGTCGACCCGCAACAACGTCGTCAACAAGGAGACCGAGACCACCACCACGCCGGCCGGCGCCGTCACGCGCCAGACGGTGTCGGTCGCGGTGGACGCCGCCGCGGTGAAGGGCATGGACGTCACCTCGATCGAGGGGCTCGTGGCCACGGCCGCGGGCCTGGACACCGCCCGCGGCGACGCCGTGACGGTCGAGGTCATGCCGTTCAGCACGATCGACGCCGACGCCGCCCAGCAGGCGCTGCTCGATGCGAAGGAGGCCGAGGAGGCCGAGCGCATGGAGGAGCTCCTGCGCACCTCGCTCGTCGCGGCCGCCATCGCCCTGCCGCTGCTCATCGCGGCGGTCATCCTCGGCATCCGCACCCGCCGTCGCTCGTCCTCCGACCCCCTGCCGGCCCCGCTCGAGCTCACGAGCGAGACGCTGCTGCTCGACGCTCTCGCGGCCGAGCCGCTGCCCGCGGCGGCCGCTCCGGCGATCGAGTCGCTGCCGACCGAGGTGCTGGCGATCGACCCGGATGACGAGCCGGACGAGCCGGATCAGGTCTCGCTGGAGCGCCAGCGCGTCGAGCTCGAATCGCTCGCGCGCCGCGACCCGCAGAAGACCGCCGAGGTGCTGCGCACCCTGATGATGGACCGGGTCGACGCGTGAGCGCCGCGCTGACCGGCCCGCAGACCGCGGCCGTCGTGCTCATGAACCTCGACCGCACCCGCGCGGTCGAGGTCATGAAGCACCTGTCCGAGCCGGAGGCCGAGGAGCTGGCGGCGGAGATCATCCGCATGCGGCGCCTCGACACCGCCACGACGGCGCGCGCGCTGCGCGACTTCCACCGCATCGTGCAGGGACGCATCTCGCCCGGACGCGGCGGTCGTGACGTCGCGGCAGGGCTCCTGGAGGCCTCGTTCGGCGCCGAGCGAGCGGCGGGCGTGCTCACCCGCGTGACCTCGTCGATGGCGGGGACGTCCCTCGACTTCCTGAACGTGGCCGACCCCGCTCAGCTCGCGACGCTGCTGGACGGCGAGCTGCCGCAGACCATCGCGCTGGTGCTCGCCCACCTGCGCACGGGCCACGCCGCCGAGGTGCTGGCGACCTTCCCCGATCCGCTGCGCACCGACGTGGCGCAGTCGATCGCCACGATGGGCACCGCGACGCAGGAGGCCATCGCCGTCGTCGCCGAGACGCTGCGCTCGCGCACCGGGGTGTTCGCCACACGCGAGGCCGCCGAGGCGGTGGGCGGTGTGCAGCCGCTCGTCGAGATCATCAACCGCTCCGACGCCACGATCGAGAAGGCGCTGCTCGCCAGCCTCGAGGATCGCGATGTCGCCCTGGCCGAGGACATCCGCTCGCGCATGGTCACCTTCGCCGACATCGTCAAGCTCGAGGACCGTGACGCCCAGCGCGTGCTGCGCGGCGTCGACATCCGCACCCTCGCTCTGGCGCTCAAGGGCGCGAACCAGGGCATCGCCGACGTCATCCGCAAGAACGTCTCGGAGCGCAACCGCGAGGTGCTCGACGACGAGATCCGCGTGATGGGCCCCGTGCGCATGTCGCAGGTCGAGGAGGCGCGCGCCGAGATCGTGCGCACGATCCGCTCGCTGGCGGGCGCCGGCGACATCACCGTCCACCGCACGGATGAGGACGAGATTGTCTACTGAGGAGGCGGCGAAGGCCGGATCGCGCTTCCGCGAGGCCGTGTTCCCGCGCATCCCCGGCCGCGCGGGGCGCTCCGCCGAGCTCGAACGCGAGTCCGAGGCCGCCCGCGTGCGCGGGTACGCCGCGGGCCACGCCGAGGGCATGCGGATCGCCGCGGAGACCGCCGCGCTGCTGCGCGAGGAGGCGGAGCTCGCGGCCGAGGCCCAGCGCATCGCCGCCGAGCGGCGCATCACGCATGCACTCGTCGCCGTCGAGGAGGCGGCCCTGTCGCTGGCCGAGCGCGAGCGCGCGCTGGCGGCGGCCGGTCGGCGGGAGCTGGAGCGCCTCGCCCTCGAGCTGGCCGAGGCGGTGCTCGGCCGCGAGCTGTCCACGCACCCCGAGGTGTCGGCGCGGGCCGCGCTGGAACGCGCCCTCGCCGGGGTCGACGACGCCGAGCCGCGGGAGGTGCGGCTGCACCCCGCCGACCTCGCGCTGCTGCACGAGGCAGGAGCGGCGCCCGAGGGCGTGGTGCTCGTCGCCGACGCCGCCCTCTCCCCCGGCGACGCCATCGCGATCGTGGCGGACGGATCCGTCGACGCCCGGATCCGCGCCGCCTTCGACCGCGCCCGCGCCGCCCTGGAGGACGCCTCGTGAGCTGGGGCGCCGTGCTCGAGGCCGCCCGCCCGGAGCGCACCGGCACGGTGTCCGAGGTGCTGGGCCTCGGGGCCGAGGTGCGCGGGCTGCGCGCCGCGGTGGGCGACCTGCTCTCGCTCGGCGAGCGCCCCGGTGTCGCGGCCGAGGTCGTCGCCACCGGCCCGCAGGGTCTCCGGGTCATGCCGCTCGGGGCGGTCTCCGGCCTCACCGCCGGTGCGCCGGTCCGCGCCTCCGGCGGCCCGCTGCGTGTGCCGGTCGGCCCGGCGCTGCTCGGCCGCGTCCTCGATGGTCTCGGCCGCCCGATCGATGGCCGGGGGCCGCTCGAGGCGCCCCGCGTGGTGCTCGACAACGAGCCGCCCTCTGCGATGGACCGCGCGCGCATCGACGTGCCGCTCTCGCTCGGCGTGCGCGCGATCGATGCGCTCAACACCGTGGGCCGCGGCCAGCGCCTCGGCCTGTTCGCCGGATCCGGCGTCGGCAAGTCGTCGCTGCTGTCGATGATCGCGCGCGGCACCGAGGCCGAGGTCAGCGTCATCGCACTCGTCGGCGAGCGCGGCCGCGAGGTGCGCGAGTTCCTCGAGGACGACCTCGGGCCCGAGGGTCTCGCGCGCTCGGTCGTGGTGGTCTCGACCTCCGACCAGCCAGCGATGGCGCGTCTGCGGGCGGCGTTCACCGCCACCCGGATCGCCGAGTCGTTCCGCGACGAGGGCGCGCACGCGATCCTGATGATGGACTCCCTCACGCGCGTCGCGATGGCGCAGCGCGAGATCGGGCTCTCGGCCGGCGAACCGCCCGCCACCCGCGGATATCCGCCCTCAACCTTCTCGGTGCTGGCGCGCCTCCTCGAGCGCGCAGGCACCGGAGCCACCGGCTCGGTCACCGGTCTCTACACGGTGCTCGTCGACGGCGACGACCACAACGAGCCCATCGCCGATGCGGCCCGGTCGATCCTCGACGGCCACATCGTGCTCGACCGCGCGCTGGCGCTGACCGGGCATCACCCGGCGATCGACGTGCTCGGATCCGTGTCCCGCGTCGCGGGGAAGATCACCACGGCCGAGCAGCGCCGCCTCGCCACAACGCTGCGCACCGTGCTCGCGGCCCGCCGCGAGGCGCGCGACCTCATCGACATCGGGGCCTACCAGCCCGGTGCCAACAAGCGCGTCGACGCCGCTGTCGCGCACGAGCGGCGCATCGCCGAGTTCCTCACCCAGTCGCTGGACGAGACCTGCCACGCCCCCGACGCATGGCGGCGCCTCGAACAGCTCGTGACCACGTTCGGAGACATCTCATGAGCGGTTTCTCTCTCGCAGGGCTCCTGCGGCTGCGCGGCGTGCAGGAGCGCGCCGCCGCCGAGCGCCTCTCCCGCGCGCGGATCGCGTCCGACCAGGCCGAGGCCCGGGAGCGCCGCGCCCGCGCCGCGCTGTCCGACACCGGCGAGACCGCGGTGGACGTGCGGACGCTGGCGGCGATCGCCTCGGCACGCGCCTCCGCGCGGGCCCGCATCTCGGACCTGTCGCTGCTGAACGGCACGCACCGCGAGGAGCTGGAGGCCGCCCGTCTCGCGCACTCCGAGGCGAAGCGCGCCGCGCGCGGTCTCGAGAAGCTCGAGGAGGCCTTCACCGACCGCGAGCGCTTCGAGGCGCTGCGGGTCGAGCAGACCGCGATCGACGAGATCGCCACGAACCGCTGGATGGCGTCGGGTTCGAGGGAGGGGGCGGCGTGACCCTGGCCACCGCTGCCGACCGGATCGGCGCCATCCAGACGATGATCCAGGATCTGCGCCAGCCGCTGATCCCCGACACCGCCGCCACGGCCGCGGCATCCGCCACCGCCGCGACCGCCGGAGTGACCGGGACGGCGCCCACGACGAGCGCGGCGACGAACCCGACCAGCGCGGCGACGTTCCGCGATGTCCTCTCGGGCGTCGCGACCGGATCCGTCACCGGATCCGACGTGGTCGAGCAGGCCAAGAAGTACCTCGGAGTGCCGTACGTGTTCGGCGGCGAGGACGCCAGCGGCATGGACTGCTCGGGGCTCGTGCAGCGTGTGATGGCCGACCTCGGGGTCGACGTGCCGCGAGTGGTGCAGGACCAGGCGGACGTCGGCACCGAGGTGCCCTCGCTCGCCGAGGCCAAGCCCGGGGACCTGCTCATCACGCAGGGCGAGGGGCACATCGTCATCTACGCCGGCGACGGCAAGATCATCCACGCCCCGCGCCCCGGCAAGGACGTGCAGCTGGTGAACAACTACCTGGCCCCCGGCGACATCTCGACCATCCGCCGCATCGTGCCCGCCGACGCCGCCCCGGCGGCCGTCGCGGCCCCGGCCGCGGTGTCCGCCCCCGCCGCGGTGCCGTCCGCCGACGCCACGCAGCTTCTGGCCCTGATGCAGACGATGTTCGCCCAGCAGACGACCGGCGGGATCCTCGGATGAGTCTTGTGACGCTTCTCACCGCGACCGCCCCCGCGCCCGCGACGGCGGCGGCGACCTCCGAGAGCACCGACGCCCCGGGCTTCGCGGCGGTGCTCGCCGGGCTCGAGGGCGGGCCGACGGCGGTGGCCGGGCGCGCGCCCGCGGCCTCGGCACCGGTGGACGGATCCGACGCCGGCGAGGACACCGATGCCCCGCAGGCCGACCAGGGCGACACGGCGGGCTCTGCCGCCTGGGGCGCCGTGATCCCCGCGGGCGGCGAGAACGCCGCCCCCGTGGCCATCCCGGTGTTCGCCTCTCGTCCCGCGGCCACCGGGCCGAGCGACGCCGCGCCCGCGCCCGCCGAGGCAAGCCCGGCGGCGCCCGACGCCCCCGACGCCGTGGCCGCTCCCTCTCCTGCCGCTGCGGGCGCGGTCGTCCCGCCGGCGCTCTCCACGGTGCTCCCGCAGGGTGGGGCCGCCGCAGCTGCCGCAGCCGCCCCGGGTACCGCGGGGGCGGCCCCGCTCTCCGTGGTGGCCGGGCGTTCCGTCCCCAAGGCCGTCGACCCGGCCGCCGCGACGACCGCGTCGCGCCCCTCGACGACACCGGACGAGAGCGGCGCCGAGGCCCCTACGGGCGCACCGCGCACCGCGCTGCCCACGATCACCGGCATGCCCGCGGTGCCGTCGGGGCTCGCGGATGCTGCCGGAACGCGAGACACGCGTCCCTCGACCGCCGCCCCGGCGCCCGTCGGCGCGACGGCGACGCCCCTGCAGAATGTCCCGGCGCTCGCCGGGCTGACCCTGCGAGGGGGCGCCGCGAGCGCGGAGCCGGAGCCCCTGCCGCAGGCGAACGGGAACGGCACAACGCCCCCGGTCGCCGCCGCGGCGCCCGCCACACCGACCGCGCCCTCCGCGCCGGCTCCCGCGGCATCCGCGCCGGCTCCCGCGGCGCCGCCGCTGCCCGCGCAGCTCGCCCCTCCCCTTCTGTCTCTCGCCCGCGCACCGCAGGGGACGCACGAGCTGACTCTCACGGTCACGCCCGAGGATCTCGGGCCCGTCACCGTGCGCGCCCACATCTCGGCCGAGGGCATCCGCGTCGAGCTCGTCGCGCCCTCCGATGCCGGGCGCGACGCGATCCGGCTGATCCTGAACGACCTCCGCCGCGACCTCGCGGCGGCGACCCCGCATGCCTCGCTCTCCCTCGCCGCGGGCGACACCCTCAGCCAGCAGGGCAGCGCCCAGCACGGCAGCCAGGGTGGCCAGCAGGCCCCCGGCCAGCAGGGGTCCGCCGAGTCGCAGCGCCGCGAGCAGTCGCTCCCGACCGGACCCCGCGAGCAGCCGCCTGCCGCGCCCGTGCCCGAGCCGCATGTCCCCCACGTCACCCCCGCGTCGTTCGACGTGCTCGCCTGATCCAAGGAGCCCCATGCCCGTCGAACCCGTCGTCGCCACCGGCCTGTACACCCGCAGCGAGGTGTCCGCCGCCGACCGCAAGCAGTCGCTCGACGCGGACGTCTTCCTGCAGCTGCTCGTCACGCAGCTGAAGAACCAGGATCCGAGCTCACCCATGAACACCAACGAGATGATCACCCAGTCGACGCAGCTGGCCACCATGGAGCAGCTCACCGCGCTCTCGACGACCGCGAACGAGACGTTCGCCCTGACGATGCGCCAGACCGCGGCCGATCTCGTCGGCCGGCAGGCGACCTACCTCGACGCCGACGACGTCGCCAAGAGCGGGATCGTCACGTCCGTGTCGTTCGCCTCCGCGACGCCCCAGGTCATGTTCGGCGATGTCGCCGTCCCCCTCGACAAGGTGTCGGGCATCGTCGCCCCCACCTCCTGATCCCCCGAAACACCCCCAGAAAGAAGACGCCATGCTCCGCTCTCTGTACTCCGGCATCTCGGGTCTGCGCTCGCACCAGACGATGCTCGACGTCACCGGCAACAACATCGCCAACGTCAACACGACCGCCTTCAAGGCCTCCTCCGTCGAGTTCCAGGACACCCTGTCCCAGCTCGTGCGCAACTCGACCCTCCCGCAGGAGACGCAGGGCGGATCCAACCCCGCCCAGGTCGGCCTCGGCGTGCAGGTCGCCGCCATCTCGACCAACTTCGCCCAGGGCGCCGCGCAGTCGACCGGCGTCCCCACGCACCTGATGATCGCGGGAGACGGCTTCTTCGTCGTCAAGACGGGCGCCGAGACGGCGTACACCCGCAACGGCGCGTTCTCGTTCGACGCCCAGGGCCGCATGGTCTCCTCGGACGGCGCGTTCGTGCAGGGCTGGACCGCCCAGGACGGCGTGATCGCCGCCGGCTCGGCGACCGGCAACATCACCCTGCCCGTCGGCGCCGTCTCGCCCGCCGCCGCCACCACCACCGCGAAGGTCACCGGCAACCTGCCCTCCGACGCCGCGGCCGGCAAGGTCCTCACTCGCGACGTGACGGTCTACGACGACGAGGGCACCGCCGACACGCTGACGCTGACCTTCACGCGCACCACCGCCGGCTGGGACGTCACCAGCGGCGGCGGCGCCACCACCAGCCTCGCGTTCACGAACGGCGCGCTCACCGCGGGAGGCTCGCTCACCGCGGGCCCGATCACGGTCGACCTGTCGGCGCTCACGGGCTTCGCGGAGCTGTCGACCGTCACGGTCAGCGGCCAGAACGGCCGCCAGGCCGGCACGCTGCAGTCGTACGCGCTGTCGGAGGACGGCAGTCTGATCGGCACGTTCAGCAACGGCACCACCGACGTGCTGGCGCGGGTCTCGCTCGCCACGTTCGTCAACCCCTCGGGCCTCGAGAAGACCGGATCCTCGCAGTACCGGCCCACGGTCAACTCGGGTCAGCCGGCCGTCGGCCAGGCCGGCGTCGACGGCATGGGATCGCTCATCAGCGGCGCGCTCGAGATGTCGAACGTCGACCTCTCGCAGGAGTTCACGAACCTGATCGTCGCGCAGCGCGGCTTCCAGGCGAACGCCCGCATCATCACCACCAGCGACGAGGTGCTGCAGGAGCTCACCAACCTCAAGCGCTGATCCGGGAGGTGACTGTCTCCCCCGCTCGGTTCGGGACAGGAGGACTCTCCGTGAACCCACGGGAGTCCTCCTGTCCCGTGCGGGGCGCCCCCGGTGTTACTGCGACCCCGGGCGCGGCCACGCAGTACGAATTGGCCATCGGAGTCCGAGGATGACCTGTGGGAGCCTCAAAGGATGCCGTCGGACACTCACCAGATACTCCGCTTCCGCGCCTTCACCACGTCCGGCGCAGATCCCCGCTCGGGTAATCCCGCAGGCGTCGTCCTCCACGCCGAAAGCCTCACAGACGAGGACATGCTGGCCATCGCCGCCGAACTCGGATACAGCGAGACCGCGTTCCTGACCGAGATCACCGACGACTCGGCCCGTGTTCGCTACTTCACGCCCAGGGCGGAGATCAACTTCTGCGGGCACGCCACCATCGCGTCGGGCGTGGCACTGGCTCGACGGGGAGCGTCCCCTGTGATCCGATTCCACACGAAGGCCGGCGAAGTGCCCGTCGAGGCATCGCCGCACAGCGCCACCCTCACCGCCGTTGACACGACTGTCTCGGGCCTGAGCGAGCCGATTCTCGAAGAGCTGATGGCGGCGCTCCGCCTCACCCGCCTCGACCTGGACGATCAGCTTCCGCCCTCATTCGTGCGCGGCGGCAATCCCCATCCGATCGTCCCGGTCGCCCCAGGCGTGCTCGACCGCCTCGATCACGACCCGGACACCCTGCTCGCGCTTCAGGACCGCCTTGGATGGGACGGCACGGTTCCGGTAGTGCAACGGCTGTCCGAGACGCGGTTCAGAAGCCGAAATCCATTCCCACGGGGCGGCATCCGCGAGGACCCCGCAACGGGATCAGCGGCTGCGGGGCTCGGCGCATATCTCCGAGCGGGTGGACACGTCCGGCTCCCCGCCGAGATCACGATTGAACAGGGACGCGAGACCGGGCACGCCTCACTGCTTCGCGTCATCATCCCGGCAGACGGCCGAATCCGTGTCACCGGCACAGCGGACCAAGTCGGGTGATGGCGGGGTGCCATACGTCTCGCTGCCGGTACGAAGCCGCTCGTTGACACTCGACGACGCCGGCGCCCGATGAGCAGGCCGCGAGCGGCGAGCGAGCACCTCACGCAGTGGCCGTTGACGGTCGCCGACGACGGCAGCCGACGTTCACGCCTGCTTGTCAGTCGCACATCCGACCGTGCGGAGTCACGGTGATCTTCCAGGTGAGGGGCAGGGAGCCCGTCACCCCCTCGCCACCGGACAGGTTGCGCCTCGCCATTGTCGTCGTCGTGATGCTGAGAGCCTCGGCTGAAGGGTACCCGTGCTGATGGGTGGTGCACCGCAACCCGTGCAGTCCCCACCGGCCGTCCACTCAGCCGATACGGTGATCGCGTGAAGGCTCATCGTCGTCTGCTCGCAGTGGCGTTCGCATCCGGTTCGCTCGTCGCTCTCTCCGGATGCTCCGTCGAGCGAGCGCTGTGGGGCGCCGACGGTGCGCGCGTGATCGACACCACCGAGCAGCTCATCGCCGCGGCGTCGTCCGGGGAACAGGACTCGCTTGTCTGCGAGGACTCTGCTGCGGACCTCGGTGACGCTCAGGTCTGGGATGGCCTCGGCGCAGGAGAACCCGAGCAGTTCGATCCCGCGTCCTCTGTCGATCGACCGGGTCTCGACGCCAGTTGGCGAGTCAACCTCGAGGAAACGGGCGCCGGCGGGAACTCCGGCCAGAAAGTCCCGACGGACGTGTTCTACCGCGAGACCGGAACCGGAACCGGAACCGACTTGTGCGTGGCGGACGTCATCTGGCAGACGGTCAGCGTCCGATGACGGATCGCCGCGAGCCGCCCGTTCCCTCCCTGGAGCGGTCCTTCGAGGTCGTCGCCGACCTCGGCCCGCTCGAGGACCACGGCATGACCCGCGTCGGGCACCGGCGCATCATCCCGGTGATCGGCGGTCGCATCAGCGGCGACTTCGCGGGCACCCTCCTCCCCGGCGGCGCCGACTGGCAGACCGTCCGGGCCGACGGATCCATCGAGATCGACGGCCGCTACAGCGCCGTGGGCGACGACGGCACGCTGCTGTACGTGCAGGCTCGCGGGGTGCGCAGCGGCGACCCCGCTGTCCTCGAGGCGCTGCTGCGCGGCGAGCCCGTGGAACCCGAGGACTACTACTTCCGAGCCACCATCACGCTCGAGTGCGCCGCGCGCCCCGAGTTCGAGCGATCGCTCTACGTCGCCTCGTACATCCGCGAGGCGAGCCGCGTCCGCTACGTCGCCTACCGCGTCACCTAGGCGGCGACGGGCCACCCGCCACGATCGCCGCGCGGGGACGGACGGACACGCCGAATGAGGCCCGCGCCTAACCCCCGCGCAGGGGCGGCCGACAGTCCCAGGGGACGGACCAGGACGGACCGTCTGCATGGCATTCCAGGATGGAGCCTCATGATCGTCGTCACGCGTCTGAACCGGACACGGTTCGCGGTGAACCCCGATATCATCGAGCGGATTCACGCGTCTCCCGACACCACGCTCGTGATGGTGGACGGGGCGACCTTCATCGTCCTGGAGACCCTCGACGAGGTCGTCGACCGCATCGTCGCCTTCCGTGCACGGGTGCTGCAGGCGGCATCCGCATCGGGTGTGAGGCTCTGATGGACATCGCGTTCCTCCTGGGCCTGCTGCTGGCGTTCGGATCGCTGTACGCCGCGATCACGATCGAGCACGCGAGCCTGGCCGCCCTGTTCCTGCCCGGCCCCATGGTGCTGGTGTTCGGCGGCACCATCGCGGTGGGCATCGCCAGCGCCACCATCCGCGACGCGCTCTCGGCCGTCCGCGCGCTGCCCCGCGCCGTCAAGGGCGACCGCCGCACCGCGGCCGCCATGATCGACGAGGTCGTGGTCTACGCCGAGAAGGCGCGCACCGAGGGCCTCCTCTCGCTCGAGCAGCTGGTGCCCGACGCCGCCGATCCGTTCATCAAGCAGTCGCTGCAGAGCATCGCCGACGGCACCGACGCCGACGAGCTGCGCACCGTGCTGGAGGACGCGATCTCCTCGACCGCCGCCCGCAACCGCACGGCCGCGAAGTTCTTCTCGACCCTCGGCGGCTACGCCCCCACCGTCGGCATCATCGGCACGGTCGTCTCGCTCACCCACGTGCTCGAGCAGCTCGACAACCCCGACACCCTCGGCCCGATGATCGCCAGCGCGTTCGTCGCGACCCTGTGGGGCCTGCTGTCGGCGAACTTCCTCTGGCTGCCCATCGGCAACCGCCTGCAGCGCCTCGGCGAGCTCGAACTCGAGCGGATGACCCTGGTGATGGAGGGCATGCTGGCCGTGCAGGCCGGCGCCCCGCCGCACCACGTCGGCGAGCGCCTGCAGGCTCTGGTGGCCGACGCCCCCAAGGCGAAGACCGAGCGCCCGGCCCCGCAGCTGGTCGAGGCGGCATGAGCACCCGGCGGGGGACGCGACGCGCCACCCCCGGCCACGCCTCCGAGGGGCACGACGGGCCGGACGAGCGCTGGATGGCGTCGTACCTCGACATGGTCACGGTGCTGATGTGCCTGTTCATCGTGCTGTTCGCGATGTCGAGCGTCGACCAGCAGAAGTTCGAGGCGCTGCGCGACTCGCTCGCCACCGGCTTCGGCCAGGAGCCGAGCGAGGAGACCGACACGTCGGGGCTCGTGCTGCCTCCCGAGCTGCGCGCCGAGGATGCCGGTCACGCCGCGAACCTCGACGCCGACGTGCTCGCGGCCCAGGCCGAGCTCTCGAATCTCGAGGCGCTCCGCGACCGCCTCGAGGACGCGCTCACCGCGCAGGGCCTGGCGGGCACGGCCGAGTTCCTCATCGACGACCGCGGGCTCACCGTGGGGCTGATCGGCGCCGAGACCTTCTTCGCGACCAACCGGGTCGAGCTCAGCCCCAAGGCCGTCGCGGTCCTGGATGCCCTGGGCCCGGATCTGAAGACCGTCCCGAACGAGATCTCGATCGAGGGCCACGCCGACATCCGCCAGTCCTCGGCCCCCTTCCCCACGAACTGGGAGCTCTCCTCGGGCCGCGCGACCCAGGTGCTGCGCCACCTCGTCGAGCGCGGCGGACTGTCCGGCGCCCACGTGCAGGCGGTCGGGTTCGGTTCCGAGCGGCCCGTCGCCGAGGGAACCGACGACGCCGCCCTGGCCCGCAACCGCCGCGTCGACATCGTTGTCCTCTCAGATGCCACGGAGGAGGTGCGCGCTCTGATCCCGGATCTGGTGAGCGCGGGTCCTCGCACCTGACGGGAATCGCAGACACGCCGCACGATCCGGGATCGGCGGATCGCTTACGCGCGCCCTCCGGCGCCCGATAGTCGGCTTCGTGAGGATCGAGGAGCGTGCGCAGGCCCCCGAGGCGGGCCCCCGGATCGAGGTCTATGACTTCGGTCGCCCCGCCACGCTCGCGCGCGAGCACGCCCGGTCGCTGGAGATGGCGTTCGAGACGTTCGCGCGACAGTGGGCGACCCAGCTGACCGACAAGACGCGCGTGCGCGCGCAGGTCGGGCTCGAGCACGTCTCGCTGATGACCTACGGCGAGTACGCCGACTCGCTGCCCCACACCACGACGCTCGTGGCGTGCGCCCTTCCGGATGCCGAGCCGAGCACCGTCGTGCAGTTCCCCCTCACCGCCGCCCTGTCCTGGATCATCCAGATGGTGGGAGGGCGCCCCGTCGACGCCGCCGAAGAGCGTCCGCTGACGCCGATCGAGCAGGCGCTGATCCGGCACCTGATGGCCGACGCCCTCGAGAACCTGACGAGCGCCCTCGGCGGGCTGTTCCCCCGCGGGCTCGCCGTGTCGGGCATCCAGTACAGCCCGCAGTTCGCGCAGCTGGCCTCGGCGGGCGACCCCGTGATCGTCGCGCGCTTCTCGCTGCGTCTCGCCGAGCGCTCGGTGCCGGCGAGCATCATGCTGCCCGCGGGTCCGGTGCTCGACCGCCTGAGCAGCGCGAGCCCCGAGGCCCCCGTTCAGAACGCGCCCGGTCTGATCCGCCGTCAGATCGAGGACACCCCCGTCGAGCTCGCGGTGCGCCTCGCCGCGATGCCCGTGCACCCGGCCGACGTGCTGGGTCTCTCGGTCGGCGACGTGCTGCACCTGCCGCACGCGGCCGACCGCCCGCTCGACCTCGTCGCGGGCGATGTGCCCGTCGCGACGGCCGCCGTCGGCACGAGCGGCGCGCGCCTCGCGTGCGTCATCACGTCGATCACGTCCTCCCCCCACGCCGACCATCCTGAGGAGCTCCGGTGACCCCCACCGCCCACGAGTCCGCCGTCGCGGCCGCCTTCGCATCGCGGATGCCCGTGACCGCCGAGATCAGCGCGCGGGCCTCGCACGCCTCGGGCGACACCGGCGACGCCGTCATCGCCTCGTACGTCGGCGACGCGAGCGCCGAGCTCGCCGCCCTGATCCTCGACCCCTCGTCGCTCTCGGACGGCGTGCCGGACGCGTCGCTCGTCGACCGCCTGCACGAGGCGGTCGACGCGGCCGCCGCCACGCTCGGCCCCGGCGTCCTCAGCGAGGTGCGCGTCGGCGATGCGTCGGCCATCTTCTCGCACCCGCAGGCGCAGATCTTCGACCTGCAGGACGAGACGGGCCGCACGATCGGCCGCCTCGCGGTGCGCGTCACCCGCACCTCCAGCACCGGATCGCTCTCGTCCCGCCGCCTGCAGCGCATCGCGGGGATCGAGATGGACCTGACCGTCGAGATCGGCCGCACCCGCATGGCCGTGCGCGACGTGCTCGACCTCGCGCCCGGCGCGGTCGTCGAGCTCGACCGCTCGGCCGGTGCGCCCGCCGACATCAAGCTCAACGGTCGCCTGATCGCGCACGGCGAGATCGTTGTGGTCGACCAGGACTACGCCGTGCGCATCACGCGCATCCTCGAGAACGCCGAGGTCTGACGCTGGACGATCTGCTGCTCGGCCTGCGCGTCGCGGTCTCCCTCGCCGCCGTGCTCGGGGTGCTCTGGTACCTGCAGCGCCGACTCACCAAGGGCACGGGCGCGGCGAGCCGCCGACGCCGGGGCGAGGGCATCCAGGTGCTGTCGCGTCAGGGCATCGGCGCGAAGGCGCAGGTCGTGGTCGTCGAGGCCGAGGGCACCCGCTACGTGCTCGGCGTGACCGAGAACGGCGTCTCGGTCATCGACCGCGCCCGCGCCCAGACCCCGGATGAGCGCGCCGGGTCCGAGCTCGTCGCCTCCTTCGAGCAGCTCCTGGCGGAGGCCGCCGCCCAGCCCGCGGCACACCCCGTCGCCCCGGCCCCGCCGGCGCCCGCCCCCGAGGCGACGGCCGCGCCGCTGCGCCGCGACCGTCGCTCGGCCGCTCCCGCCGCCGACCCGCTGCGCGGATCGATCCTCTCCCCCGCCACCTGGCAGCAGACCGCCCAGGCGCTCGGCCTGCGTCGCTGATCCGCCCCGCACCGTGATGTCCCTCCACCGCCGCATGCTCCCGCTCGCCCTCCGGCGCCCGCGGGTGCCCCGCGCTCAGCTCGCCGAGTGGGCGATCCGGGCGATGGTGGTCGTGGCGATGGCGGCGCTCGTGACGGTGGTGTCGATGATCCTGTCGCCCGCGATGGCGCACGCGGCCCCCGTGCCGCCGACCGACCCGGTGGCGCCGACGCCCGCGCCGACCGAGGGCGTCTCGATCGACATCAACGGCGTCGACGGCACCCCCTCGACGTCGATCCTCACCCTGCTCGGCATCACGCTGCTGTCGGTGGCTCCCGCGCTGCTGCTGATGATGTCGTCTTTCACGAAGATCTTCGTGGTGCTCGCGATGGCGCGCAACGCCCTGTCGCTGCCCTCGATCCCGCCGAACCAGGTGCTCGCGGGGCTCTCGCTGTTCCTGTCGCTGTTCATCATGTGGCCGGTGCTGACCGACATCAACACGGTCGCCGTGCAGCCGTATGTGGACGGCGGGCTCACCTTCCAGCAGGCGTTCGACCTCGGCCAGGCGCCCCTGCGCGAATGGATGCTGCAGTACACGCGCGAAGAGGATCTGGCGCTGCTCACCCGGGCCGCGGATCAGCCGAACCCCGACGACCCGGCCAGCGTCCCGATGTACACGCTGATCCCCGCGTTCATGATCTCCGAGCTGCGCGCCGCGTTCATCATCGGCTTCGTCATCTTCGTGCCGTTCCTGATCATCGACCTCGTGGTGGCCTCGGCGCTGATGGCGATGGGCATGATGATGCTGCCGCCGGTGATGATCTCGCTGCCGTTCAAGATCCTGCTGTTCATCCTGGTCGACGGGTGGGGGCTGATCATCACATCGCTTCTCGAGTCGTACGGGGGCACGGGATGACCCCCGAGGCGGTCATCGACATCGGCATGCAGGCGCTGATCGTGGCCGCGAAGCTCGCCGCTCCCCTGCTGATCACCGCGCTCGTCGTCGGCTTCGCGATCTCGCTGCTGCAGTCGATCACGCAGGTGCAGGAGGTCACGCTCTCGTTCGTGCCGAAGGCCATCGCCGTGGCCATCGCGCTGCTCGTGTGCGGCAACTGGATGATCGCCGAGATCATCGCCTTCACGAACGAGATGTTCGGCCGGATCCCCGACCTCCTCGGCGGATGACGTGTTCATCCCCGTCGATTTCGCGTGGCTCGAGGCGACCATGATGGCCGCCGTGCGCATCACCGCGTTCCTGATGATCGCGCCGCCGTTCTCGCACGGCGCGATCCCCGCGCGGGTGAAGGCGATGCTCGGCATCGGCCTCGCGCTCGCGATCGGCACCTCGGTCGCCCCCGGCTACCAGAGCCTCGACACGGCGCCCTTCCTGGGCGCGCTGGTGCTGCAGCTCGTGACGGGCGCGCTGCTGGGCTTCCTGGTGATGGCGGTGTTCGCCGCCGTGCAGGCCGCCGGGAACCTGCTCGACGTCTTCGGCGGCTTCCAGCTCGCGCAGGCGTTCGACCCCCAGTCGATGGTCAACGGCGCGCAGTTCACCCGGCTGTTCCAGCTGACCGCGGTGGTGCTGCTGTTCGCCTCGGACGGCTATCAGCTGATCATCGCGGGCCTCGCCCGCAGCTTCACGGCCGTGCCGGTCGACGGGGTGCTCGACATCGCCGGCCCGATCGAGCTGCTCACCGACGTGGTCGGCGAGCTGCTGCTCGCGTCGGTCCAGATCGCCGGGCCGCTGGCCCTCGTGCTCTTCCTCGCCGACGTGGGCCTCGGCCTCGTCACGCGCGTGGCGCCCGCGCTGAACGCGTTCGCGCTCGGGTTCCCGCTGAAGATCCTGCTCACCCTGGGCCTCGCGGGGATCGTGTTCGCCACGCTCCCCGGCATCGTCGGCGGGCTCGCCGATGACGCCTTCGGATTCCTGGTGGGGGTGCGATGAGCGACAGCGGCGAACGCACCGAGCAGGCCACCGACAAGCGCATGCGCGAGGCGCGCTCCAAGGGGCGGCTCTCGCGCAGCCAGGATCTGACGGCCTGGGTCGGGATCGCGGCGGCCGGCGCCATGATGACGAGCGCGATCGCGACCGGCGCGTCGGCGGGCACCGAGCAGCTGCTCGCGGTCTCGACGATGGCGAAGGAGCCGGATCCCCTGCGCGCGGTCGCGGTGCTGGGGGCGGGTCTCGAGTCGATGGGCGCGACGCTCGGCCCGCTGCTGGCCGCGGTTGCGATCGCCACGCTGCTGGCGGCGGCGGCGCAGGGCGGCATCCACCTGCGCCCGCTCGTGTTCAAGGGCGAGCAGTTCAACATCGTCAACGGGCTGCGGCGCATCTTCGGGATGCAGTCGCTGTGGGAGGGCGCGAAGGCGCTGCTCAAGACCCTCGCGATCGGCGGCGCCCTGTGGATCGTGATCGCCGGGCTGATGCCCGCGCTCTCGGCCAGCGGAGGGCAGCCGATCAGCTACCTCCTCTCGGAGGCGGCGAGCGCGACCGCGGCGCTGCTGCAGGTGGCGGTCGCGGTCGGTGTGGCCCTCGCGATCGTCGACGTGATCGTCGTGATGCGCCGCAACCAGAAGCACACGAAGATGACCAAGCGCGAGGTGAAGGACGAGTCGAAGTCCAGCGAGGGCGACCCGCTGATCCGCTCGCAGCGCCGCGCCCGCCAGCTGGCGATGAGCCGCAACCGCATGATCGCCGCCGTGGCGGGGGCCGATGTGGTCATGGTCAACCCGACGCACGTCGCCGTGGCGCTCACCTACGTACCCGGCCGCTCCGCGCCGCGCGTCGTCGCCAAGGGCGCGGGCGTCATGGCCGACCGGATCCGCGAGAAGGCCACCGAGGAGGGCGTGCCCATGGTGCGCGACATCCCCCTCGCCCGCGCGCTGCATGCCGCCTGCGAGCTCGGCCAGGAGATCCCCGCCGACCTCTACACGGCGGTCGCGCGCGTGCTCGTGTTCGTCAACGCTCTCAAGCGCCGCGGGTCCGCCCGCGGCGTGCACACCATCCCCGACGCCCCGAAGACGAGGACCGCATGAAGTCCCTGCTGAAGAACCTGGCCGTGCCGATCGGCGTGGTCGGCATCGTCATGCTGCTGGTGGTGCCCGTGCCGCCGTGGCTGCTGGACCTGCTGATCATCCTGAACATCATGCTGGCGCTGGTGATCCTGCTCACCACGATGTTCGCGAAGAAGCCCCTCGACTTCTCGGTGTTCCCGTCGCTGCTGCTCGTGGCGACGCTGTTCCGGCTGGGCCTGAACGTCGCCTCCACCCGCCTCATCCTGGGCGAGGCGCACGCGGGGCAGGTGATCGAGGCGTTCGGCCAGATCGCGGTCGGCGGATCCGTCATCATCGGCGCCGTTGTGTTCCTCATCCTCGTCGTCATCCAGTTCGTGGTGGTCACCAAGGGCGCCGAGCGCGTGGCCGAGGTGGGCGCGCGCTTCACGCTCGACGCCATGCCGGGCAAGCAGATGGCGATCGACGCCGACCTCAACGCCGGTCTCATCACCGACGCCGAGGCACGTGCCCGGCGCGCCGAGGTGGCGGCCGAGGCCGACTTCTACGGCGCGATGGACGGCGCCTCGAAGTTCGTCAAGGGCGACGCGATCGCGGGCATCGTCATCATCGTCATCAACATCGTCGGCGGCATCGCGATCGGCATGATCTCGCACGGCATGGCCATCGACGAGGCCCTGAACACCTACGCGATCCTGACGATGGGCGACGGGCTCGTCACCCAGATCCCCGCGCTGCTGATGGCCGTCTCGACCGGCATGATCGTCACCCGCTCGAACGCCGACCACGACATGGGCCACGAGGCCTCGTCGCAGCTGACCCAGTCGCGGACGGCGCTGACGATCACGGGCTGCGCGGCGATCGGCCTGGCGCTGATCCCTGGCATGCCGATGGTGCCCTTCGTGGCGATCGGCGCGGCCCTGCTGCTGGTGGCCCAGCGCATCAAGGCGACCGAGCGCCGCGCAGAGGCCGAGCAGCCGGACGTCGCGGTGCCCGCGCCGTCGGATCGCCCCGAGGACCTGATCGAGCGCATGCGCGTGCATGCGCTCGAGATCATGCTGGCGCCGAACCTGGTCGACCTCGTCACCGGCGGCCCGGACGACCTGCTCGCCCGCGTGAAGGCGCTGCGGCGGAAGATCGCGCTGGACCTCGGATTCGTGGTCCCGCCGGTGCGCACGCGCGACAACGTCGAGCTGTCGCCGTCCACCTACTCGATCCGCATCTCGGGGGTGGAGGCCGGCAGCGGCGTCGCCCCGCCCGGGTCGGTGCTCGCCCTGGGCGGCGGCCTCGATGCGCTCCCCGGCCCCTCGGTGCTGGATCCGGTCTTCGGGCTGGAGGGCAAGTGGATCCCGCAGGGCATGCGCCACAGCGCCGAGCTCGCGGGCTCGACGGTCATCGACCGTGCCAGCGTGATCGTCACGCACCTGTCGAACATCGTGCAGGTCAACGCCGCCCGGCTGCTCAGCCGCGAGGACGTCCGTCAGCTCACCGACGCGCTCAAGCAGGTCAGCCCCGCCGCCGTCGACGAGCTCTCCCCCGCGCTGCTCTCGCTCGCCGAGATCCAGAGGGTGCTCACGGGCCTGCTCGCCGAGCGGGTGCCGATCAACGACCTCGCGCGCATCTACGAGGCGCTGGCGCTGCGTGCCAAGGCGTCGACCGATCCGGAGGGCCTCATCGAGGCCGCCCGTGCGGCGCTGGGGCCCGCGATCTCCGCGCGCTTCGCGCAGGAGGGCACGCTGCACGTGATCATGATCAACCCGCTGCTCGAGCAGGCGATGCTCGAGGCCCTCCGGCACGGCGAGGACGGCACGCACATCGTGCTCGACCCCTCGCGGCTGGATGCGGTGATCCGGTCGCTGCAGCAGGCGGTCGCCGAGCTCGACCCGGCCGTGGGCGAGCCGGTCCTGGTCTGCGCGCCGACGCTGCGCCCGGCGGTGCGCCGCCTCGTCTCGGCTCAGGCCGACGGCATCCCGGTCCTGTCGTACAACGAGGCCACCGCGGGCGGTTTCGCGATCGAGACGGTCGGCGTTGTGCGCGACGAGGCGGGCCTCAGCCTCCCCGCCTGACGCCGCGGTGCCCCCGACTGCCGGATCACGCCGGCGTGTCGGGGGCACGCGCGCGCCCCTGACCATTCGGGGCGTCCTGGCCGATAGTCTGAAACGATGCTGGTGTTGACGAGGCGGATCGGCGAGAGCGTGCTGATCGGCGATGACGTCGAGGTGACGATCCTCGACATCAAGGGCGACTCCATCCGCGTCGGCATCAACGCCCCACGTGAGACCCGCATCCAGCGCTCCGAGATCGTCCAGGCGGTGGCCGCCTCCAACGCCGAGGCCGCGCACGCGGGCGCCGACGCCGAGGACGCCCTGCGCGCCGCGCTCGCGGCCCGGCCCGCCGACTGAGCCGCGCGGCTCAGTCGGCGTCGATCAGCTCGAGCAGCTCCTTGGCGGCCTTCGCGATCTCGGTGTGGTCGTACTGCGCCGCCCGCGACTCGGCCGAGATGACCGCGCAGCGGTGCACCTTGCCGTAGTCGCCGACCGGGAACTCGAACCGCGCCTTCGTCTCCTCGTTGGCCTCGGTGTCGATCCCGAGGTGCCAGCGCGCGTAGGCGTCCCAGCCGTGCTCCTCGCGCCACGCGGTCTCCTTCCGGGCCGGCAGCGCGTGCTCGCTCCACGCGTCGCGCTCGTCGCGCACCACCTCGCCGTCCCGGATCAGCTTGCGCGCGTGCCGCAGGGCGGCCTCGTTGAGCTTCACGGTCATCGTCGCTCCCTCCGTGTCGGTCCCGTACGTAGCGGTCCCGTGTGCGTCATGCCGTGTGGTGCGGTCAGCGCCCGAAGCCCGCGCGGTCCACGCGGCGGTGGTAGCGCATGCCCGCGAGGCCTCCCAGGATCGCCCCGACGAGGCTGAGCACAAGGGCGGCGACGGCGGTGATGATCCCCGCGGTGGTCAACTCGCCCTCATTGAACGGCAGGCGCGGGAAGGTGTTGACGTTGGCCAGGATGTTCCACTGGGCGCCGGCGATGGCCGTGATGATCGCGACCACGATCGCCACCACGAGGGCCCAGAGCCACACGGCGATGCCCTGCTTGGCGCCGCTGAAGCGCGACATGCGTCCCGCGACGTAGCCGCCGCAGTAGTACGAGACCAGCAGGATCACGGCCACGGCGATGATGCCGACGATGCCGATCGTGCCCGCGTTCTCCTGCGCGGCCTCCTCGGTGTCCATCTGCGAGCCGAGGCCGAGGGCCGCACCGGCGCCGGCGACGAGCGCCGTGAGCAGGACGGTCATGCCCATCGCGCTCAGCCAGCCGAAGAAGGCCGAGCCGAACTTCATGCCGCCGAACTCCTCCTTCTCGCGAGCGACGACCTCATGCCGCGCGGCGCGAGCGGCTTCGGGCGACGACCCCACCACGGCCGGGTCGTCCGTCGTCGCGTGGTCCTCGACCAGTCGGCCCGAGGAAGTGCGGTCGCCCGACGTCGTCCGGTCGTCGACCGGCGCCGTGCGGTGCACGGCGGTCGGCTCGTCGTTGCCGCGGCCGGCGTCGAGGTCGGGGGCCGGCCGTCCGGTCGCCACGGTGTCGTCGTGCACGTGCTCCGCGGCCAGCCTGTCGGCGTCGCGGCGCGCGTCGCGGTCGGCGGGGTCTCGATCCATAGGAGTGCTCATGGCTGTGTCCTTCCGGGTTCACCTGCAGTGAGTCCAGCGAACCGCGTCGCCCGCGCGCCACACAGGGCATTGCGCGACGCCGTCTCGCGCGCTATGAGGCGCCGAGGATCACCAGCTCCCTGGTCGAGCGCGTCATGGCCACGTAGCGGTCGACGGCCCCCTCGATGCCGTCGCCCCACCGATCCGGCTCTCTCAGCACCACCAGATCGAACTCGAGCCCCTTCGCCTCGAGCGGGTCGAGCGACCGCACCCGCTCGGTGCCGCCGAACGACGGGTCCCCGATCACGACGGCCACCCCCTCCTCGTGCGCCGCGAGCCATTCGGTCAGGATCGCGTCGCGCTCGGTGACCGCACCGCGCCGCACGGGGATCCCGCTCGAGCGGATCGATGTGGGCACATTCGCTCCGGGGAAGGCCGCGCGGATCACCGGCGCCGCCGCGGCCATGACCTCCTCCGGCGTGCGGTAGTTGACGGTCAGCGCGGTCATCGTCACGTGCCGGAGACCGGTGCGGGCGAGACGCTCCTCCCACGTCTCGGGGAACCCGTGCCGCGCCTGCGCGCGATCGCCGACCACCGTGAAGGATCGCTGCGGGTTGCGACGCAGCAGCATCCGCCACTCCGCGTCGGTCAGCTCCTGCGCCTCGTCGACGACGATGTGCGCGAAGGGCCCTGCCAGCGGATCGCCCGGAGCGGTCGCGACCGCGGGGACGGCGAGCGTCGAGCGCAGATCCTGTCCGCGCAGCATCGACATGATCTTCATGTCCGAGTCGTCGCTGGCGATGAGATGGGACACCACGTCGTCCATCTCGGCGCGTTCGGCGGCCGCCTCGGCCTCGGCCCGGCGCCGCCGGATCGCCGCGTCCGGATCGCCCACCCGCAGGCGTGCGGCATCCAGGAGCGGCAGGTCTCCGCGGCTCCACGGCGCCCCGGCCGGGCGCTGCAGGGCCGCCACCTCGTCGCCCGCCAGCCACGGGGCCACGCGGGCGAGCAGGGCGGGGTCGCTCCGCAGTGCGCGCACAAGGGCGACGGGGTCCAGCAGCGGCCATGCCGCATCGAACACCGCGCGCAGCTGCGGATTCTCGGCCAGCGCCTGGCGCACCGCGGCGTCGCCGTCGCCGCCGTCGAGGCCGTAGGCGTCGAACTGGTCGTCGTCGCGGTCCTCGGCGCGGCGCTCGTCGTCCCACGCGGTCGAGCCGGCGTCGCCCCAGCCCTCGTCCGCCCAGCGGTCCCCGCCGTCGCCGCCGTCGTCGCCGTCCCGCACGACGACGGCCTCGACCCGCTCGGTCAGGGTGGCAAGCAGGGTGTCCCAGGCCTGACCGCGCCCCTCGTTGTGGGTCGCCGCGGGATCGATCGCGCCGAACGCCTCCTCCCAGTCGGCCGTGCTGACGCGGACATCGCCCCAGGGCGTGTCGATCACGGCGGCGCGGGTCGGCGGCCGCTCACGCAGCCGCACCGCCGCCTCGACGGCATCGATCAGACGAGCATCCGCCAGCAGGCGCGCGACGGCGGGATCCGTCTCCTCGACGGCGCCGCGCCCCTCCGGCACCAGGTCCCGCAGCGTCGCGATGCGCACGCCCTCCTCGCCGAGTCCGGGCAGGATGTCGGCGACGTAGTCGGCATATGCCTGCGAGGGCCCGACGAACAGCACACCCCCGTGCCCGGCCTGCATACGCGGGTCGGCGTAGAGCAGATACGCGGCGCGGTGCAGCGCGACGACGGTCTTGCCGGTGCCGGGACCGCCGTCGACCACCAGCGCACCGTCGGATCCCGCGCGGATGATGGCGTCCTGATCGGCCTGGATCGTGCCGAGCACGTCGCGCATCCGCGGCGAGCGGCTGGTGCCGAGGCTCGCGATGAACGCCGACTGGTCATCGAGGGCGGCACCCGCGGCCAGCGCCTCGGGGGTGAAGGCCTCGTCCCAGTAGTCGGTGATGAGGTCGCCGTCCCAGCGATAGCGCCGGCGCGTGATCAGCCCCATCGGCTGGGCGTGGGTCGCCCCGAAGAACGGCTCGGCGGCGGGCGCGCGCCAGTCGACCAGCAGCGGATCCCCCGCGTCGTCGGTCAGCGCGAGCCGGCCGATGTAGAGGGTGCCCTGGTCGCCGACGATCCGGCCGAGACAGAGATCGAGCCCGAACCGTCGCAGCATCCGCAGCCGTGCGGTGAGGCGATGGATCTCGAGGTCGCGATCGAGCGCCGCCTGGCCGCGCCCTCCCGGCGCTCGGCGCTGCTCGTCGAGGCGGAGCTGGAGCCCGGCGATCTGGCGGGCGAGTGAGTCGCCGATCCGCGCGAACTGCGCGACGTCTTCGGCGATGAGGGCGGGGGCGGATTTGGCGGGGTGGGCTTCGAGGGAAAAGGGCAGCACGGCGCGCCTCCAGGCTTTCGGGAACGCGCCATTCTGCCTCACGACCGGGGCCTTGCGGCAAGGCCCCTCCCCCGGGGTATCCTGGAAGTGCAGGCGGTTCCCGTACGGTCGAGCCCCTGCCATCCGGCTCCGCGACGTCCTATCGTCAAGCCATGGCCACTCTCCGTATGGACCACGTCTCGGTGGTCGTCGAAGACCTACCGGGCGCCATGTTCGAGGTCGACGACGTGCGCGACACCGTCGAGCGCCTGCGCGCCCACGGCGGCGAGCTGATCGGCGAGGTCACGCCCTTCGAGGATCAGTACGTCCTGTGCTACCTCCGGGGGCCTGCGGGCATCATCGTCGCGCTGGCCGAGTCGGTCGCGCCCGCGTCATAGCGACCTCATATCCGCCGCACCGGGCGCTCCGCAGCGGCGGCGAGAGGATCGCCGTCATGGCGAACCGCATCCCCGAACCCGACCGCACCCCACAGGGGCCGAGCTACGAGGGCAGGCTTCTCGTGCGCCCCGACGACGAGGTCGTCGACCAGGGCGCGGGCTTCGACCTGCGCACCCTGCTCTCGCGGCGGGCCATCTTCGGCGTGCTCGGGCTGGGCGCGGGCGCGGCGGTGCTCGCCGCATGCGCTCCGGCCGCGACCGGCGCCTCGAAGACCACGACCCCGACCGCCACTCCGACCGCCGATCCGACATCGGCGCCGACCGATCCGACGGCCCTCCCGAGCGGCGAGATCCCCGACGAGACGGCGGGCCCGTACCCGGGCGACGGCTCGAACGGTCCCGACGTGCTCGCCGAGTCCGGCATCGTCCGCAGCGACATCCGCACCGACGTCGGCGGCTCCGATCCGGTCGATGGCGTGCCCCTGACCTTCACCCTGCGACTGACCGACATGGCCGACGGCGATGCGCCGTTCGCCGGGGCGGCGGTCTACGCCTGGCACTGCGACGCGCTCGGCCGGTACTCGATGTACTCGGAGGGCGTCGAGGATCGGACGTGGCTGCGGGGCGTCCAGACGGCCGACGCCGACGGGCAGGTGACGTTCACGTCCGTGGTCCCCGGCTGCTACGCCGGGCGGTGGACGCACATCCACTTCGAGGTCTACCCCGATGTCGACGCGATCGACGACTCGGCGAACGCCATCGCGACCTCGCAGCTGGCCCTCCCCGAGAGCGCGCTGACACCGGTCTACGCGGGGGCGGCATACAGCGGATCCGCGCGGAATCTCGCCCAGACGTCGATCGTGAGCGACGGCATCTTCGGCGACGACGGCGGCGCCCTGCAGATCGCGACGGTCACCGGCGACGCGACCTCCGGGTACACGGCGTCGCTCACGGTCCGGGTGGACACCGCGACAGCGCCCACCGCCGGCGGCATGGGCGGCGGCCCCGGGGGCCCGGGCGGCGAGCCGCCCCGCGGCTGACTAGGCGCCGCCCCGTTCGCCGCGGGACGCGCTCGTGGGAGCGGTCCCGACGATCAGACGCGCACCGCCCGCCGTCGGACGGGGCTGCATCCGGCGGAGCACCCGCAGATCCCCCAGCGTGCGGCCGAGCGGCGATCCCGCGAAGAGGCCGAGCGTCGCGCCCGCGGCGAGCGCGATGCCGACCATGCCCGCGGTGGTGAGGGTCGACGCCGCCGACAGGATGTCGCCGGTGTCGCCCGCCGACTCCACCAGCCCGAGCAGGCCGCGGAAGACGACCGCTCCCGGCACGAGCGGCACGATGGCCGCGGTCGTCACGGCCACCGAGGGCACGTGCAGGTGGTGGGCCATGACCGCGCCGACGATGCTGGCGATCAAGGCTCCCGCGAAGCTCGCGGGAGCCTGGGCGAAGCCGGCCGCGCTGGCGACCGCGAAGCCCGCCCACGCGATGACTCCGAGCACCGCGCTCACCGCGATGATGCCCAGCCCCGCGCCGTTGAACATCGCCACGGCGATGGCCACGATGACCGCGCCCGTGAACTGCCCGGGAAGCGGGCCGAGCGGCAGCGCCTCGCTCGGGGCCTCCATGCCGATGCCGAGCGCCCGCGCGAGCTCGAGGCCGATGACGATGCCGAGCACCACGCCGAGCGTCTGCACGGTGAGCTCGAGGATGCGGCCTCCCGCCGTGAGCGAGAACCCGTCGATGGCGTCCTGGGCGGCCCCGACGACCGCGAGCCCGGCGAGCATCAGAACGATGCCCGAGGACACCACGATCGCGGCGCGCACATCGACGAACGGCTCGATCCCCGCGCTGGCGAGCATCGCCGTGACGACGGTCAGCACCGTCAGGACGAGCGCCCCGGCGATCTGGCTGAAGAACAGCGGCACCTGCAGGCGGGCGAGCCCCGCCTGGGTCAGGGCCACGGCCAGTGCCGCGGCGAAGGTGACCACGAGGATCGTCGGCGAGGCGCCGAACATCACGCCCACGCCGACCGCCAGCAGCGCCTGCGAGAGCATAACGATCGAGGGGCGATACCGGAACGGCCGCCGCCGGATCTGGTGGAAGCGCGCACGGGCCTCGTCCAGGTCGAGCCCCGCCTCGACGTCGCGCACCAGGGTCTGCAGCGCCTGCAGCTTCGCGTGATCCGGCACCGCCGAGCGCACCACGCGCATCAGCGTGATGGGCCAGTCCTCGCCGTGGCGGTGGTCGGAGATGGTCACCGAGTTGAAGGTGACGTCGACGTGCACGCTTGCGAGGCCGTACACGCGCGTGATGCGCAGCGCGGCCAGCACGACCTCCTTCGCCGAGGCGCCGACCGACAGCATCACCTCGGCGACGCGCATGGCGAGGTCGATCACCCGCACGACCGTCGAGTCGTCGATGATCGGCACCGCCGCGGTCAGCGTGCGCTCGGAGGTGTCGGCGTGGATCGCCCGGCGCACGCTCTCGATCATCTGTCGACCGCGTCTGAGAGCCATGCTCCCATCCTCTCCGACGCGGTCTCCGCTCCTGCTGAGCGGCACGCGCCGCCCGGGCCTCAGCCCCGACGGAGTTCGGCGGCCTCGTCCTCGGTCAGCTCGATCTCGTGGCCGTTGTCGCCGACCCAACGGTGATCCTGCTGCCCGGTGGCGGGATCGGAGCGCGCGATGAGCGTGTACGACGCGCCGTTCTCGATCTTGATCTTCTCCATATCCAGAGGCTAACCGCCGTGCCGCGTCGCGCCGGCGGCGCGAACGTCGAGGTGTCTAGGCTCGCCCCATGCCCGTCTTCGATCATCTGGGGATCACCGTCGACGACCTCGCCCGCGGGATCGCGCGGTTCGATCCGATCATGCAGGCCCTCGGCTTCGAGAGATCCGACGCCGACGACTCGGTGTCGTGGTGGCGGGAGGGCGATGTCGAGCTCATCCTCCGGCCCGCCCGCGAGCCGGGCTCGGGCCCGCACGTGCACGGCCGGGTCGGATGGCAGCACCTCGCCTTCGCGGTCGACTCGCGCGACGAGGTCGAGCGCCTGCACGCGGTCGCCCTCGCGGCGGGCTGGACGGCGGTGCGCGATCCGAAGATTTACGAGCGCTTCAATTCGCGCTACTACGCCTCGTTCGTCGAGGACGACGACGGCATCCGCCTGGAGTTCATGCACAACCCGCCGCGGGATGCCACGGCCTGACACCGCCGCGTTCGCCCGGCCGCGTCAGCCGAGGCCCGTCGCGCACGGGACGGGCCTCGGTCACAGAGGGCGACGGATCAGCCGATGGGGGCACCCGCGACGGTGAGCTCCCACGAAGGCTGCCAGAAGTCGGCGTGGTCGATCGTGCCCTTCGCCTGGGCCCAGTCGATGAGCAGCTGGCGGATCTCCTTCTGCTCGTCGTAGACCAGCGGCGCCGAGGCGATGTGGGGGAAGCCGCCGCCGCCGGAGCGACGGTAGTTGTTGACGGCGACCACGACCTGCGCGTCGTCGGCCAGCGCGGATCCGTCGGCGAGCGTGAGGCCCGAGATGCGCGATCCGACCGGCTGCGACAGGTCGACCGAGTACGTCACGCCGGCGACGATGTCGAGGTTGTAGTCGGGCGTGCTGCCCGCCCCGGTGTGCGCAGCGGGATCGAACGACGTCCCGGCGGGCACCTGCGCGAAGTACTTGTTCGAGTACTCGAGGTAGTCCTTCACCTGTGCGCCGGTCATGGTGACCGCGTGCAGCGTGTTGTCGTAGATGTAGAGCCCGGCGATGTCGCGCACCGAGACGTCACCCGCGGGGAAGACGGCGGTGCGCGAGAACGGCGCCGCGATCGACAGCACGGGGAGGTCGGCGTACGCGGTGTCGGCCAGCGCGGCGTCCACCGTCTCGGTCTGCACCTGCTGGATGAAGTCGATGATCGGGGTGTCCTCGTAGCGCGAGGTGACGGCCGAGAGCTCCTGGGTCGAGTGCGCGACGACCTGGTTCACGTACGCGACGGTCGTGTTGTGCTGGTCGGCGATGAGATCGAGGATCTCGGGCGACTGCGGGTAGTCCTTGGTGCGGATCGCGCTGGCCTGGGTTCCCTGGACGTCCCACTTGCCCTTGATCTTCTGGAGGTCGATGTCGACCCGCGACACGGTGGAGCCCCAGCGGTAGGGCTGCGTGAGCAGCACCTCGTCGCCCGTGACCTCGTTGGTGACGATCTGCGAGGGCTTGTCCTGGTGCGTGTGCCCGACGACCATGACGTCGATGCCCGGCACGGTGCGCGCGATGACGTCCGAGGGGTTCTCCGGCGCGGCGATCGACTCGTCGTACGAGGAGGCGCCCACGCCCGCGTGCGACAGCACCACGACCACGTCGGCGCCGGCGGCCTTCACGCGCGGCACCCAGGTCTTGGCGGTCTCGACCATGTCCTCGAAGGCCAGGCGGCCCTCGACGTTGCCCTTGTCCCAGATGGCAGAGCCCGGGGTCGTGAGGCCCAGGATGCCGACCTTCACCGGCTTGCTGCCCTTCACGTGCTTGGTGACGATCGTGTACGGCTCGAGCGCGGGCTCGCCGGTCTCGAGATCGAGGACGTTCGCGCCGAGCAGCGGGAAGTCGAGCGCGTCGCGGTAGGCGCCGAGAGTGTCGAGGCCGTAGTTGAACTCGTGGTTGCCGACGACCTGCGCGTCGTACCCGATGGCGTCATAGGCGGCGGCCATCGGGTGGGTCGCGCCGCTCTGCTCCACCGGCTCCTGGACGGCGTAGTAGTAGCTCAGCGGCGTGCCCTGGATGGCGTCGCCGTTGTCGACGACGAGCACGCTGTCCTCACCCTCCTCGGCGCGCACCGCGTCGACCACCGACGCCACCGAGGCCAGCCCCACCGAGTCGCCGGCCTTGTCGGCGTAGGCGCGGTCGTTGAAGTAGTCCCAGTTCGCGACGTTGCCGTGCAGGTCGGTGGTGGCGAGCAGGGTGAGGTCGAGCGAATGGTCCTTGGGGGCGGCGCTGGCGGGGACGGCGACGGCCGTCGATCCGACCAGGACGACCGCGAGGGCGGACGCGAGGCGTAGCTTCACGAGGGGTCTCCTTGAGAGCGGTGTGGGGATCCGGTGGTCACCGGACGGACGCACCCTATCGACCGCATGAGACCCCAGGGTGTCCGGTTCCCGGCCGGCACGCGGGTCGAACTGCCCATGCCCCGACGCGGGGCTCATTCGCCGAAGCGCAGCCCGAATGCCGCCCACCCGTGGCGCTCGCCGTTGACCTGCGCCTGCACGGCGTGCTCGCCCGGATGGTGGACGCGGGTGGTCATGGGGCGCAGCTCGTGGCGCTTGGTGAAGGCCACCCGCTCCCCCGGCGCCAGCGTCCGGGTGGCGAGCTTGAACACCTTCGGCGCGAGCGATCCGTTCGCCTTCACGTAGTGGACGACGTAGTCGACGGCCGCCGCGGCCGCCTCGGGCCCCTCGTTGGCGACGGTGAAGCGCAGGTCGATCGCGCCCGGGAACTCGACGGTCGTCTGGGCGAGGTCGATCTCCCCCACCGTCAGCCGTGCGGGCGCGAAGCCGAGCAGGGCGAGCGCGGCGGGGTCGCCCTTCTTGATCAGCGAGCGCAGCCCGCGCCTCACCACGGCCGCGGTCGTCGGCTCCGGCGCCGCCAGCCATCGCGCCGCGGTCGCCACGACCACGTCGGGCGCGTGCCGGCTGAGGTCGTTCAGATGGTTCCCCACCGAGCGCCGCACGTACTCGCTCGGGTCCCGATACAGCGCATCCAGGATCGGCAGGGTCGCCTCCGGATCCGCCAGCAGGGCGCGCACACGGATCGCCCACGGCAGGTACGCGCGGGTGCCCTCACTCGCGAGGCGACGCACGTGCTCGTCGTCGCTGGTCGTCCAGGACTCGATGATCGCGAGCGCGCGCGGCAGGTCGCGCTCCAGCAGGCGCCGGATCGGGAACTCCGCCGTCAGACGGCCGGTCAATGCGGCCATCAGCGCCATCGCCTCGTCGAACGCCTTGTCGGTCCCCGCCTCCAGCGCCCGCGTGGTCACGGCCTCGCCGACGGGCCAGACCGCCCACCCCTCGAATCCCGGGTCCGCGAGCATCTCCCGCACCACGGCTGCGAGATCGGTCGGCACCGCCTGATCGAGGGCCCCGGCGACAAGGTCAGTGCGCTCGCGAAGGCTGAGCGGCGCCAGGCGTTCGGCGCCGATGTCGGTCAGCGCCGCCACCTCCGCCGACGGCGACACCGCGGCGATCCGCTCGGCCAGATCCCGGATCACGGTCGTGTTGATCAGCTCGTTCATCGCGCCCACGGCCCCACCTTAGGGCGGGCATCCGACATCGCCCGCGGGAACGACGAAGCCCCGGTGATCCGAGGATCACCGGGGCTTTTCTGTCGGCCTTGTTTACCTCTGTTCCACAAATTCGGAAACAGGGGTCACGACGGCCGCGATGCGCCGAATCCTGCGTGATTCCGCCGATGTTCGAACACCTGGCGAAACCACCGCTTCCCGCCGGAAGTGGACGCGCCTGAGCGATGAAGCTCGCACTGCGGTGATCGAGCGATACAAAGCGGGCGAGACGTCGACAGCCCTCGCGGAAGCGTACGGCGTCGCCAAGTCCACGATCCTCGGCATCCTGCGGGCGAACAGCGTGGTCGTGCGACGGCGGCCGCTGACGTCGGAGCAGGTGAGTGAGGCGGCCCGGCTGTACAACTCCGGGCTGTCGCTATCGCAGGTCGCTGAACGATTGAAGATGAACCAGGAAACGATGCGGGTCGCCATTATGGGCTCCGGCGTGACAATTCGGCCCGCGACTGGCGCATAGCTAGAAGCCGTAGAGGTGCTGGCGAGCATTGAAAGCGGCCGGTCCACCCTCAAGCACGTTCTCGACGTGCGATCGAATGGCGACGTCATCGAGGGAGCCGATTCCGTCGGCTGCAGGACGGCCGTGCTGACCGTCACCTTCGAGCGCCACAATCAGCTCAGCGTCACCGAGGACCGGGACGTTCGCATTATGCGTACTCGCAATGATCTGACGTTTCCCCTTGAGGCCGCGGAGGTTGCTCACGATGCCGTCGTACACGAACCGGTTGTCGAGGTCGTCTTCCGGCTGGTCAATGATCAGCGGCGCGTTGGACGCCCCGAGCAGCAACAGAAGTAGCGCTGTCGCTCGCTGACCCTTGGAAAGGTCGTCCATCCGCTTGAACTCACGAGTTCCAGAGCCAGCCTGGACATCGAGCTGCACTTCGACGGCTTGCCCGACGGAGCGTTCCTCGAGCTGCCGAAGGAGTGGTTCGCCCGCTTCGAGGAGTGCTCGCGCCTGTGCCCCACTGACCGAGAACTGCGCGTTCAGCTCCGCCTCGCCCTTTCGAGCGGCGTCCACGAATGCTCGGGTCGAGAATCCGTCCAGATCAATCGCCGCCATGATGCGAGTGCGCTGGCCAGATATCGACTGCTCAATGAGCGTCTTGATGTGACCACGGTCCTTCGCAGCAATGGGCTTCACGATCACGACCCCGCCCGTCGCGGCGTTTGCCGCGCGGACCGCTTCTGTCAGAGCCTTTGCTCGCGCGTTTTCGTGATCCGCGAGCGTCTGGAGGAGAGTCTTCCGCTCCGAGAGTAGATCCTTGATCGTCTTTGCAATGCCGGCGCGGCGGGACTCCTTCGCCTTCAGATCATCCAGCGCCTTCTTCGTCACAAGGTACTTAGTTGGCTCGAGGCCCTCCTCGACGAGCTTCCGAAGAACTTCAGCGTGCTCATCTCGCTGCTCGCGGACCGTGTCGGTCCAAGCGGTTTCAGCGCTGCCGATCGCGGCCTCAGCGTCCAGAAACGCCTGTCGAGCTTCGACAGCGAGTTCGCCCAGTTTCTTCGCTAGTGCCGCAGACGCCTCCTCCGCACGCTTCAGGATCTCAACCTGCGGGGAATCATCGATGTTCTCGAACGCCGCCCCCACCTTCGCGACCAACTGATCGTCCGTGAGCGTCGTGAGTGCGTCCTGCGCAGAGACGACTCGGTCTTTGGCTTCCTTGAAGATGGCCTCGTCCTGGCTCAGACGAGTCACTTCCTTGAGCCGCGTAGGTACATCGGTGTCCGTGTAGTGCTGGACTTGCTCCTCGAGACGCGGAATATCAGACAGCTCGTCCTCAAGCTGAGCACGGCTCTCCTCCGCGCGACTCAACTTCTCGCGATTCTCTTTGAGTGCGTCCAGGGTTTCGCGATGCTCTGTCGTCAGATGCCCACTGCCCTGGAACCGCTGCAGCATGCTTGCCACTTTGGAGCTGTCGTTAGTGAGTTCGGCGAGTTCGTGCTGGCCGAAGATCTCGACACTCGCGATGATGTCGCTCGGCTGAAGGTTGGTGACGGACCCGCTCTCGTCCTTGACCACGGGCAGGTTGTTGACCGATCGCTCGATTGTGAAGTTTCTCACCGCGGGTGACGCGGTCTCAACAGAGAGCTTGACGACCGTGCCAGACTTCAGCACGCCGCTGATAATGCTGTCGTGGTCGCGTTTGGCTTCAGCTCCGATCGGCGTGAGACCCAACGCAAACCGGATGCTCTCGATCGCAGTGGACTTTCCGGTGCCACGCCCTCCAATAAGCGCAGTCAGGTCATCGGAGAAGGGGATCGTCACCCCGTCGAGGAAGCCGCCGATCCAGGAGACTTCCTTGAGCGCAGAGCGAGGCTCGGAGACCGGGTCGTCCAGCGAGACCCGAGTCTCAGGGGTTCGTACGGCCAGCTTCAAGCTATCCACACAGAGGCTGCTCACCTTGAACCAGGAGCTGGCTCCAGCGGCCTGCAGATGAGCCGGTCGCATCACGTCGTCGGAGTAGATCACCGCGAGCGGATGCTTACGGTCGTAGGGCTTAGTCCCGTTGATAATCGCCTGCTGGTCAGTGCCGTTCGGCTGACTGGGTGTGACAGCAATCGCGTGGAGGTTGGGGGCCTTCACCATCGTCACAAGCGGTTGCCCACCCCGGCCGGTCAGCATGCCGCTATTCGGAACATTCACGTGCGCAGGGATGACCAGGGCGCCTTGTTCCGTCATCTTGTCGAGGATGTCCTTAAACGAGGCACCCGTGGTTCCGTTCGCGCAACCGGGAGCGACCCCGCACATGCCAATCGCGGCGTTCACCACCGAAGCCTTCGTGTCAACGTCAAAGATGACGAGGAGGTGGATGCCTTCGGCGGAATTCGCTTCGAACCCGGGAAGAGCTACAATGCCGCGACTTGCCGCGTCCTCAATGAGCTGCAGCGCCGAGTCGACCTTCCAATGGTCCGTGATCGCGATCATCTCGATCTTGAGCGCTTCGCACTCATCAAGGAGCGCCTTGTTGTAGTCGGCTTCGCTCGTGTACGCAGTCGACGGGGCATTCTTGCCTTCGTACCCGTATGGGTTCACCTGCAGAGCCGCACGTACCCAGCGGGCACCCGTCATCATCGACTTGGTCACTCATTACCTCCGTTTGAGCTCAATCCAAAGAACCGCTCGAAGAACAACCCGAGCTTTTCGATCACGCGCTGCTTCTTCTCGCCGTGGCCGCCATCGGCAGAGAATCGGGAGGCAGGCGGAAGCACCTTGGTGATCGCTGTGCCGGTCGTGCGGAGCGCGCCGTCGCGGAACGCGATCTCGATGAATGCACGAGTGGCGTCGGCGCGGAGCCGCTCGTCCTCGATGATGGCCTCGAGCTCGGCCTCGCGCTTGGCCGCGATAAACGCCTGCCACTCCTCGTCGATGGCGCCGTCGACGGAAACGGAGTCAACGAAGGCTTCGATGAGGTCCTTCTTGTTGCGCAGTGTCGGGCTGGCGTCGACGGCACGGGAGATCTCGGCGCGGATCTCCTTGTCCTCGCCGTCGCCGTGCTGGCTGCGGTACTTCTGAACGAGCATCAGGATGTAGTCGACGTTGATCTCGACCTGCTTGATCAGCTCGATCTCGAACACGACGTCGTCGTTGATGTGTTCCTTGTTCGTGTCCTTGACCTTGCGGAACTCGGCGTACAGGTCGAGGTAGACGCTGCGGTAGTCCTGCCCCTGACGCTCGGTGAGAATCTCGTGCCCGGCGAAGTCATCGAACGAAGTCAGGATGTTCTCAAGCCGCAGGATCTGCCCGAACAGCTGGATGAATTCCTTCTGCGCAGCTTCTCCGATGATCTGCTGCCCCAGCGGGAACGATGTCAGGAGTTCGTCGACCTTCTCCGCGTATTCGCCGTAGTAGTCGCCGAAGGGTTTGAGGAGCACGACTCCGCGGGCGTCCTTATTGCCGAACAACTCGAGGGCGGCGTTGGTCTCCTCTTCAAGGTCACGGAAGGCGACGATGTTGCCGTACGTCTTGACCGAATTGAGGATGCGGTTGGTGCGCGAGTACGCCTGGATCAGGCCGTGCGCCCGCAGATTCTTGTCTACGAAGAGCGTATTGAGAGTCGTGGCGTCGAAGCCGGTGAGGAACATGTTGACCACGATGACGAGGTCGAGCTCGCGGTTCTTCAGCCGCTGCGAGAGGTCCTTGTAGTAGTTCTGGAACTTGTCTGCGCTGGTATCGTAGCTCGTCCCGAAGATGTCGTTGTAATCCTGGATTGCGTCTTCGAGGAAGCTGCGCGCATCCGTGCTCAGCGCATCGGTGTCGAAGGCCTCGTCGTCGAGGATGCCGTCGTCGCTGGCATCGTTCGCACCGTAGGAGTAGATCAAACCGATCTTCAGGCGCCGGTCGGCAGGGAGTGCTTCCTGCTGGATCTGGAAGTGGTTGTAGTAGCGACGCGCCGCATCAATCGAGGCGGTTGCGAAGATGGCGTTGAAGCCGCGGACACGCTTGCGCTCACGGAAAGCTTCCGCCTGACGGCGGGCGCGTGTCGACTCGGCGACGTTCGTGACGACGGAGTGCTCGTAGCTCGAGGAACGCTTGGTCTTCTGGTCGAAGTGCTCCAGTGTGTATCGCACGACCTGGCTGATGCGCTCCGGCGCCAGTAGCGCTTTCTCGGTGTCGATGGCCGACACCTGCTTGTCGACGATGGTGCCGACCTTGACGGTGTTGACGTAGTCGATCCGGAACGGCAATACGTTCTTGTCAGTGATCGCGTCGACGATCGTGTATGTGTGCAGCTTCTCGCCGAACGCCTGCTCGGTGGTCTTGAGCTGCGGGTTTCCGCCCGCGCCGGCATTGACCGCGAAGATCGGAGTGCCGGTGAAGCCGAAGAGGTTGTAGCGCTTGAAGGCGCGGGTGATGTCGGTGTGCATGTCACCGAACTGCGAGCGGTGGCACTCGTCGAAGATGATCACGACGTGGTCGTTCGTGATCGCGTGACCCTTGTTCGCCTTGATGAAGGTCGACAGCTTCTGGATCGTCGTGATGATGATCCGCGCGTTCGAGTCCTCGAGCTGCCTCTTCAGCACCGCCGTTGACGTGTTGGAGTTGGCCGCGCCCTTCTCGAAGCGGTCGTACTCGCGCATCGTCTGGTAGTCGAGGTCCTTTCGGTCGACGACGAACAGCACCTTGTCGACGCTCGGCAGTTTGGAGGCCAGCTGCGCGGTCTTAAAGCTCGTCAGCGTCTTGCCCGACCCGGTCGTGTGCCAGACGTAGCCGCCTGCGCCGACAGTGCCGAGCTGTTTGTAGTTGGTGGCGATGTCGATGCGCTGCAGAATTCGCTCGGTCGCGACGATTTGGTACGGCCGCATCACGAGCAGGAGCCGGTCGGCGGTGAGCACGCAGTAGCGCGTCAGGATGTTCAGCAGTGTGTGCTTGGCGAAGAACGTCTTCGCGAATGAGGTCAGGTCGGTGATCGGCTTGTTCTGCGCGTCCGCCCACCATGACGTGAACTCGAACGAGTTCGACGTCTTGCGGCCCTTGGTCTGCTTCTTGCCCTCGCTGATGTGCTGGGTGCGCGTGGTGTTCGAGTAGTACTTCGTCAGGGTGCCGTTGCTGATCACGAACAGCTGCACGTACTCGAACAGGCCGGAGCCGGCCCAGAAGCTGTCGCGCTGGTAGCGGTTGATCTGGTTGAACGCCTCGCGGATGTCGACGCCCCGGCGCTTGAGCTCGATGTGCACCATCGGCAACCCGTTCACGAGCACGGTCACGTCGTAGCGGTTCGCGTAGTTCGCACCGCCTTCGCCCTGGCCGATCTCGTACTGGTTGATGACCTGGAGGCGGTTGTTGTGGATGTTCTGCTTGTCAAGCAGTGTGATGTTCTTCGTCGATCCGTCGTCCCGCTTAAGGAGCTGGACGTGATCCTCCTGGATCCGCACGGTCTTCTCGACGATGCCGTCGTTCTTGCCGGCAATCTTGGTGTCGAAGAAGTCGACCCACTCGCTGTCGGAGAAGGTGATCTGGTTCAGCGCCTCGAGTTGGGTGCGCAGGTTCGCCACGAGCTGCGCCTCGGACGTGACCGGCATGTACTCGTACGCCTGGGACTCGAGGAGTCGGATCAGCTCCTGCTCAAGCGCCGACTCCGACTGGTATGCGGCCGACGCGTGAACGTCTGGAATGTACTCCGCGACGACGGTGGACTCTGCTGAGACCGCGATCGGATCGTACTTGCGAGCGATGGCTTCACTCATGCGGCAGCCTCCTCAAAGGCGAAGAGCCGGTCGCGATAGTGGCCATACTGTTTGCGCCGTGCAGAGATCTCTGCCGGTAGCCCGATACGCAGGTCTCCCACGAGCGTTTCGAACTGATCGAGAATCGCCGCGACGCGACGTTGAGTCGCAAGCGAAGGCATAGCAACTGGATACTTGAGGAACATCGGTCGTCGCAGGGACGTCACTGACGCATGCACTGAAGTGCGCTCAAGGTATCGAGCGAAGTCTGAAACCAGGTAGTGATAGAGATAGCGGGCGTCCACGCCGTCGCTCGGGACGATGCGATAGGCGCGTTGATGTAGCGCGTACTGCCCAGCTGCAAAGTGAAAGACCTTGCCAACACCCACGCCGTCACCCGCAGTGATGATGGCGTTCTCGTCGAAGTCGAACGTGTCTAGTCGTAGCGGCTCACGGCCCCGCGCATAGAAGACGAATTTGCCATCGGCGACCGCGTCCTTCGTGTCGTGGCTCCCAGTGCCGATCGTCGCGATGTCACCAAGGGGAACCCGCGGGACCTGGTCATCGAAGGTGAGTAGCGTCTGTCGGTAGTGTTCGTACTGACGTCGCCGAGCTTCCAGCTCCGCTTCCAGCTCCGCTTCCAGCTCCGCTTCCAGCCGGGTGAACTCATCCAAGATTCCCACGATCTCGCGCTGCACCTCGATAGGCGGCACGGGGAGTCGCACCTTCGCCAGCTGCCGTGCCGATACGTCGATCACTTTCGTACCGGTAGCGAGCCCACGCTTCTGCACAGAGAACGACTCGGACTGGAACCAATATGCAAGGTACTTGGGGTCGAGGTCGTGCTGGATCACCGTGGCGTGGCCGCCAGTGACGATCGGCTCCGAACCGAGCCAGGCAACGGCTTTTCCGACGTCCTCGACGTTCTCACTGGTGTTGGTGATGATGATGTCGCCCGGCTGCGCCTTCGCAAGCTTCATGGCGGTCTCCGGTGCCACGAATGAGAGCGTTTCGGTCGCCCAGACGCCGTACCTCGTGTAGATCTGACCGTAGTGGATAGCGCCGACGCCTTCATCAACGAGATCGGTCTTCGGCATGCCGTTACCGCGAACGAATCGCGCGATGTCGCCGAGTGCGCGGAACTGCACACCGTTGGGCGTGTGTTCGGCGATCAGCTCGTCCACACGGCTCACTTGGAGCCCTCCAGGTCCGCGACGATCGCGTCAATCGAGACGCGCAGCTCAGCCTGTCGCGCGACGATCTCGGCGATCTCGGCGTTCAGGGCTGTGATGTCGACGGCCTCGCGGGTATCTTCTTCCTCGACATACGACGAGATGGAGATGTTGTAGTCATTCGCCGCGATGTCCTCGTTCGGAACGAGCTTCGCGAAGTGATCCTCGTCCTCCCGCACATCGAGCGCCATCAGGATGTTCTGCTGGTTGTCCGGTGTGAGCTTGTTCTTGTTGCCAACGCGCTTGAACTCGTCCGATGCATTGACGAAGAGCACTGAGTTGTCCGTCTTGGACTTCTTCAGCACGATGATGCAGGTCGCGATCGTGGTACCGAAGAACAGATCCGCAGGCAGCTGGATCACGGCATCGACGTAGTTGTTGTCGATCAGGTACTTGCGGATCTTCTGCTCCGCTCCCCCGCGGTAGAGCACGCCAGGGAACTCGACGATCGCAGCAGTACCGTTCACGGCGAGCCAGCTCAGGATGTGCATCGTGAACGCGAGGTCAGCCTTCGACTTCGGCGCGAGCACACCGGCCGGCGCGAACCGCTCATCGTTAATCAGAAGCGGGTTCGCGTCGCCCTCCCACTTGATCGAGTAGGGCGGGTTTGAAACGATCGCCTCGAACGGCTCGTCGTCGCAGTGCTGCGGGTCGAGCAGGGTGTCGCCGTGCGCAATGTTGAACTTCTCATAGTTGACGTCGTGCAGGAACATGTTGATCCGCGCGAGGTTGTACGTGGTGAGGTTGATCTCCTGGCCAAAGAAGCCGCCGACATTCTCGCGGCCGAGCACCTTCGCGAACTTGAGCAGCAGCGAGCCGGATCCGGCAGCAGGGTCGTAGACCTTGTTGACACGCTTCTTGCCCATGACCGTGATGCGGGCGAGCACCTCGGAGACTTCCTGCGGGGTGTAGTACTCACCACCAGACTTGCCGGCCTGCGACGCGTACATCTGCATGAGGTACTCGTATGCGTCGCCGAAGAGGTCGATCGAGTTGTCCTCGAAGTTGCCGAGCGGCAGGTCGCCGATAGCATCGAGCAGCTTCACGAGCTTCTCGTTGCGCTTGGCGACGGTGTTGCCGAGCTTCGAGCTGTTCACGTCGAGGTCGTCGAAGAGGCCCTTGAGGTCGTCCTCGCTGTCAGTGCCGACTGCCGAGCCTTCGATGTTCTTGAATACGCCCTCGAGCGTCTCGTTCAGGTTCTCGTCCTTGGACGCGCGCTTGCGCACGTTCTGGAAGAGCTCCGAAGGCAGGACGTAGAAGCCCTTCTCCGAGACCGTCTCCTTGCGTCCGAACTCCGCCTGGGTGTCGGGCAGCTGAGCGTAGTCGAAGTCACTCTCGCCGGCCTCGTGCTCGCCCTTGTTGATGTAGGCGGTGAGGTTCTCGGAGATGAAACGGTAGAAGAGCATGCCGAGCACGTAGCTCTTGAAGTCCCAGCCGTCGACCGACCCGCGCAGGTCGTTCGCGATTCGCCAGATGGTCTTGTGCAGCTCTGCGCGCTGGGATTCTTTGGTGGTCGGCGTCATTGACTTGTACTTCTCCTCGCACCGAATGCGGTGCACTTCATGTTGATGACCTCGGGTGCTCTCAGGCTACTGGCGCGCGACGACATGGCCGGGCTGACAGGACCGCCTCGAGGCAGGGCCGACGCGCGGGAGCAGGCTCGAACCACGCGGCAGCATCTGGGGATAATTGTATATCTATCAGGGGTTTTCGTAAATGCTGCTGACGTCGCTTCTGTCAAACGAGGCGATCGGAGACGTCGATCCCTACGAAGAGCAGCTGATTCGGGATGCCGTAGGTCTTGCCTGTGTGGGCTGAGTAGATCGCAACGCGGCCATCGTCGAGGCGCAACTTGAACTGCTCGCGATCCTTCCCTTCGAGAGCGACAACCTCGCCTTCGAGCGGTCCGTCGACAACCTGCCACTGATCCATGTTCACGAGGCGACGATATCCAGCGAGGAGCCTGCGACCTGCTCCCGACACGGAGATGGCTCTGCACTGAATGAAGAAGGCGGCGGCCGCGCCGGACGAGAACTCGGAGGTTCTCAAGTCCGGGCAGTCGCCGCCCTGTTGTCAGGCCGCGGATGGCGGACTGACGTAGGTTGACGCGACCTCGTCGTGGAGCACTGGCACCACGCGGGTGTCCTCCGCGGCCGTCCAGCGCTCCAGTGTGACCATCGCCCAAGCGAGCGCCTCGAAGTAGTCGCCATACGTCATCTGGTTGCGGTACCACTTCGGGTCACCGACGGTCCGCACTTCAACGCGCCACTCCCCCGGATGCGCGAGCATGGCGACCACTTCGCTCGGGACATTGGTGCTGTCGCCGTTGCGGTCGGGCAGCCCCGTGATGAGCGCCGGGCCGACGAGCATGGCCCTCTGGCGAGCTTCGGGCACGAAGTACCACCAGAGGAATGTCGCACGAGGATTGAAGGGGAGATTGAGCATCAGCCCCTCCTCGTGGACGTACACCGTCACGCCGAGCGCCGGGACGTCGACCGGCTCGATCCAGCCGCCCACCACGGACTGGTAGTTCTCTAGCGCGTCGACGTCGCACTCCTTGATCGGCTCGCCCTCGGCGGTCGGGACGACGAGCGCCTTCACCATGACCGGTCACCTCCGAAGAGGGGAAGCTCGGCGATGTGAATCGGTGGCTCGCTCCGAACTCGGAACCGAGCTCCGGGACGCATCGTGGCCTCGAAAAGCAGACACCAGAGGGCGGCGTCGAAGACGCTGTCGAAGCGCGCGAACGAGTCGCACCAGGAGCTGCGGTCGTAGGGGCGGACCTGCACCACGAAGTTGTCGCGGTGAAAGATCTGCTCGACGACCGCCTCCGGGATGTCGCCCTCGTGCTCCCGGTCGCCGACGCCCGTCAGGACGACGTCGCCGAGGATGACCGGGTGCTCCGTCGGATGTGCACTGTGGAGCCACCAGAACGCAGTGGCCCGGGTGTTCAGCGGACCGTGGGTCCGACGTTCGGCCTCGTTCATGTAGATGGTCACGCCGATGGACGGGATCTCGATGAGATCCAGCCAGCCGTCGACCGCCTCCTGGAACGCGCCAAGGTCGGCGAGTTCGACGAGAGTCGGGCGCCGCTCTGTGTCGTGCGGGATGACGATGCTGCGCACCATTCGTCCCACCTCCTTACTGTTGTCGCGGCCGAGAACCCCTCTCGGGTTCTCTTCCGAAGCCGCGGGGCAGCAACGAGGAACTGATCATGTCGGTGGCTACTGGAAGACTCCGGCTCATGCCGACCTGCACGAAGACGCGCTACCGCGACCGCATCGCGGCGATGCTTGTGCTGGCTCAGATTCAGAACCGCGACAAGGCTTCGCGTCCGAAGCAGGAAGCGCGCGTCTACTTCTGCGACGACTGCCGCGGTTGGCACCTCACGTCGCGCAAGCGCTGGCGCTGATGTTGTACCGGCTGTCCGGGACGAGCGAGGTGAAGCGCTCAGTCCCGAACAGCCGGATCTCCCCGACTGCCGCGCTCCGGTCAGGCGGAGCCCGAGGATCGGCGCGGCGTCTTGCCGCCGCTCGCACCGCCGAAGATGGCCTCGATCGCGCTCTGCTTGGTCTTGGCTTCGCGCTCGATCTCGGCGCGCACCGTCTCGGCACGCTCGAGCACCTTCGGATCGGACTTGCTGGTCTCGACCCACGACTCGAGGGCGAGCCGGATCTCTTCGGTGACGGTGCGGTCGTTGAGCTGGGCGAGCACGTCCAGCTGGGCCCGCAGGCCATCGGTGATGCGAACGGCGAGCGTCCGCAACGGACCGAGTGCCGAGGCCGGCACTTCGGCGGGGGTGTTCTCACTCATGGTGAGCCTCCTCATCGGAAGCGACGGACGATCCCCGGTTGGGATCATCTACGCCGCACGCCGACGAGGAGCGAGGCCGATTATGCACCGCCTGTTCGCGGGGTCAATCTTCCGATCGCGAGCGTTGTCAATTCCGCAACGGCGGGAGACACTAGGCAGCCGTGCTGTCTAGTGTTCGCCCATGCGGGCATACGCCTCACGGAAGCCCGCGACGAACTGGTCTCGCACGTTGCCGAGCGGAAAGCTGAGCGGGCGAGTATGAAGCAGTGGCTGCCCCGCCCCGCGCAGCGGCAGCGCGAGCGCGTCGAAGACATCGCCGCTGCAGAGAATGATGCCGTCCGGGCCGAGGGCGGCGGCACCCTCGATGCACCCAGGGACGTTCTCGCGAAGGATCGCCTTGCGCTGCTTCTTGCTTCGTACGTCGTTCACTGGGTACGGAACCAGATCGATCAGGAAGACGCCGTCTGCTTGGAGTCGTCGCAGCCAGGGACGCTTATCGTGCGAGCGCTTCTCCAGCCCACGAAGGTCGTACAGCGCCTCGATGACACCGCGGTAGAGGTTGTCGTAGCCGAGGTGGTCGGCGTAGAAGAAGTTCCGCGGCCGAGTGCCGCCGTGGTCGGTCGGCGCGCTCTCGCCAATCAGGAGCAGGCGGACATGCTCGGGCTGATACTGGGCGCGCAGTTCGGCATACCAAGCGTCCTCGATCTCGTTCACCACTCCGGAAGCCCCTCGTGCCACTCGTGGTCTGGCGGTAGGCCGACGCGTTCCGTGAGCGCAAGGTCTCGGAAGCCCGAGGGCAGCAGAACCGGGGCGGCGCTCTGGTCAACTTCGAGCAGGTCCCAGCGGTCCTCGTAGTCGGCAAAGGTCCGAAGGAGCACCCGAGAGCGCTCGACCGGCGCATTGCGCTTTCCGGGGAGCGCGTCGGGATGAGTGAGCCAGTTCATGTGCTCGATCCATGCGGCCGCGGCGACGTGGATGCGGGGTACGACGAAGCTGCGGGGATGGTCGTGGAGGTCGTGAGGGATCGCGACCATGACGAAGTACTCCCGCTCGTGCAGGCTCGGTGCCTGCGACTTCGAGCCGAGCGGCCAGCTGATCGAGTCCATCTTGGCGCCGCGCGCCGCCTTCACTTGGACCTCGACGAGGCGCCGCTCATTGCCTTCTGCGAGCACCGCGAGGATGTCGGTGCGTTCAAGTCCGTCCCGGGTGAGGGCCGGCGCCCAGCCGCGTCGAGCCAGCTCAGCGGCGACATGATGCTCACCGATCGTCTTCGTTTGCTTCGTATCGACCACGATCTGAGGCTATCGATGCGGCCGGACACCGACCGGCGTCACTCCGGCAGGCATACGAAGAGGGCGCCCCGAACGAACTGGGGACGCTCTCTACGTATGTCCTAGAAGCGGATCTTGTCGGGCTTGAGCGTGATCTTCGTGCCGTCGCTGATCAACTGCGCCCACTCGGTCAGCTCGGGGTCGGTGATCTTGCCATCGTAGCGCGCGAACAGGCGCTGCAGCGCGGGCTTGATCTCCTCGATCGGGCGACCGGTGTACGTGGCGCTCATGCGCTCGAGCTCCCGGTTCTGCTCGCGTGCCATCTGCTCGATGCCCTTCTGGGCCTCGCGCTGAACCTCGCGCATGAATGCGTTCTTATCGAACTTGAACGAACTGCTCATCTGGTGAACTGCCTCTCCGCTCGTGGGAGCGGGTAGAGAAGCAGTCGGAGTACCGGGCGAGCTATCGCGTCGAGTGAAGGGCTGGCAGGGAGGGCCGACCAGCCTGTGATCGACCCTCCGCGGTGCTCAGCCCTTGCCGAGCGTCGAGCCGGCCTTCGACTTGGCGGTCTTGCTCGACGAGTCGGACGCAAGCGTCCGTCCCGCCTTGCTCAGTGTCGCCTTCGAGGGCTTTCCGGACGACCGTGACGACGACTTCGCCATCAGGTACTCCTTCCGCTTCTTGAGTTGAAGCAGATCTCCCGACGACCGGCTCACCGGGTCGCGAAGAGGCCATCTAAGCCTCTAGAGTCGAGTAGTCCATCCAAGACACTCAGCCCCGATCTGCTGCGATTCGAGCCTCGCGCCGAACCAGTCGGTCGGGGCTTTCTCGCACTTCGCAGTCTACCGCGCACCGCCGACAGGCGGCCAGCTGTGGCCTTGGGGTCCCGTTTGGGTACGGAACCTTATCCACAAGCGTTTCGGGCGCTAGGGGCGCCCCTGGGGGCCTTTTAGGCCCGGATTTACGGTCGAGTCTACCAGCTCGATACTTACATCCGTGTAATTCTCCACAGGCAACGCATGCTTCGACGAGTTATCCACAGTTCAATGTTGTGGAAAGTACGTCAGCACATCGCTTGCCAGGATCGCGCTCGTGCTTCATAGTCAAGGGAAGTTATGGCGCGAAGGGCATCACGCACCAGTTTCGGACTCGCACCCCGCTCACCTCGAGTGGATCTCTTGAAGCAACGAGCTCGCGGCTTTACCATCGTCGAACTCCTCATCGTGGTGGTCGTCATCGCGATCCTTGCAGCGATCACGGTCGTCGCTTACACGGGCATCCAGAACCGCGCGTACAACTCAGCGATGATCTCGGCCGCGAGATCCACTGTCGGGCTTGTGAGCGCGTATGTTGCAGCGAACGACTCGTACCCCTCCACCGCAAGCATCCTTTGCGCAACGACCGATAACGTTTGCAATAACCACGGGTCTGCTGCACGGATAGGTGACATCTGATCTGGCTTGCCCGGGAGGGCGGGCCTGGAAGGATGCCATCGTGCCCAAGCCCTATCCGAAGGAGTTCCGCGACGACGTGGTGCGCGTCGCGGAGAACCGTGAGCCCGGCGTGACGATCGAGCGGATCGCCGCCGACTTCGGTGTTCACCCGATGACCCTCACCAAGTGGCTCGCCCGATCGCGTGCCGAGAAGACCGCCTCCGAGACGGGCTCAGCGTCGCCCAGCGACCGCGACGCCGAGCTTCGCGAGTTGCGTCAGCGCAACCGGCTGCTCGAGCAGGAGGTCGAGGTGCTGCGCCGGGCGACGGCGTATCTGTCGCAGGCGCATCTGCCGGGAAAAGGCTCTACCCGCTCGTGAAAGAGCTCGCCGGTGACGGGATCCCTGTCACGGTGACGTGCCGGGTCCTCAAGCTCGCCCGCCAGCCCTACTACCGCTGGCTCAATCAGCCCATCACCGAGTCGGAACTGGTGGAGGCGTATCGCGCGAACGCGCTGTTCGACGCGCATCGCGACGACCCCGAGTTCGGGCATCGCCTACTTGCTGACGAGGCCCGGGATGCTGGGGAGGCGATGTCGGACCGGACTGCGTGGAAAATCGCGTCCGAGAACGGCTGGTGGTCCGCATTCGGCAAGAAGACGGCGCGCGGCAAAGGCCGCAAGGCCGGCCCGCCCGCCCGTTCACGACGATCTCGTGCAGCGGGAGTTCACCGCCGACGCACCGAACCGGCTCTGGCTGACCGACATTACCGAGCACCGAACCAGCGAGGGCAAGCTCTACCTCTGCGCGATCAAGGACGTCTTCAGCAACAAGATCGTCGGCTACTCGATCGACTCGCGGATGAAGTCCCGCCTCGTCGTGAACGCGATCGAGAACGCCGCCGCGCTGCGCGGGAACGTCGCCGGCTGCGTCGTACATTCTGACCGCGGGTCGCAATTTCGCTCCCGGAAAGCGATTCGCGTCCTGGCCCGTCACCGCATGGTCGGATCGATGGGCAGAGTCGGCGCAGCGGGCGACAACGCCGCTATGGAATCGTTCTTCAGCCTGCTGCAGAAGAACGTCCTCAACCGACGCTCCTGGGCCACCCGCGAGGAGCTGCGCATCGCGATCGTCACCTGGATCGAACGGACCTACCACCGACGCCGCCGGCAAGACCGCCTGGGCCGTTTGACGCCCGTCGAGTTCGAGACCATGATGACCGAGACCCTGGCCCTCGCGGCCTGACTAACCCCTGTCACCTATCCGCGCAGCAGACCCGAATCTCACATCAGTCGCAGGACTTGAACACCTATTCAAGGGCGACGACACGATGCACGTCCCGCTCCGCACGGGCGTGGCAATCAGCTACCTGCGCGTCTCCACGACGCGCCAGCTCAACACCGCAGCCGACCTCGATGAGGACGGCAACAGCATCGCCACTCAGCGCGAGTGGGCGATCCGCAAGGCGAGGGAGCTCGGCGTGCCGATCCTTCGCGAGTTCGTCGAACCGGGCCAGTCGGCGCAGACCATCGACAAGCGGCCGGAGTTCAAGAAGCTCCTCCGCTTCGTCGACGCCAACCCGGATGTGCGCTACGTCGTGATCTACATGCGCTCGCGCGTCTTCCGCAACCACCTCGACGCTGCCATCACCAAACGCCAACTGCGCGACAAGGGCGTCGAACTGATCTCGGCCAAGGAGAACTTCGGCGACGGCTACATGGGTGATGCGATGGAGGCCATCACTGACGTCGTGAACGAACTCCTGGTCCGCATGAGCGGCGAGGACATCCGCATCAAGATGGCCCACAAGGTCGAACGAGGCGGAAGCGTCGGGCGCGCCAAGCTCGGCTACCTGAACGTGCGAAAGGACTTCGACGGACGACTCGTCAACACGATCGATGTCGATCCAGTGCGCGCACCGCTGATCGTCTGGGCCTTCGAGCAGTACGCCACGAATCAGTTCTCGATCACGCAGCTTCAGATGATGCTCGAAGACCAGGGCCTGACCACGCGGCAGTCGAGCAAGCGGGCCGCCAAGCCGCTGTCGAGCAGTCAGCTCGCCATGATTCTGCGCGATCCCTATTACACCGGGGTCATTCGCTACAAGGGGAAGCTCCACCCGGGCAGGCACATGCCGCTCATCTCGAAGGAGCTGTTCCTCGCGGTGCAGAAGATTCTCGACGGACGCAACCGCAAGGGTGACCGCGACCGGATCCATTCCACTTCCTGCGCGGCCTGCTGCACTGCGCCGAATGCAAGTCGGAGGGGCGCACGAGTCGACTCGTCTACAGCTAGAACAAGGGGCACGGCGGCACGTACGAGTACTACGTCTGCACCGCGAAGCAGCGCGGTCACTGCTCGATGCCGTCGGCGCGACTCGACGAACTCGAAGACGAGGTGGCGCGACGGGTCGCGGCTGAACGCTTCGATGGTGAGGACATCGCGTCCGTACGCGAGGAGGTCCGACGCGCTCTCGTCGAACTTCAGGCGGCAGACCAGGAAGAGAAGGACGCCCTCCGCACACAGCTGAAGAAGCTCGAAGGCCAGGAAGAGCGGCTCATCGAACTCGCCGCCGACGGAACGATCGCCGTCGAGAAGCTGCGCCAACGCCTCGAGTACGTGACGCTCCAGAAGGGCGCCATCACCGAGAAGCTCACACGGACGGTCGAACGCATCCGACAGGGGGTTGACAAGGCCTTCGCGTTCGTCGACCTCCTCGAAGATCCCGCCGCGCTCTACAAGCAGCTGCCCGACAACGTCCGCCGCGAGCTGCTCACTGCGTTCTTCACCCGACTCGACGTCCAGGTCACCGATCGCGAAGTGAGCATCGGCGTCGAACGCACCGAACTCAACGCGGGCCTGCACGACTGGCGCACCCAGCACCGCCTCAGCGCCTCAGCCCACACACCGACCAAAGAAAAGAGAGCCTCCCGCATTACTGCGGAAGACTCTCTTTCGGACCTATACCCGCTTACTCAGTCCAAAGGTTTGAATAAGCCTGTATTGGTCGGGCTGACAGGATTTGAACCTGCGACCCCTTGACCCCCAGTCAAGTGCGCTACCAAGCTGCGCCACAGCCCGATGCCTACCGAAGCAGGCAACTCAGACAGTCTAGCCGGTCGTTCGCGGTGCCGCGAACCGTGCCCCGAAGCATGCTCCTCGCGCGTGTCGGAGGCGCCCTCTACCCTGATCCGCATGACCGAGATCACGACCCGGCTCGCCACGACGGCCGAGTGGGACGACGTGCAGGCCGCGCTCTCCGGCGGGGGCGATGGGCGCTCGTGCCAGTGCGCATGGCCCATGCTCTCGAACAAGGACTGGAACGCCACCTCCGTCGAGCAGCGCCAGCAGATGCTGCGCGACGAGCTCGCGGCGGGCCCACCCCCCGGTCTCGTCGCCTACGTCGACGGGCAGGCGGCGGGATGGATCCGGATCGGCCCCCGCACGGCCCAGCAGCGCACCCTCCGCGCACGGCTGGTGAAGAGCGGATCCGAGGCACCCCTCGACGACGAGGGCGTGTGGGCGGTGACGTGCTTCTCGGTGCGCAAAGAGCATCGCGGCCTCGGCCTCAACGCGGCGATGCTCGCCGCCGCCGTCGACTACGCCAGGGGCAGCGGCGCGCGGGTGATCGAGGGCTACCCGATCGCCACCGACACGACGAAGCCGTCGACGAACTCCCTCTTCGTCGGCGCCGTCTCGACGTTCCTGAACGCGGGTTTCCGCGAGGTCTCCCGCCCCACGCCGACGCGCGTCGTGGTCGCGCTCGACCTGTAGTCCATACGATGGACGGATGACCGAGGGTTCCGTCCGCGTCGACGCCTGGCTGTGGGCCATCCGCGTCTACAAGACGCGCTCGGCGGCGACGACCGCGTGCCGCGCCGGCCACGTGCGCGTCAACGGGTCGCCCGCGAAGGCGGCGCAGGTCGTGCGCCCGGGCGACGAGCTGCGCGTGCGCATCAACGGCTTCGACCGCATGCTCACGGTGCGCCAGACCATCGCCAAGCGCGTCGGCGCGGCGGTGGCGGCCACCGCGTTCGAGGACAAGACCCCTCCCCCGCCCTCGCGCGAGTTCGCGGGGGTCATCGCCGTCCGCGATCGGGGTGCGGGCCGCCCCACCAAGCGCGAGCGCCGCGACATCGACCATCTCCGCGGCCGCGACTGACGCGCGTCCGCGAGCGCGCCGGATCAGCCCAGCAGGTCGAGCAGCCAGCCGGCCCCGTGCACGGTCGCACCGGCCTCCTCGGCCCGGGCGCGCAGGCCGCGGTCGCTGGTCACGACGGTGACCGCGTATCCGTCCTCGACGAGGTCGACGACCTCGCCGGCGATCGCATCGTCGCCCGAGCAGCTCGCGCGGACGAGGCGCACCCCGTCGATCTCGCCCGCCTCGCGCGCGGTTCCCTCCACGACGACGGCGTACTCCGGGAACCACACGGTCGCCCCGAGGCCGAGCGCCGACGCCGGCACCCCGTCGGAGGCGAGGGCCGCGATCCGCGCGAGCAGCCGCTCGGCCGCCCCCGCGCGATCCTTCCACCAGCCATCCGGCACGGCGCCGACCACGTTCGCCGCGTCGACGACGATCACGGGCCGCACGTGCAGCAGCTCCTGCAGGCGCGGCCAGGCGGCGCCGAACCCCGGGTGCAGCGGCTTGTCCGACACCGATGCCACCGGCGTCCACTCCACCGCGACGCTCTCCGGATCGGTCACGGCGCCGGCGAAGTGCGAGACGACGTCGGCGATCACGGTCGTGTACTGCCAGATGCCGAGGTCCAGGACGGAGGTGAACCGCGGGCGCACCGCGGTGAGCGGCACCCCGGCCTCCTCCGACGCCTCCCGGAGGGCGCCGTCCAACGGCGGCTCGCCTTCGTGCAGCGCGCCGCCGGGCAGGGCCCACGTGCCGCCGAAGTGGCTCCAGCCCACGCGGTGCTGCAGCAGCACGCCGCGCTCGGGGTCGAGCGCCAGCAGGCCGGCGGCGCCGAAGCGCCCCCAGTAGCGTTCGCCCGACGGGGCGACGACCCAGGCGTCGCCGGGGTCGCGCGGGCCGGAGAACCGGGGCGGTTCGCCGGCGCGGGCAGGCTCGATGGTCACCCTTCCACCCTGTCACAGCCGCCGGATACGCGTCCGGCCCCGCGTCACTCGGTGACGTGGGGCCGGACGACGACGGCGTGGGTGTCTACGACTTCTGGCGACGCTCGCGCACGCGCATGTTGACGACGATCGGCGTGCCCTCGAAGCCCCACAGCTCGCGCAGACGGCGCTGCACGAAGCGGCGGTAGCCCGGGTCGAGGAAGCCGGTCGTGAACAGCACGAAGGTCGGCGGACGCGTGCCCGCCTGCGTGCCGAACAGGATGCGCGGCTGCTTGCCACCACGCAGCGGGTGCGGGTGCTCGGCCACGAGCTCCGACAGGAACGCGTTGAACTTGCCGGTCGGGATGCGCTGATCCCACGACTCGAGCGCGGTCTCCAGGGCGGGCACCAGCTTCTCGAGGTGGCGTCCGGTCTTGGCCGAGATGTTGACGCGCGGGGCCCAGGCGACGTGCGCCAGGTCCTGCTCGATCTCGCGCTCGAGCATCCGGCGGCGGTCGCCGCCGCGACGGTCGTCCTCGAGCAGCTCGTCCCACTTGTTGAACGCCAGGACGAGCGCGCGGCCCGACTCGAGCACCAGGTCGATGATGCGGATGTCCTGCTCGCTGATCACCTGGCTGACGTCGATCACCACAACGGCGATCTCGGCCTTCTCGAGCGCGGCCGAGGTGCGCAGCGACGCGTAGAAGTCGGCGCCCTGCTGCATGTGCACCCGGCGGCGGATGCCGGCGGTGTCGACCAGGGTCCAGAGCTTGCCGCCGAGCTCGACGATCTCGTCCACCGGGTCGCGGGTGGTGCCCGCGAGCTCGTTGACGACGACCCGCTCCTCGCCCGCGGCCTTGTTCAGCAGCGACGACTTGCCGACGTTGGGTCGGCCGATGATCGCCACGCGGCGCGGGCCGCCGATCTCGTGCTTCGCGACGGCCGAGACCTCGGGCAGCTTCTTCATGATCGCGTCGAGCAGGTCGGCCACGCCGCGGCCGTGGATGGCCGAGACGGGGTGCGGCTCGCCGAGTCCGAGGTTCCACAGGGCGTAGGCCTCGGGCTCGTGACGCGCGTCGTCGATCTTGTTGGCGACGAGGAAGACGGGCTTGTCGGTCTTGCGCAGCAGCTTCACGACGTGCTCGTCGGTGGCCGTGGCACCGACCATGGCGTCGACGACGAAGATGATGGCGTCGGCCAGGTCGATCGCGACCTCGCTCTGCAGGGCCACCGAGCGGTCGATGCCCTTCGCGTCGGGCTCCCAGCCGCCGGTGTCCACCAGGGTGAAGCGACGGTCGAGCCACTCGGCCTTGTAGGTCACGCGGTCGCGCGTGACGCCCGGGGTGTCCTCGACGACGGCCTCACGGCGCCCGAGGATGCGGTTCACGAGCGCCGACTTGCCCACGTTCGGGCGGCCGACGATCGCCACCACCGGCAGTGCCGGCAGGTACTCGATGCCGTCCTCGCCGCGCTGGATGCCCGCGAGCAGCGCCGCATCCTCCGCGTCGAGGTCGTAGTCCTCGAGCCCCTGGCGCAGGGTGGCCGCGCGGCGCTCGGCGAGCTCCTCGTCCACCTCCGCCAGGCGCTCGGCGAGGCGGTCGGGCTTGCCCTCGTACTCGTCTTCAACGGCCATTGTGGGCCTCCAGCTTTCGGTCGATCACCGCGGTGACGGCTTCGATGGTCTGTTCGAAATCCAACTCTGTGGAGTCGACGACGTCGACCCCCGGATCCGCTTCCGCGAGATCCAGCACGTGGCTGTCCGATGCGTCGCGGGCGACGATCGCCGCGTGCACGGTGGCGGTGTCGGCGCCGAGCTCCTGCCCGCGGCGCGCGGCGCGCACCTCAGGAGAGGCGGTCATCAGGATCCGCACGGGTGCGTCCGGCGCGACGACCGACGTGATGTCGCGGCCCTCGATGACGACGCCGCCGAGGCCGGACTCCCCCGCCAGGCGGCGGTAGATGGCGTTCAGGTAGGCCCGCACCTCGGGCACCTTCACGAAACCGGCGATCGCCGCCGTGACCTCGGGGGTGCGGATCTCGGTCGTCACGTCGACGCCGCCGACGGAGACCGAGCGGTCCTCCGGGTCGAGGCCGAGCCGCAGGTCGAAGCCGCCGAGCGCGGCGATCACGGCGTCGGAATCGGTTGTGTCCACGCCGGTGGCCCGCAGGTGCCATGACAGCGCGCGGTAGCCTGCGCCGGTGTCGAGGAGGCCGAAGCCGCGGCGGCGGGCGACCTCCTTCGAGACGCTCGACTTGCCGGATCCGGCGGGGCCGTCGATCGCGATGATCGGGGTGAGTTCAGTCATGAGAGGTGCTCGCAATCCGCCATCCGCGCTGCTCGAGCCCCTCGATCGCCGAGCGCAGGGCGCCGGGCACGACGCTGATCTCGGCGAGGCCGAACTGCGCGCCCGGCGAGTGCTCGAGGCGCAGGTCCTCGATGTTGATGTGCAGTTCGCCGAGCTCGCCGAACAGGCGGCCCAGCTGACCGGGGGTGTCGTCGATCATCACGACCAGCGACTCGAACCGCCGATTCTGGCCGTGCTTGCCGGGGAGGCGCTCGACGCCCTCGTTGCCGCGACGGATCGCGTCGGCGATCTCGCGACGCGCGCCGGCGGCATCCGGATCCCGCAGCGCCGCGGCGAGCGAGGACAGGTCCGCGGCGAGCGCGTCCAGCACGTCGACGACGGGCTCGGCGTTCGCGCCCAGGATCTGCACCCACAGCTCGGGTGCCGAATGCGCGATGCGGGTCGTGTCGCGGACGCCCTGTCCGGCCAGGCGCAGGGCGTCGCCGGGGGCCTCGGTGAAGCGCGCGGCGAGCAGGCTCGCCACCACCTGGGGCACGTGCGAGACGAGCGCGACCGAGCGGTCGTGCTCCTCCGGCGTCATCTCGATCGGCATCGCGCCGACATCGAGCGCGAGCGCCTCGACGAGGGCGAGGTCGGCGGCGGGGGTCTCCCCGTCGCGGCACACCACCCAGGGGCGCCCGACGAAGATGTCCGCGCGGGCCGAGATCGCACCGCCGCGCTCGCGCCCCGCCATGGGGTGCGAGCCGATGTAGTGCGTGAGGTCGACGCCGCGCTCGCGCAGCTCGATGTAGGGGCCGAGCTTGACCGAGGCGACGTCGGTGACGACGACGCCCGGGAAGCGCTCGAGTTCTCGCTGCACGACGTCGGCGGTGACGTCCGGCGGCACGGCCACGACGACCAGCACCGGCGCGTCATCGGGTCGCTCGGCGCGCCCGGCGCCGTAGTCGATCGCGAGCCGCAGCTGGGTGGGCGACGTGTCGGTGAGGATCACGTCGACGCCGAGCGCGGTGAGCGCGTGGCCGATGGACGCGCCGAGCAGGCCGGCACCGACGATCCGGACAGGTCCGGTCGTCCGTGCGGCGCGCGCAGCGATATCGGTCACGAGTTCTCCCGACCCTCCGAGGAACCGTCCGAGAGCCCATGCGTCTCGCCCGTCGGATCGACAGCGTCGTTCGCGCCGGATCCCTGGCGCGAGAGAGTCAGCAGCGCGCCTCGTTCCACCTTAGTCAGTTCCCGGGCGCGTCCCACTGGGAGGGTTCCCAGGTGCAGCGGGCCGAACTGGCGCCGCACGAGCTCGACGACGGGGTGGCCGACCTCGGCCATCATGCGCCGGACGATGCGGTTGCGGCCCGAGTGCAGGGTCAGCTCGACGAGGCTCGATCCGGCGGACGTGTCGAGCAGCCGCGCCTTGTCGGCGTGGATCGGGCCGTCCTCGAGCTCGATGCCGCGGGTGAGGCGCTGGATCGTCGCGGGCGTGACGGTGCCCTCGACCTTGGCGATGTAGACCTTGTTCACGCCGAACGAGGGGTGCGCGAGCACCTGAGCCAGCTCGCCGTCGTTGGTCAGCACCAGCAGACCGGAGGTGTCGTAGTCGAGGCGCCCGACGTTGAACAGGCGCTCCTCCCAGTCGTCCGCGAACTCGCGCAGATCGCGGCGGCCGCGGTCGTCCTTCATCGAGCTGATCACGCCCGTGGGCTTGTTCAGCATCACGTAGCGCTTCCCGGCGTCCAGCTGGATCGCCGTGCCGTCGACGTCGACCAGGTCGTTCTCGGGATCGATCCGCCGGCCGAGCTCCGTCACCACCAGGCCGTTGACGCGCACCCGCCCGTCGACGATCAGCTCCTCGGACACGCGCCGCGACGCGACGCCGGCGTTCGCCAGCACCTTCTGCAGCCGGACGCCCTCTGTGGACTCGTTCTCACTCATGCCATCACCTCATCGAAACCATCGGATCCATCGTCGAGCAGCGGCGAGATCGGCGGCAGCTCTTCGAGAGAGTTGATGCCGAGCTGCTGCAGGAGCAGATCCGTCGTGCCATACAGGATCGCGCCCGTCTCCGGGTGCGTCGAGATCTCCGTGACCAGTCCGCGGGCGAGCAGCGTGCGCACCACGGAATCCACGTTCACCGCGCGGATCGAGGCGACCTGGGAACGGGTCACCGGCTGCTTGTACGCGATCACGGCGAGCGTCTCGAGCGCCGCCTGCGACAGGCGCGCGGGCGCCTGCCCGCCGATGTACGCCGCCACCATGTCGTCGTACTCGCCGCGCACGTAGAACCGCCAGCCGCCGCCCACCTCCCGCAGCTCGAAGCCGCGGGCAGGCGCGCCCTCGACGCCGTCGTAGTCGGCGACGAGCGCGGCGAGCGCCCGGCGCACCTCCTTGACGGGCGCCTTCACGGCGGTGGCGAGCGCCCCCACGCCCAGGGGCTCGTCCGCGATCATCAGGATCGCCTCCAGCCGCTGGGCGACGCCGCCCGGCAGCTCCTCGCGATCGGCCTCGGCCGTCGCGTCCGCGGTCTCATCGGTCATAGTCGGCCCCCAGGGTCGCCAGCATGTCGTCGGACCAGCGCTCCGCGGTCCAGGTGAGCGTCAGCTCGCCGAGCGGCTCGACCTGCTCGAAGCTGATGGCAGCGTGCCGGTAGAGCTCCAGCACCGAGATGAAGCGCGCCACGATCACCCCGGCCTGGCCCACGCCCGCGATGAGCTCGCGGAACGTGAGCCGCTCTGATCCGCGCAGCAGCGTCACCACCACGGCGGCCTGCTCGCGGATGCTGACCAGCGGCGCGTGCAGGTGATCCAGCCCCACGCTCGGGATCGAGCGCGGCGCGAAGGCGAGCATCGCGGTCGCGGCGAAGTCGGCGGCGCTGAGCGTCCAGACGAGCTCCGGCGTCTGCGCGCGGTGCTTCGGGTCCAGCGGGACGCTGCGGGTGTGGCGCAGCCCCTCGCCCTGCAGTCGCTCGGTGAACCAGCCCGCGGCGACCTCCTTGAACGCGCGGTACTGCAGCAGGCGCGCGAACAGCAGGTCGCGAGCCTCGAGCAGCGCGACCGATTCGGCGTCGACGAGCTCGCCCTGCGGCAGGAGCCCGGCGACCTTCATGTCGAGCAGCGTGGCGGCCACCACGAGGAACTCGGACGCCTGGTCGAGCTCCTCCCCCGTGGTCAGCTGGCGGAGGTAGGCGATGAACTCGTCGGTGACCTTCGACAGCGAGACCTCGGTGATGTCGAGCTCGCGCTGCGAGATGAGGTTCAGCAGGAGGTCGAAGGGCCCGTCGAAGTTCGCGAGCGAGACCCGGAACCCGCCCGAGGGCGCGGTCTCGTCGGGAGAGGCGGTCGCGGGGGCCGCGTCAGGCGACGGCGCCACGCGAGACCAGCTCCCGCGCCAGGCGCAGGTAGGCCTGGGCCGCCGGATGCTCGGGCGCGAACTCGGTGATCGGCACACCGGACACCGACGCATCCGGGAACTTCACCGTGCGGCCGATGACGGTCTCCAGCACGTCGTCGCCGAACGCGTCGACGATCCGCTCGAGCACCTCGCGCGAGTGCAGCGTGCGCGGGTCGTACATCGTGGCCAGCAGGCCGTCCAGCTGGATCGAGGGGTTCAGGCGATCGCGGACCTTGCCGATGGTCTCGATCAGCAGCGCCACACCGCGCAGCGCGAAGAACTCGCACTCCATCGGGATCAGGACGCCGTGCGCGGCGGTGAGCGCGTTGATCGTCAGCAGGCCCAGCGACGGCTGGCAGTCGACGAGGATCACGTCGTAGTCGGCGGCGACCTTGCGCAGCACAAGCGACAGGATCTGCTCGCGCGCGACCTCGTTGACGAGGTGGACCTCGGCGGCCGACAGGTCGATGTTGGCGGGGATGACGTCGAGGTTCTCGGTCGCGGTGGACACGATCGCCTCGCGGGGGTCGCGCTTGGTGTCCAGCAGCAGGTCGTAGATCGTCGTGACGTCGTGCGCCTGCACGCCGAGGCCGACGGTCAGCGCGCCCTGGGGATCGAAGTCGACCGCGAGCACCTTGCGCCCGTAGGACGCGAGCGCCGCGGCGAGGCTGATGGTGGTCGTCGTCTTGCCGACGCCGCCCTTCTGGTTGCACAGCGCGATGATGCGCGCCGGTCCGTGCCCGTCCAGCTTCGCCGGGGTCGGGAAGCCGTGATACGGACGTCCGGTCTCGCCGAGGATGACGTCATCCTGCTTCTTCGCCCGGGCCCTCTTGTCCGCCACCGATGCTCCTGCCTTTGACATGCTCGTCCCATCGTAGTCACGCGGCGACGCCGGACCCGGAGTTCGCCCCGGCGATCCCCTAGATCGCCCGCGGATGGGAGGTCGCGTACACATCCCGCAGGGTGTCCACCGTCACGTGGGTGTAGATCTGCGTCGTCGCCACCGACGAGTGCCCGAGCAGCTCCTGCACCACGCGCACGTCGGCACCGCCCTGCAGCAGGTGCGTGGCGAACGAGTGGCGCAGCGTGTGCGGCGAGACGTGCGCGGTGATCTGCGCCTTCTCGGCCGCGGCCTGGAGCACCAGCCACGCGCTCTGCCGCGACAGCGGGGCCCCGCGCGCGCCGAGGAACACCTTCGGGGTCGCCCGGCCGCGGGTCGCCAGGTCGGGGCGCACCCGCGTCAGGTAGGCGCCCAGCGCGTCGCGCGCGAACGAGCCGACGGGCACGATGCGCTCCTTCGCCCCCTTGCCGCGCAGGCGCAGGATCGAGCCGCTCGCCGGCGACAGGGTCGCCAGGTCGTCGACGTCGAGCTGGATCGCCTCGGAGACACGGGCGCCCGTCGCGTAGAGCAGCTCGAGCAGGGCCCGATCCCGGATCCCGATCGGGTCCTCCGCCGACGGGGCCGCGAGCAGGCGCTCCACCTGCTCGATCGTGAGCGCCTTGGGGAGGCGCTGGGCCTGCTTCGGCGGGCGCAGCCGCTGCGTCGGATCCGCGTCGGCGATGCCCTCCCGCGCGAGGAACCGGTGCAGCCCCCGCACCGACGACTGCAGCCGCGCGAGCGACGACGCGGCGGGCGCCGGATCGGCGGAGGCGCGCTCGGCCGCGAACTCGGCCACCACCGCCGGCGTGACCTCGCCGGAGTCGGCGATCCCCCGCTCCCCCAGCCAGGCCAGGTAGCCCGCGAGGTCGCGGCGGTAGGCCGCCACGGTGTGATCCGACAGGCCCCGCTCGATCGTGATGTGACGCAGGTACGCGTCCACCCCCCGCTCGAGCAGCATCAGCCCTCGGCGCGGTCCCGGCGCAGCTTCTCGGCCGCCATCAGGACGCCGAGCATCATCGCGCCGTTGCGCAGCCGGCCGCTGAGCACCGCCGAGACGGCCTCCTCGATCGGCACCCACTCGCTGCGGATGTCGGCCTCCTCGCCGTCGCGGGCGAACACCTCGGGGGCGTCCGACAGCTCGCGTGCGAGGTAGATGTGGATGATCTCGTCGCTGCCGCCGGGAGTCGGCGCCATCGAGGCGAGCTTCTCCCAGCGCGCGGCCTGGAGGTCGACCTCCTCGGCGAGCTCGCGCCGGGCCGTGTCCAGCGGATCCTCGCCCTCGATGTCGAGCAGGCCCGCCGGGATCTCCCAGTCGCGGGTGCGGATCGGGTGACGGTACTGCTGGATCAGCAGCACCCGATCCTCGTCGTCCAGCGCGACGACCGCCACGGCGCCGGTGTGCTCGACGTAGTGCCGCACGAGCTCGTGGTCGTTGTAGCGGAAGCGGTCCTCGCGGACATCCCACACGTGCCCGTCGAAGACGCGGCGCGTGTCGGCGACCTCGACCTCGAAGGGCTCGTCGCGCAGCTGGATCGGGTCGGTCACGTCAGGCGTTCTCGACCTCGAAGAGCTCGCTCGAGCGGTGACGCTCGACCGCCGCGCCGACGAGGCCGCGGAACAGCGGGTGCGGCTCGGTCGGGCGCGAGCGCAGCTCGGGGTGCGCCTGCGTGGCGATGTAGTACGGGTGCACGTCGCGGGGCAGCTCGACGAACTCGACGAGGTCGAGATCCGGGTTGATGCCCGAGAACACCAGGCCGGCGGCCGCGATCTGCTCGCGGTACGCGTTGTTGACCTCGTAGCGGTGGCGGTGGCGCTCCTCGACCTCGGTCGAGCCGTAGACCTCGGCCGCGATCGAGCCCTCGGCGAGCTTGGCCGGGTACAGGCCCAGGCGCATGGTGCCGCCGAGGTCGCCGCCGTCGAGGATGTCGATCTGCTCGGCCATCGTGGCGATGACGGGGGTGCTGGTCTCGGGGTCGAACTCGCTCGAGGACGCATCGGCGATGCCGGCCTCGTTGCGGGCGTACTCGATGACCATGCACTGCAGGCCGAGGCACAGGCCCAGCGTCGGGATGCCCTGCTGGCGCGCGAACTTCAGCGCGCCGAGCTTGCCCTCGATGCCGCGGATGCCGAAGCCGCCGGGCACGCAGATCGCGTCGAGGTCGCCGAGCTGCTTGGCCGCGCCCTCGGGCGTCTCGCAGGTGTCGGAGGGGATCCAGCGGATGTTGACCTTCACGTCGTGCGCGAAGCCGCCGGCCTTGATCGCCTCGGTGACCGAGAGGTACGCGTCGGGGAGGTCGATGTACTTGCCGACGAGCCCGACGGTGACCTCGAGCTTCGGGTTGTGGACGGCCTGCAGCACGGTGTTCCACCGGGTCCAGTCGACCTCGTCCGCCTTCTCGGCAAGTCCCAGGCGGCGGACGATGTAGGCGTCCAGGCCCTGGTCGTTCAGAGTCGAGGGGATGTCGTAGATGCTCGGCAGGTCGACCGTGTTGACGACGGCCTCGATGTCGACGTCGCACATCAGCGCGATCTTGTTGCGGTTCGACTCGCTCACGGGGCGGTCGGAGCGCAGCACGAGCACGTCGGGCTGGATGCCGACCTGGCGGAGCGCGGCGACCGAGTGCTGCGTGGGCTTGGTCTTCTGCTCGCCGGAGGCGCCCATGAAGGGCACCAGCGAGACGTGCACGAAGAACACGTTGTCGCGGCCGAGCTCGTGACGCAGCTGACGCGCGGCCTCGAGGAAGGGCTGCGACTCGATGTCGCCCACCGTGCCGCCGACCTCGGTGATGATCACGTCGGGCTTCGGGTCGGCCTCGGACTGCAGGCGCATGCGGCGCTTGATCTCGTCGGTGATGTGCGGGATGACCTGCACGGTGTCGCCGAGGTACTCGCCGCGACGCTCCTTGGCGATGACCTGCGAGTAGATCTGACCGGTGGTCACGTTGGCGGCCTGGCTCAGGTTGACCCCGAGGAAGCGCTCGTAGTGGCCGATGTCCAGGTCGGTCTCGGCGCCGTCGTCGGTGACGAACACCTCGCCGTGCTGGAACGGGTTCATGGTGCCCGGATCCACGTTCAGGTACGGGTCGAGCTTCTGCATCACGACGTGGAGACCGCGGGCCGTCAGCAGATTGCCGAGGCTCGCCGCGGTGAGTCCCTTGCCGAGCGAGGAGACGACACCACCCGTCACGAAGATCTGCTTGGTGGTGGTCTCGGATCCCGCGTCAGGCTTCTGCATCACGGGCTTCGATCCTAACAGTCGATGCTTCGAGTGAGCCGAGTGGCGCGCCCGTCGAGAGTGTCGCACGTGCCGCGGGCACGCGCCATGCCGGTCATCCCTGGACGGCGCCGATCGCGAGCAGCTCGCGCGCGTGCGTCAGGGCGGCGTCGGAATCGCTCAGGCCGGACAGCAGGCGCGCCATCTCGGCCTCGCGCTGTGCGCCCTCGAGGCGCGTGACGCTCGACTTCGTGACCGACCCGTCGTTCGCCTTCACCACGCTCAGGTGGTTGCCTGCGAAGGCGGCGACCTGCGCCAGGTGGGTGACCGCGATCACCTGCGACTTCTCGGCCAGGCGCGCCAGCCGGCGGCCGACCTCGATGGCCGCCGCGCCGCCGATGCCCGCGTCGACCTCGTCGAACACGAACGTCGGCACGGGGTCGGTCTGCGAGATCACGACCTCGATCGCCAGCATCACCCGGCTGAGCTCTCCGCCCGACGCGCCCTTGGACACGATGCGGGGCTCGGCTCCCGGGTGCGGCGACAGCAGCAGCGAGACCTCGTCGCGGCCGTGCGCGGCCTCGGCCCCGGGTGCCACGTCGACCAGCAGCCGCGCATCGGGCATCGCCAGGGCGTGCAGCTCCTCGGTGACCGCGGCAGACAGTCGCTCCGCGGCCTGCGTGCGCGCCTCGGTGAGGGCGGCCGCCCGGGCATCGAGCACCTCGCGCGCCTCGGCGAGCTGGGCGCCCAGCCGCTCGACCCGGTCGCCGTCGTCGTCGAGCTCGGCGAGACGGGCGGATCCGCTCTCGAGCAGCGCGAGCGCGGCGTCGAGCGACCCGTGCGCCCGGACGAGGCCGTTCAGGATCGCCCGGCGCTCCTCGACCGCGGCGAGCTCGGCCGGGCCGGACTCGTCGAGGTCGGCGAGGAAGCCCGAGAGCTCGACGGCGATGTCGGCCGCACGGTAGCTGAGGTCGGCCAGCTGCTCGCCGAGCGCCGTCAGCGCGGGATCGGCGGCGCGCTCGAGCGCGCGGCGGGCGTCGGCGAGGAGCGACAACACATCCGCGCCCCCCTCCTCGCTGGACAGCGACTCGCGGGCGAGGGCGGCGGCGGCGCGCAGCTCCTCGGAGTTCGCGAGGCGCTCGGCGCGCTCGGCGAGGGCGGTGTCCTCTCCCGCCTCGGGCTCGGCCTGCTCGATCTCGGCCAGCGTGGCGCGCAGGGCCGCTGCTTCCGCGGCGCGCGCGTCGCGGTCGGTGACGAGCGAGGAGAGCTCGCGGTCCAGGGCGCGCCAGGTCTCGTACGCCTCGCGGTAGGACGCCAGCGCCTCGCGCACCGGCTCGCCGGCGAAGCGATCCAGCGCCTGCCGCTGCGCCGCCGATGACTTCAGGCGGAGCTGATCGGACTGCCCGTGCACAACCACCAGCGCGTCGGCCAGATCCGCCAGCACGCCGGCCGGGGCGGCACGCCCGCCGACGCTCGCCCTGCTGCGGCCCTCCGCCGCGAGCGTGCGCGACAGGTACAGCTCGGCGCGGCCGTCGCCGATCGGCTCGAGGTCGCCGCCCGCCTCGCGGACGCGCTCGGCGACGGCGCCCTCCTCCGAGACGAGCCAGACGCCGTCGACGGAGGCCTGCGCCGCCCCGGCGCGCACGGCGCCCGAGTCGGCGCGCTGGCCGAGCAGCAGGCCGAGGCCGGTGACGACCATGGTCTTGCCCGCGCCGGTCTCGCCGGTGATCGCGGTGAACCCCGGGCCCATGGGCAGCGTCGCCTCGCTGATCACGCCGAGGTCGCGCAGACGCATCTCTTCGATCAAGGATTCACTCCATGGCCTCGGGGATCGCCACGCGCGATCCCGCGTCCGGCGAGGACGGGACGATCGTGTCGATCACGCCGGTGACGTCGTGGGGGGCGGGTCCGCGCCAGCCGGCGACGGGAAGCTGGAACTTGCGCACCAGGCGATCGGTGAAGGTCGCGGGGTGCAGGCGGGCGAGGCGCACCGGCTGCGGCGAGCGCCGCACCGTCACGCGCGCGCCCGGGGGCAGCGGGTGCGAGCGTCGGCCGTCGCACCACAGCACCGCGGACGCGCCGGCGCCGCCCTCGAGGACCTCGACGGCCACGGTGTGCTCGGGCCCGACGACAACGGGGCGCGCGAAGAGCGCGTGCGCCGACAGCGGCACCACGGCGATGGCCTGGACGGTGGGCCAGATCACCGGACCTCCCGCCGAGAAGTTGTAGGCGGTGGATCCGGTGGGCGTCGCGATCACCACACCGTCCGCACCGAATGTCGACAGCGGACGACGATCGATCTCGATCACGACCTCGATCATCCGCTCGCGGCTGTCCTTCTCAACCGTGGCCTCGTTCAGCGCCCAGGTGGAGTACACGACCCGGTCCGCGCGGTCCTTCACCCTCACCTCGAGCGCGAGGCGCTCCTCGACCGCGTAGTCGCCGTCGACGGCGCGCTGCACCGCCGAATCCATGGCGTCGCGCTCGATCTCGGCGAGGAAGCCGACGTGACCCATGTTGATGCCGAGCACCGGCGCCGGGCACTCCCGCACCAGCTCGGCGGCGCGCAGGATCGTGCCGTCACCGCCCAGGGAGATGGCCAGGTCGATGTCGGCCAGCGCGATGTCCGTGCCGAGCACGGCGACCTCACCCAGCACGGGCGCGATCTCGGCCAGTGCCTCGCGGTCATCGTGCGAGAGCACCGGGGTCGCTCCCGCCGATCGCAGCAGGCTCGCCACGCGCACCGCCGCATCGACCGTGTCCTCCCGGTGCGCGTGCGCGACGACCAGGATCTTCCGCTCGCTCATCGGCCTCCGTCGCTGTGGATCGGGTCGCGCGTCATTCGCACGCCCGTTCGATTTGCCGCTTCCATTCTGTCGGATCCGAGCCGCGACCCGGAGCGATGTGGATGAGCGTTTCCACATTGCCGTGCGTGCCGTGGATCGGCGACGGCAGCACACCGAGCGTGCCGAGCCCCAGATCCTTCGCGGTGAACAGCACCTCGAGCACCGCGTCGGAGCGGAGCCCGGCGTCGGTGACGACTCCCCCGCCGATCTTCGACCGGCCGACCTCGAACTGCGGCTTCACGAGCAGCACGATGTCCGCGTCCGGCGCGGCCACCGGCGCCACGGCCGGCAGCACCTGCGTGAGCGAGATGAAGGAGAGGTCGCCCGTGATCACCGACGGCGGAGTGGCGACGCCGCTCGCCTCGGCGAGATTCGCGGCGGTCATGTAGCGGACGTTGTATCCCTCGACCGCGCGCACTCCCCCGTCGATCGCGACGAGCGGCGCGAGCTGGCCATGACCGACGTCGACGGCCAGCACCGGCTCGGCGCCGCGCTCGCGCAGAACCTGCGTGAATCCGCCCGTCGAGGCGCCCATGTCGAGCGCCGTGCGCCCGGCGACGTCGATGCCGAAGCCGTCGAGCGCGGCGATCAGCTTGTGCGCGCCGCGGCTGACGTAGTGATCGGCATCGGTGACGGAGATCTCGGTCGTGTCCTCGACCTTGATCGACGCCTTCGAGGCGACGCGCCCCGCCACCTGCACGCGTCCCTCCTCGATGAGGGTGGTCGCGTGACTGCGCGAGCGTGCCAGCCCGCGAGCGGCCAGCGCCGCGTCGAGACGCTGCGTCATGCGCCGGCGGGGGCGTTCGGGGCCTGCTCGAGGCGGTGGGCCAGCTCGTCGTGCAGGCTCGCGTACGCGGCCGCGCGGGTCTCGAGCGGCTGCGCCTCGACGACCCGCACGCGGCTCACGAGACCCTCGTCGATCCGGTCCTCGGTGTCCTCAGTCACGGCCCCAGCCTAGGCCGGGCACCGTCCGAGGCGGATCAGCCTCGCGCGGGGCGGAAGGGATCGGCGTACAGCCGCTCGGGGACGCGGAAGCCGAAGATCTGGCGGCCGGTGTCCCAGATGGCCTTCGACGCCGCACGCAGCAGGTCGATCGGCTCGCCCTCCGCGACGATCTGCACGTCGGCCCCGTCGATCCGGACGGCCGCGTCACGCACCCAGACGGTGTCGCCCTTGATCCGGCCCTCCGGGTAGGGCTCGAACATCTGGCGCAGATCCTCGACGATGAAGGTCGGCCGGCTGTCCGGGGGCGCCGCCAGGAGGTGCTTGGGGCGGTCGATGCCGGTGAGCACCAGCAGCGAGGGCACGCCCGCGCGATTGGCGCCGAGGATGTCGGTGTCGAGGCGGTCGCCGATCATCAGGGGCGACGTGGCGCCGAAGCGCGCGACCGCCGCGTGGAAGATCGGCGCCTCCGGCTTGCCCGCCACGGTCGCCAGACGCCCGACGGCCGTGTGGACGGCGGAGACGAGCGTGCCGTTTCCCGGCGCGATGCCGCGCGCCTGCGGGATCGTCCAGTCGGTGTTGGTGGCGATCCACGGGATGCCACCCTCCTCCTCGGGGGTCTGCAGCGCGAAGGCCGCCTCGGCGAGCTGGGTCCACGCCACGTCCGGGGCGAAGCCCTGCACCACCGCGGCCGGGTTGTCGTCCGCACTGCGCGTCGGGACGAAGCCCGCCTTGTGCAGCTCGTCGACGAGTCCGTCCCCGCCGACGACCAGGATGGTGGATCCGGGCGCCACACGCTGCGAGAGCAGGGCCATCGCGGCCTGCGGGCTCGTGACGACGTCCTCGGGCTTGGTGTGCAGGCCGAGCTCGGCGAGATGCGCCGCCACGGTCGCATCGGTGCGCGAGGCGTTGTTCGTGATGTAGCCGAGACGCCGCCCCTCGGCCTCCGCCCGGTTGAGGCTCTCGATCGCGTGCGGCAGCGCACCCGGGCCGGCGTAGACCACGCCGTCCAGGTCGGCGAGCACAACGTCGACGCCGTCAAGCGGGGAACGCTCGGCCGCGCGCTTCGAGAACAGGCCCATCAGGCGCGGTTCTCGCCGTCGGTGTCCGCCTCCGGTGCCTCGTCGATCTCGGCGAGGATCTCGTTGACCTCGTCCTCGACCGTGTACGCCTCGTCGACGGGCTGGGGCTCCTCCTCGGCAGCCGCCTCCGCGGGCGCCTCGGGCTCGGTCTCGGGCTCGGCATCGCCGGACTGGTCCTCGCCGCGATCAGGCTCGTCGCCGTTGTCGTCGAAGTCCTCGTCCTCGTCGCGCTCGTCCTGGACGTCCTCGTCGCGCTCTTCCTCGACGTCGTCTTCGAGGTCGTCCTCGAAGATCTCCTCGGTGTCGGCGTCGTCGATCTCGATGACGTCGAACTCGTCCTCGTCGATCGTGTGGCCGAGGGCATCCGCGGCGATCTCGGCGCGGCGACGCCACTCGGCCGCCTCCTCGGCGAGGCCGAGGTCCTCGAGCACGGTCGCGCGGGCGGCGAAGAGCCCCGGGCTCCACTCGAAGGCGGTGTCGGGGTCGAGCTCCGGGATGTCGAGCTCGACGAGCGCAAGCTGCGTCTCGCCCATGTCGAGGCGGGCACCGGACATGGCAATCGCGAGCTCCACGCGAACGGGCGTGGGAAGCGACGCGCGATCGACCGCACGCCCCTCCTCGAGGGCCCGCTCGGGGCGGCCGAGGCCGCGCTCGCTGTCGACGATCACGGCGATCAGGTCGTCGCGCCCCGTGATGCGGCGGTAGGTGCGCAGCTCGCGCAGCGCCAGGGCGAAGTCACCCACCGTGTAGGCGGTGATGCCGAGGGTCTCGCGAGCCACGGCGACGCGACCGGCGTGACGGACAGCGGCCTGCGCGTGCTCGTGCGCCAGCGCGGGATCGACCTCGAGCGTCTGCGCCGCCATCGCGAGGTGACGGGCGACGCGCTCGGCGTTCTCCTTGCTGAGGGTCTTCAGCTCATTGCGGGCGGCCGAGGGCAGGTCGCGCGGAGTGATCTCCTCGGGCAGCTCGGGGTCGCGGACGCGGGCCGCCTCGGGCGGGCGCGAGTTCGTGCGCTCGCGCCCCTCGTCCCGACGGTCGCCGAACCGGCGGTCGCCGCCCCGGTCGCCATAAGGACGACGCTCGCCATCGCGGGAGTAGTTGGGGCGGTCACCGTCACGCTGGGGGCGGTCACCATAAGGGCGACGCTCACCGTCGCGGGAGTAGTTGGGGCGGTCACCGTCACGCTGGGGACGGTCGCCGTACGAACGGCGGTCACCGTCACGCTGGGGACGGTCGCCGTACGAACGGCGCTCACCGTCACGCTGCGGCCGGTCACCGAACGGGCGACGCTCACCATCACGCTGCGGCCGGTCACCGAACGAACGACGCTCACCATCACGCTGCGGCCGGTCACCGAACGAACGACGCTCACCATCACGCTGCGGCCGGTCACCGAACGAACGACGCTCACCATCACGCTGCGGGCGGTCACCGAACGAACGACGCTCACCATCACGCTGCGGGCGGTCACCGAACGAACGACGCTCACCATCACGCTGCGGGCGGTCACCGAACGAACGACGCTCACCATCACGCTGCGGCCGGTCACCGTAGGCGCGACGCTCACCGTCGCGGGAGTAGTTGGGGCGGTCACCGTCACGCTGCGGGCGGTCACCGTACGGACGACGCTCACCATCGCGCTGGGGACGGTCACCGTAGGGGCGACGCTCACCATCGCGCTGGGGACGGTCACCGAACGAACGACGCTCACCATCACGCTGCGGGCGGTCACCGAACGAACGGCGCTCCCCGTCACGCTGCGGGCGGTCACCGTACGAACGGCGCTCACCGTCACGCTGCGGGCGGTCGCCGTAGGGACGGCGCTCCCCGTCACGCTGGGGCCGGTCACCGTAGGGACGACGCTCACCGTCGCGGGAGTAGTTCGGGCGGTCACCGTCACGCTGGGGTCGGTCGCCGTAGGGACGGCGCTCACCATCCCGCTGGGGCCGGTCACCGTAGGGACGACGCTCACCGTCGCGGGAGTAGTTCGGGCGGTCACCGTCACGCTGCGGCCGGTCACCGTAGGGGCGACGCTCACCGTCACGCTGCGGCCGGTCACCGTAGGGGCGACGCTCACCATCACGCTGCGGACGATCACCGTACGGACGACGCTCACCATCACGCTGCGGACGGTCACCGTACGGACGGCGCTTGCCTCCGCCCGAGTTGTTGGGGCGCTCGCCGTCGCGCTGGTGGCGCGGGCGGTCGCCGTCCCGCTGGGGCCGGCTGTCGCCATCTCGACGCGGGTACCCGCCGCGATTGCCATCGCCGCCTCGAGGAGCGCCACGGTTCTCGCCGCGGTCGTCCCGTCCTCGGTAAGGTCGGTCGCCGTCGTTCGCAGCCATGTCCACTCCTCGATAATCCCGCATAAACGCAGAAAGGCCACCCAGCGTTGGGTGGCCTTTCTGTTAAAAGAAGTCCGGCGGTGTCCTACTCTCCCACAGGGTCCCCCCTGCAGTACCATCGGCGCTGAGAGGCTTAGCTTCCGGGTTCGGAATGTGACCGGGCGTTTCCCTCTCGCTATGACCGCCGAAACACTATGGATGTGTTCCGAAATCAATAGCACACTATGAAAATGTGTGTTGCTGATTCTCGACCGTACATCGAGAACCACTCAGTGGACGCGGGCGCTTCAAAGGAAAGCGAGGTGTTATCAAGTCATCGGCTTATTAGTACCAGTCAGCTGCATGCATTGCTGCACTTCCACATCTGGCCTATCAACCCAGTAGTCTGGCTGGGAGCCTCTCACCCGAAGGTATGGAAGTCTCATCTTGAGGCCGGCTTCCCGCTTAGATGCTTTCAGCGGTTATCCATCCCGAACGTAGCTAATCAGCGGTGCCCTTGGCAGGACAACTGACACACCAGAGGTTCGTCCAACCCGGTCCTCTCGTACTAGGGTCAGATCCTCTCAAACTTCCTACGCGCGCAGCGGATAGGGACCGAACTGTCTCACGACGTTCTAAACCCAGCTCGCGTACCGCTTTAATGGGCGAACAGCCCAACCCTTGGGACCTACTCCAGCCCCAGGATGCGACGAGCCGACATCGAGGTGCCAAACCATGCCGTCGATATGGACTCTTGGGCAAGATCAGCCTGTTATCCCCGAGGTACCTTTTATCCGTTGAGCGACAGCGCTTCCACAAGCCACTGCCGGATCACTAGTCCCGACTTTCGTCCCTGCTCGACCTGTCAGTCTCACAGTCAAGCTCCCTTGTGCACTTACACTCGCCACCTGATTGCCAACCAGGTTGAGGGAACCTTTGGGCGCCTCCGTTACATTTTGGGAGGCAACCGCCCCAGTTAAACTACCCACCAGGCACTGTCCCTGAACCGGATCACGGTTCGAAGTTAGATATCCAGAGTGACCAGAGTGGTATTTCAACAACGACTCCACAGTAACTGGCGTCACTGCTTCAAAGTCTCCCACCTATCCTACACAAGCCACACCGAACACCAATACCAAGCTGTAGTAAAGGTCACGGGGTCTTTCCGTCCTGCTGCGCGTAACGAGCATCTTTACTCGTAATGCAATTTCGCCGAGTTCGCGGTTGAGACAGTTGGGAAGTCGTTACGCCATTCGTGCAGGTCGGAACTTACCCGACAAGGAATTTCGCTACCTTAGGATGGTTATAGTTACCACCGCCGTTTACCGGGGCTTAAATTCTCAGCTTCGCCTTGCGGCTAACCGGTCCTCTTAACCTTCCGGCACCGGGCAGGCGTCAGTCCGTATACATCGTCTTGCGACTTGGCACGGACCTGTGTTTTTAATAAACAGTCGCTACCCACTGGTCTCTGCGGCCCACACACGCTTTCGGAGCAAGTCCTAATACGAGCTGGGCCCCCCTTCTCCCGAAGTTACGGGGGCATTTTGCCGAGTTCCTTAACCACGATTCTCTCGATCTCCTTGGTATTCTCTACCTGACCACCTGAGTCGGTTTGGGGTACGGGCGGCTGGAACCTCGCGTCGATGCTTTTCTTGGCAGCATAGGATCACCCACTTTTCATCCGCATCGTGTCTCAGCCTGAATGAGAGACGGATTTGCCTATCTCTCGGCCTACGCACTTGCACCAGGACAACCATCGCCTGGCATGGGCTACCTTCCTGCGTCACACCTGTTAATACGCTAACCGCACCAGCATGGGGTCGCGCGCTCCACCACCCGGTGTCACCCGAAGGCGACGATGAATGGTTTCGGGCGCTTAGCACCACTGGATTAGCTTGGGCGGTTCTTCGCCGGTACGGGAATATCAACCCGTTGTCCATCGACTACGCCTGTCGGCCTCGCCTTAGGTCCCGACTTACCCAGGGAAGATTAGCTTGACCCTGGAACCCTTGGTCTTTCGGAGGACGTGTTTCTCACACGTCATTCGCTACTCATGCCTGCATTCTCACTCGTGTGGCGTCCACGGCTGGTTCACACCGCCGCTTCACTCGCCACACGACGCTCTCCTACCCATCAACACGGCTGGACCACGAAGGCCTACCTATAAATGTCAATGCCACAACTTCGGTGGCGTGCTTGAGCCCCGTTACATTGTCGGCGCGGAATCACTTGACCAGTGAGCTATTACGCACTCTTTCAAGGGTGGCTGCTTCTAAGCCAACCTCCTGGTTGTCAAAGCAACTCCACATCCTTTCCCACTTAGCACGCGCTTTGGGACCTTAGTTGGTGGTCTGGGTTGTTTCCCTCTCGACTATGAAGCTTATCCCCCACAGTCTCACTGCTGCGCTCTCACTTACCGGCATTCGGAGTTTGGCTGACGTCAGTAACCTTGTAGGGCCCATCGGCCATCCAGTAGCTCTACCTCCGGCAAGAAACACGCAACGCTGCACCTAAATGCATTTCGGAGAGAACCAGCTATCACGAAGTTTGATTGGCCTTTCACCCCTATCCACAGCTCATCCCCTCAGTTTTCAACCTAAGTGGGTTCGGCCCTCCACGACGTCTTACCGTCGCTTCAGCCTGGCCATGGATAGATCACTTCGCTTCGGGTCTAGGACACGCGACTGAATCGCCCTATTCAGACTCGCTTTCGCTACGGCTACCCCACACGGGTTAACCTCGCCACGTATCGCTAACTCGCAGGCTCATTCTTCAAAAGGCACGCTGTCACACCTACCAGGGGTGCTCCAACGGTTTGTAAGCAGACGGTTTCAGGTACTATTTCACTCCCCTCCCGGGGTACTTTTCACCTTTCCCTCACGGTACTTGTCCGCTATCGGTCATCTGGGAGTATTTAGGCTTACCAGGTGGTCCTGGCGGATTCACACGGGATTTCTCGGGCCCCGTGCTACTTGGGATACTCTCCACGCCAGCACACGCATTTCGACTACGGGGCTTCCACCCACTCTGGCCGGCCATTCAAGACCGTTCGTCTATACGCTGCTGTCACGTCGACTCTTCGGCAGAAAAGTCAGGTGAGTCCCACAACCCCGAACGTGCAACGCCTGCCGGCTATCACACACGCCCGGTTTAGCCTCTTCCGGTTTCGCTCGCCACTACTCACGGAATCACTGTTGTTTTCTCTTCCTGTGGGTACTGAGATGTTTCACTTCCCCACGTTCCCTCTACCCGCCCTATATATTCAGGCGGGAGTCACCAGGTGTTGATCCTGGCGGGGTTTCCCCATTCGGACATCCTCGGATCAGGGCTCGCTTATCAGCTCCCCGAGGCTTATCGCAGATTGCTACGTCCTTCTTCGGCTCCAGATGCCAAGGCATCCACCGTCTGCTCTTAAAGACTTGAAATCACATGAGCCGTAAACCATAAATGATCTACGTTCGCTATCTTTAAAGATGCTCGCGTCCACTGTGTAGTTCTCAAAGTACGGGCGGAACCCCTCCCTCCCCCCACCAACGGCAGGGACCAGAAGAGGCCCAGAAGGAGGATCACGGATGATCCGGTCCTTCAGGACCCAACAGCGTGCAGCCGACCCGCTTCGCTCACCAGACCGTTCCCAACCCGCAAGCGAGTCGTACTAGTTCCAGTCAGCAGCGCTGACGGCATGTCAAATGTTCCACCCATGAGCTACCAGCGAGACACATTCGGTCTCGGACTGGCGCCTGGACACCAAAGCTCCGAAGAACTGGTGCCAGATGCTCCTTAGAAAGGAGGTGATCCAGCCGCACCTTCCGGTACGGCTACCTTGTTACGACTTAGTCCTAATTACCGATCCCACCTTCGACGGCTCCCTCCACAAGGGTTAGGCCACCGGCTTCAGGTGTTACCGACTTTCATGACTTGACGGGCGGTGTGTACAAGACCCGGGAACGTATTCACCGCAGCGTTGCTGATCTGCGATTACTAGCGACTCCGACTTCATGAGGTCGAGTTGCAGACCTCAATCCGAACTGGGACCGGCTTTTTGGGATTCGCTCCACCTCGCGGTATTGCAGCCCTTTGTACCGGCCATTGTAGCATGCGTGAAGCCCAAGACATAAGGGGCATGATGATTTGACGTCATCCCCACCTTCCTCCGAGTTGACCCCGGCAGTATCCCATGAGTTCCCACCATTACGTGCTGGCAACATAGAACGAGGGTTGCGCTCGTTGCGGGACTTAACCCAACATCTCACGACACGAGCTGACGACAACCATGCACCACCTGTATACGAGTGTCCAAAGAGTTCTGCATTTCTGCAGCGTTCTCGAATATGTCAAGCCTTGGTAAGGTTCTTCGCGTTGCATCGAATTAATCCGCATGCTCCGCCGCTTGTGCGGGTCCCCGTCAATTCCTTTGAGTTTTAGCCTTGCGGCCGTACTCCCCAGGCGGGGAACTTAATGCGTTAGCTGCGTCACGGAGACCGTGGAAAGGCCCCCACAACTAGTTCCCAACGTTTACGGGGTGGACTACCAGGGTATCTAAGCCTGTTTGCTCCCCACCCTTTCGCTCCTCAGCGTCAGTTACGGCCCAGAGATCTGCCTTCGCCATCGGTGTTCCTCCTGATATCTGCGCATTCCACCGCTACACCAGGAATTCCAATCTCCCCTACCGCACTCTAGTCTGCCCGTACCCACTGCAGGCCCGAGGTTGAGCCTCGGGTTTTCACAGCAGACGCGACAGACCGCCTACGAGCTCTTTACGCCCAATAATTCCGGATAACGCTTGCGCCCTACGTATTACCGCGGCTGCTGGCACGTAGTTAGCCGGCGCTTTTTCTGCAGGTACCGTCACTTTCGCTTCTTCCCTGCTAAAAGAGGTTTACAACCCGAAGGCCGTCGTCCCTCACGCGGCGTTGCTGCATCAGGCTTCCGCCCATTGTGCAATATTCCCCACTGCTGCCTCCCGTAGGAGTCTGGGCCGTGTCTCAGTCCCAGTGTGGCCGGTCACCCTCTCAGGCCGGCTACCCGTCGACGCCTTGGTGAGCCATTACCTCACCAACAAGCTGATAGGCCGCGAGCCCATCCCGAACCAAAAAATCTTTCCCACCAGAGAAGATGCCTTCCTGGTGCATATCCAGTATTAGACGCCGTTTCCAGCGCTTATCCCAGAGTTCGGGGCAGGTTGCTCACGTGTTACTCACCCGTTCGCCACTGATCCACAAGAGCAAGCTCCTGCTTCACCGTTCGACTTGCATGTGTTAAGCACGCCGCCAGCGTTCATCCTGAGCCAGGATCAAACTCTCCGTAAAAGAACAATGCTGCCACCACCGGGAAAACGGGGAAGCAGCGAGTTTGATGCTGACCAAAACGGATGTCATTACTGACTTCCAAAATTGATCCAAAGGAATCTTGCCGAACCGACAAAAGTCGGCCGACGAGGTTATTTGGCATTTGACAAGTGCACGCTGTTGAGTTCTCAAGGATCGGATGCTCCCAGCCCTGCGACTCCCGCCGCAGCCCTCCGGGGCAACTTCTCTATCTTACCGCTCTCTCTCCGGCTGTCAAACCGACACGCTGTGTCGTCTGAGCTGTTCGAGAGAACGGCAACCTCACCAGTAAAGCGATCAGATCCTGATCGATCCCTGTGTGAGTCTGTCGCCGACCTGGGGTGGGAACCTTCCGGCTCAACCTCACCGCTTGGCGGCGACAAGGGAATACATTACGCGGATCCGGGCGGACCGGCAAACCAGGCCCGGTGTCGGGCGTGTCGCCCGCCCTGACGCGCGCTCAGCCCACGAACAGGCCGGCGAGCGCCTTCTTGCCGCGACGAAGCACGGTCACTCCCCCGGGCAGCGCACCGGTGATGGTGGCCTCGTCCGACTCGACCTTCTCGCCGTCGATCGAGACACCGCCCTGCTGGATCGCGCGACGAGCCTCGCCGTTGCTGGCGACGAGCCCCGTCGCCACCAGCGCGTCGACCACGTTGGTGCCGGCGGCGATGTCGGCGTTAGGCAGCTCGCGCAGCGCGGCGGCGAGGGTCGCGGCGTCGAGCGCCCGCAGGTCGCCCTTGCCGAACAGCGCCTCTGAGGCGTCGATCGCGGCCTGCGCCGCCTCGGCACCGTGCACCGTGGCGGTGACCTCGAATGCGAGTCGCTTCTGCGCGGCGCGGCGGAACGGCTCGGACTCGACGAGAGCCTCGTAGTCCTCGATCTCGGTGCGAGTGAGGAACGTGAACACCTTCAGACGCGCGATCACGTCGCGGTCATCGGTGTTGAGCCAGAACTGGTACATCGCGTACGGGCTGCACATCTCGGCATCCAGCCAGATGGCGTTGCCCTCGCTCTTGCCGAACTTGGTGCCGTCGCTGTTCGTGATCAGCGGCGTGCCGATGGCGTGGACCGAGGTGTGCTCGACGCGGTGGATCAGATCGGTGCCGCTGGTGAGGTTGCCCCACTGGTCGCTGCCACCCGTCTGCAGCACGCAGCCGTACTGGCGGTAGAGCTCGAGGAAGTCGAGACCCTGCAGGATCTGGTAGCTGAACTCGGTGTAGCTGATGCCGGCGTCCGAGTTGAGGCGCGCGCTGACGGCGTCCTTCTTCAGCATCGTGCCCACGCGGAAGTGCTTGCCGATCTCGCGCAGGAAGTCGATGGCGCTGAGCGGCGCCGTCCAGTCGAGGTTGTTGACGATGCGCGCGGAGTTGTCACCCTCGAACGCGAGGAAGCGCTCGACCTGGGCGCGCAGCTTGCCCACCCACTCCTCGACGGTCTCGCGGGTGTTGAGCGTGCGCTCGGCCGTGGGGCGCGGGTCTCCGACGAGGCCCGTCGATCCGCCGACGAGCGCGAGCGGCCGGTGACCGGCGAGCTGGAGGCGGCGCATCGTCAGCAGCTGCACGAGGTTGCCGAGGTGAAGGCTGGGGGCGGTCGGGTCGAAGCCGCAGTAGTAGACGATCGGGGGGCCCGCGAGGAGCTCCCGCAGCGCGTCCTGGTCGGTCGAGACGTGGATCAGTCCGCGCCAGACGAGCTCATCCCAGACGTTGTCGAAGCTGGTGTCGATCCGGGGGGCTGCGAGGGTCTGCGCGGTCACGACCACCAGCCTATGACGTGCACCGGAGGACCGGTGTCAGGACCGGAGGCCCCACCACACGAGGAATGCCCCGGACAGCGCCTGCACCCAGCTGACCATGCTGCCCACGAGGAAGTACTCGGCACGGTCTCCCCCGTCGCCGTCCCGCGAGATCTCCGGGAAGCGCACGATGCCCTTCGCCGCGATGAACGCCGCGAGCAGCGGATAGGCGGCGGCGAGCGTCAGGCCGAACACGATCGCGCGCTCGAGCGGGCCGATCAGGCGGCCGCCGCGCATCACCTGCCCGGGAGCAAGCGCAGGCTGCACCACGGGGCTGGGCGCGGGCACGGCCTCGGCGACCGGCGCGCTCGGTGGCGGCTCCGCCACCGCGACCATCGCGGCCTGGGCCTCGGCCACTGCTTCGGCCTCGGCTTCCGCCTCGTCGACCGGGTCCGGAGAGGGAGCGATGTTCTCGCGCTCGAGCGCGGCGCGCACAACGACGTTCGCCGACTCGAGCAGGTAGGCCAGCGCACCGACCATCATGAGCACGCCCGGAAGCGTCAGCTCTCCGAGCGGAGAGGTGATCTCGAGACGGCCGAAGGCGCCGGTGCCGTGCTCGGCCGGGACGAGCAGGATCGACAGCGCGCTCAGCACTCCCACCCCGGCGGCCGGCCAGATCGATACCGGCGAATGACCGCGATCGGGCATCAGCCACAGCCACAGCCCGGCGACGACCGCGCCCGCGATGCCCGCCGCGGGGGCACCGGCCAGCAGTCCGAGAAGCACCGCAAGCACCATCACCACACCGAAGCCGACCGTGAGCGGCGTGGCACCCGCGCGACGGAAGACCGTGCGCACCAGGTCGACACCGCCGACCGCGAGCAGGATGAGCGCGGCGTAGATCATGACCCCAGCATGCCGATGCCCTCGGACATTCCGCGGAGGTCGGCCGCGCGTCGGCGCGGCCGCCGGACTTACAGGCCCAGCGCGTGGATCGCGGCCTGCGAGCGCGCGACGAGCTCGGCGCGCTGCTCGGCGACGCGGACCGGCGCCGTGCCGCCGGCGCCCGTGCGGCTCGCGACAGACCCCTCGATCGAGAGCACCTCGCGGACCTCCGGCGTCAGGTGCGCCGAGACCGACGCGAGCTGCGCGTCCGAGGCGTCCTCGAGGCCGATCCCGGCCTCCTCGCAGACGCGCACCAGCGATCCGGAGATCTCGTGGGCCTCGCGGAACGGCACGCGGCGCTTCACGAGCCACTCGGCGACGTCGGTCGCGAGGGAGAAGCCCTGGGGCGCGAGCTCGGCCATGCGGGCGGCGTCGAAGCGCATGGTCGCGACCATCCCCGTGAAGGCGGGGAGCACGACCTCGAGGGTGTCGACCGAGTCGAACACGGGCTCCTTGTCCTCCTGCAGGTCGCGGTTGTACGCGAGCGGGAGGCCCTTGAGCGTGGTCAGCAGGCCGGTCAGGTTGCCGACGAGGCGACCCGCCTTGCCGCGCGTGAGCTCGGCGATGTCGGGGTTCTTCTTCTGCGGCATGATGCTCGAGCCCGTCGAGTAGCCGTCGTGGAGGGTGACGAAGCCGAACTCGCGGGTGTTCCAGAGGATGATCTCCTCGGCGAAGCGCGACAGGTCGATCCCGATCTGCGCGGCGATGAACGCGAACTCGGCGACCACGTCGCGGGCCGCGGTGCCGTCGAGCGAGTTCTCGGCCGGCCGGTCGAGGCCGAGCTCCGACGCCACCAGCTGGGGGTCGAGGCCGAGCGTGGAGCCGGCAAGCGCACCGCCGCCGTAGGGCGAGACGGACGCGCGCGCCGTCCAGTCGCGCAGGCGCTCGAGGTCGCGCACCAGCGGCCACGCGTGGGCCTGCAGGTGGTGAGCGAGCAGGATCGGCTGCGCGTGCTGCAGGTGGGTGCGACCGGGCAGGATCACCTCGGCGTGGGCATCGGCCTGCGCGACGAGCGCATCGACGAGGGCCAGGATCTCCTTGGCGATGACGCGCGAGTGATCGAGCAGGTACATGCGCACGAGCGTGGCGATCTGGTCGTTGCGGCTGCGACCGGCGCGGAGCCGACCGCCGAGGTCGGCGCCGACCACCTCGATGAGCGCGGACTCGAGCGCGCCGTGCACATCCTCGTCGCCGGGGCGCGCGACGAGCGTGCCGTCCTGGATGTCGCGGGCGAGGACATCGAGGCCCTCGTGCATACGACGCTCCTCGTCGGCCTCGAGGTAGCCGGCCGCGGCGAGCGCCTTCGCGTGGGCGTGCGAGCCGGCGATGTCGTACAGCGCCAGGCGCCAGTCGAAGTGCGTCGAGCGGCTCAGGGCCTCGAGCTCGGGCGACGGCCCGGAGGCGAAGCGCGCGCCCCAGAGGGCCCCCTCGCCGGTCTTGCCCGAAGTGCCGTGCTGACCCTCTGCCTGCTCACTGCTCATGGGATCCAGCCTACCGAGCGGCGTCGGCCGATCCGGACGGCGCCGGGGGCCCGACGCGCGCCACCTTGCCCACGGCCCACTCCAGCGGGCCGCGCCCTGCGAGCAGCGTCCACACCGTGCACCCCACGATGGTCGCGAGCGTGAGCGGCCAGAACGGCTCGAGCGCCCGGAAGGCCGCGAGCTCCGAGCCGTGGTCGCCGACGGGCGGCTGCAGGATCGCCCACGCGACCAGCTGCACGGTGTACGCCGTGAGCGGCATCGCCCCCACCGCCCGCAGCGGAAGCAGCAGCGTCTTGAGCGGCGTGCGGCAGACGAGCGCGCACAGCGCGATCACCGCGATGGCGACACCGCCGGATCCGACAGCCTCGCCGATGCCGCTCGAGTGCGCGCTCGCCGACAGCACCCCGCCCCACAGCGAGTCCGCCGGCTCGAGCAGCGCCGCCTCGCCGATGACGCCGTACCCCAGCGCCGTGAGGAAGGCGCCGCACGCCACGAGCAGCGTGGCGGTGAGCGGCGCCGAGAAGGCGAGGCGCCCGACGCCGATGCCCGCCAGGATGAACGCCGCCCACAGCAGGAAGGGGTAGTCCCACCCGAGGGCGAGCGCCACCGTCTCCGTGAGGTCGTCCTCGCGCGAGATGGTGTGGTCGATCGCGTACACGGCGAACGGCATCGTCAGGGCGATCGCCCCCGCCGTGACGAACAGGGTCGTCGGCCGGGCCCGCAGCAGCGGAAGCGCCAGCAGGAACAGGATCGCGTAGGCGGGCAGGATCACGAGCACCGGCGTCTGCAGCAGGATCAGCAGGATCCCGAGCAGCCAGATGCAGGCGGCGCGCAGCGCGATCCGGATGCGGGCGAACATCAGATCCTGCCCGGCGAGCGGCTCGGCGCGCCCCGTGACGAGGGCCAGCGAGACCCCCGCGAGGGTGGCGAACAGGACCGACGAGCGTCCGTTGACGAGGTCCGGCCAGGTGAGCGGATGCGTCCAGTCGAACGGCATCGTCACAAGCAGATGCGCGGCGAACATCCCGATGACGGCGAGGCCGCGCGCCAGGTCGACACCCGGCTCGCGGCCTCGTCCGTCCAGCCGCGCCCTCAGACGGGCGGCGCGGCCGGAGATGCGCTCGGTCAGCCCTGGCGAAGGAGCCACACCAGCAGCGCCTTCTGCGCGTGAAGCCGGTTCTCGGCCTCGTCCCAGATGACGCTCTGCGGGCCGTCGATCACGTCGGCGTCGACCTCGTACCCGCGGTCGGCGGGCAGGCAGTGGATGAAGATGGCACTCGGATCGGCGACCGCCATGGTCTCCTGCGTCACCTTGTACTGTCCGAGGTCGCGCAGACGCGCGAGCTTCTCCTCCTCCTTGCCCATCGACACCCACGTGTCGGTGACGATGACGTCTGCACCGGCGGCCGCCTCGAGGGGGTCGGTCAGGAGGGTGACGGATCCGCCGGTCTGCTCCGCGATCCGGTCGGCGTCGGCGACGACGTCCTCGCGCGGGGCGTACGCCTCGGGCGAGGTCACGCGCACGTGCATGCCCGCGGTGACGCCCGCGAGGATGTACGAGTGCGCCATGTTGCTGGCGCCGTCGCCGAAGAACGACAGCGTCAGACCCTTCAGCTCGCCCTTGTGCTCGCGGATCGTGAGCAGGTCGGCCAGCAGCTGGCACGGGTGGAAGTCGTCGCTCAGGGCGTTGATCACCGGCACCCGCGTGCCGGCCGAGATCTCCTCGAGGCCCGCCTGCGCGTAGGTGCGCCAGACGATCGCGGCGACCTGACGCTCGAGGACGCGCGCCGTGTCGGCGGGGGTCTCCTTGCCGCCCAGCTGGCTGTTGGCGGTCGAGATGATCAGCGGCGTGCCGCCGAGGTCGGCGATGCCGACCGCGAACGAGACGCGCGTGCGGGTCGACGACTTGTCGAAGATGACCGCGACGGTCTTCGGGCCGGCGAGGGTCTTGTCGGCCCAGCGGTCCTTCTTCAGCTCGGCGGCGAGATCCAGGATCTCCGACTGCTCGGCGGGCGTGATGTCGTCGTCGCGCAGGAAGTGGCGGGTCATGCGGAGGTCTCCTGGGTCTGGGTGGCGGAGGGGACGTCGTGGGTCTCGGCGACGGCGGCGAGCGCCTGGGCGAAGAGCTCGAGGAACTCCGCCACCTCGGCGTCGCCGATCGTGTACGCCGGGGCGATCCGGATCGCGTCGTCCGAGGGGGCGTTCACGATGAGGCCGCGCTCGTGCGCGGCGGCCCTCACCTCGGCGGCGACGGGCGCCGCGAGGCGGATGCCGATCAGCAGGCCGGCGCCGCGGGTGGCGGCCACGAGCGGAAGGCCCGCGACCCCCTCGCGGAGCTCCGATCCGCGCGTGCGGACGTTGTCCAGCAGATCCTGGTCCTCGATCTCCTGGATGACGGCGTTCGCGACCGCGCTGGCGAGCGGGTTGCCGCCGAAGGTCGAGTTGTGCGTGCCGGGGTAGAACAGGTCGCTGGCGTCGCCGAAGGTCACCAGCGCCCCGAGCGGGAAGCCCGCCGCGATCCCCTTGGCGACGGTGACGGCGTCCGGCAGGATGCCCGCGCCGTCGGTGCCGGTCACCTCGGGCGACTGGAAGGCGAACCAGTGGCCCGTGCGGCCCATGCCGGTCTGGATCTCGTCGAGGATCAGCAGGGCGCCGTGGGCGGACGTCAGCTCACGCGCGCGGACGAGGTAGCCGTCCGGCAGCGGGAGCACACCCGCCTCGCCCTGGATCGGCTCGACGACGAGGGCGGAGATCCGCTCGCCGCCGGCGAAGAGCTGCTCGAGGGCGTCGATCGTGGGGGCGATGCTCTTGACGCCCGGGATCAGCGGGCGGAACGGATCCTGGTAGGCGGGCTTCGGGGTGAGCGCCAGCGCCCCCGTCGAGCGGCCGTGGAAGGCGCCCTCGAGCGAGACGATCAGCCCGTCGCGGTCGTGCAGTCGCGCCAGCTTGATGGCGGTCTCGTTGGCCTCGGTGCCCGAGTTCGCGAGGAACACCCGCCCCCGCTCCCCCGTGCCCGCGAGATGCTTCAGGCGCGCGGCGAGCTCGAGCTGCTGCGGCGTCGCGAAGTAGTTCGACACGTGCGCCAGAGTCGCCGCCTGCCGGGAGACCGTCTCGACGAACGCGGGATGGCCGTGCCCAAGCGAGTTCACGGCGATGCCGCCGAGGAAGTCGAGGTAGCGGTTGCCGTCGGTGTCCCAGACGTGCGATCCCTCGCCGCGCTCGAGCAGGGCGAGACGCCCGCCGAGGCTCATGAGGTCGCGCGTCGCGTCGTCCTGCCAGCTGTTCTGATCCGTCATCGCGCTCATTCCGCCGTCACCTGCGTTCCGATTCCCTTGCTCGTGAACAGCTCCACCAGCACGGAGTGCTGGACGCGGCCGTCGATGATGGCCGCGGCGCCGACGCCGCCCTCGACCGCGTCGAGACACGCCTGCATCTTCGGGATCATCCCCGATTCGAGGTTCGGCAGGAGCTCTCGCAGCTCGTCCGCCGTGAGGTGCGAGACGAGCGAGTCGCGGTTGGGCCAGTCGGCGTAGAGGCCGGCGACATCCGTGAGGACGACCAGCTTGCGCGCCTTCAGGGCCACGGCCAGGGCCGCCGCCGCCGCGTCCGCGTTCACGTTGAGCGACTGCCCGGGGTGGTCGAGGTCGGGCGCGATGCTCGAGACGACGGGGATGCGACCCGCGTCGAGGTGGTCGAGCACGGCCGACGGATCGACCTTCACGACATCGCCGACGCGACCCAGGCTCTCCTCGACGCCGTCGATCAGCACACCGCGCTTGCGGCCGCCGAACAGGCCCGCGTCCTCGCCGGACAGGCCGGTGGCGAGGGGCCCGTGCGAGTTGATCTTCGCCACGAGCTGCGGGTTGATGTGGCCGGTCAGCACCATGCGCACCACGCTGATCGCCTCGGTGCTCGTGACGCGGTACCCGCCCTTGAACTCGCTGGGGATCGCGAGACGGTCGAGCATGCTCGAGATCTGCGGGCCCCCGCCGTGCACCACGACGGGGCGCACGCCCACGTAGCGAAGATAGGCGATGTCCTGCGCGAAGGCGTCCTGCAGCTCCTCGCTGATCATCGCGTTGCCGCCGTACTTCACGACGACGATCTGATCGCGGTACTTCTTCACCCACGGCAGCGACTCGATGAGGGTCGACGCCTTGGTGGCCGCCTCCTCGGGGCTGGTGTCCTGGATGTCGACGTCCTGGATGTCGATGTGGTTGGTCATGAGGAGTAGGCGCTGTTCTCGTGCACGTAGTCGTGGGTCAGGTCGTTCGTGAGGATCGTCGCCGTTGCGTCGCCGCTGCGCAGATCGATCAGGACGTGGGTCGCGCGCGGGGTGAGGTCGACCTCCTCGCGGGCGCGGTCGGGGCCGCCCTGCGTGCACACGCGCACGCCGTTCATCGTCACGTCGACGTCATACGGGTCGAACGCCGCCTGCGTGGTGCCGATCGCGGCGAGCACCCGGCCCCAGTTCGGGTCGTTGCCGAAGATGGCGGCCTTGAAGAGATTGTTCCGCGCGACCGAACGGCCGACCTCGACGGCGTCGTCCTCGGACGCCGCGCCGACGACCTCGATCGCGATCGCGTGGCTCGCGCCCTCGGCGTCGTCCTGCAGCTTGGCGGCGAGCTCGCGGCTGACCTCCAGCAGCGCCGCGCGGAACTCATCCTCGTCCGGCACGACGCCGGAGGCGCCGCTGGCGAGGAGGGTGACCTGGTCGTTGGTCGACATGCAGCCGTCCGAGTCGAGGCGGTCGAAGCTGACGCGGGTCGAGGCGCGCAGGTGCGCGTCGAGCTGGGACGCATCCAGCACGGCATCGGTCGTGATGACCACGAGCATCGTGGCGAGACCGGGCGCCAGCATGCCGGCGCCCTTGGCCATCCCGCCGATCGCCCAGCCGTCGCCGTGGCGGACCGCGGTCTTCGCGACGGTGTCGGTCGTCATGATCGCCGCCGCCGCGTCGTCTCCGCCGTCGGCGCTGAGCGCGGCGATGCCCTGGGTCGTGCCCTCGAGCACCTTGGCGCGGAAGACGTCGTCGCCGGATCCGATGAGGCCCGTCGAGCAGACGAGGACATCGCCCGCGCTCACACCGAGCAGCTCTGCGGCCTTCTCGGCGGTCTGGTGCGTGGTCTGGAAGCCGAACGAGCCGGTGAAGCAGTTCGCGCCGCCCGAGTTGAGCACCACGGCCTCGACGACGCCATCGGCGATGGCCTGCTGCGACCAGATGATCGGGTTCGCCTTCGCGCGGTTGCTGGTGAAGACGGCGGCGCCGGCCTTCAGCGGGCCGCGGTTGACGACGACGGCCACGTCCTTCTTGCCGGTCGACTTCAGGCCGACGGCGACACCGGCCGCCTCGAACCCCTGGGCTGCGGTCACACTCACGGTGCCACTCCATTCACGCTGAGCGCCAGGCCTTCGGGCAGGCCGAGCGCGATGTTCATCGACTGGATCGCGGCTCCCGCCGTGCCCTTCGTCAGGTTGTCGACGGCCGTGACCACCACGACGCGACCGGCGCCGCGGTCGATCGCGAGGCCGATGAGGGCCGTGTTGGCGCCGATCACGTCGGCGGTGCGCGGCATCTGACCCTCGGGCAGCAGCTGCACGAACCGCTCGTCGCCGTAGGCGGCCTGCCACGCGTCGCGGATCTCGGCGTCGGTCACGCCGTCGACGATCCGGGCCGTGCTGGTGGCCAGGATGCCCCGCGCCATCGGCACGAGAACGGGGGTGAACGACAGACCGATGTGCCCGGTAGCGCCGGCGCCGCGCAGGGCCTGCTGGATCTCGGGGATGTGGCGATGGGTGCCGCCGACGGCGTAGGGGTTCGCCGATCCGAGGATCTCGCTCGCCAGCAGGTTCGTCTTGAGGCTCTTGCCGGCACCCGACGGGCCGACGGCGAGGACGCTCACCAGGTCGGTCGACTCGATGACGCCGGCGGCGATGCCCGGGGCGAGGCTGAGCGCGACGGTCGACGCATTGCAGCCGGGGGCAGCGATGCGGGTCGCGCCGACGAGCGCGTCGCGCTGGCGACCCTCGCCGACCGGCAGCTCGGGCACCCCGTACGTCCAGGGCTCGTGGAAGTCGCCGCCGTAGAAGGCGTCCCAGTCGTCCTTGCCCGTGAGACGGTGATCCGCACCGCAGTCGATGACGAGCTTCACATCGGTGAGCGCGTCGGTGTACTGCCCGGACTGCCCGTGCGGCAGCGCGAGGAACACGATGTCGTGTCCCGAGAGGATCTCGGGAGTCGTGTCCTGCAGCGTCAGGTGCGCCAGCGATCGCAGGTGCGGCTGGTGCGCGATGAGCGGCTGACCGGCGTTCGAGTGCGCGGTGACGGTGCGGATCTCGACGTCGGGATGGTCGGCGAGCAGCCGAAGCAGCTCGCCTCCTGCATAGCCAGAAGCGCCGGAGACGGCGACCGAATAGGTCATGGGTTCCACCTTATTGTCCGTGAGCGGGGGCCGTTGACGGCGACGCCGCTCGGCCCGTCAGGGGCCGGCTCGATCGCGCCTCAGGCGCGAGAGCTGCGCGGCGTCGCCGAGAATCGGCGGCCACGCGGACGTCGGCGCAGGACGATGCCCCGGGTGGGGTGCAGGGTCGTCTGGCCATTCGGCATGCGCCGAGAGTATCAGAACGCGGGCTCTCGCCATCCGCCGGGGGTCGCCGTACGGTGGTCGCGATGGCCCAGGATCCCGCCGGAGAGCGCGCCGCCGAGCGTCAGACCATGCTCGAGTGGCACCTCCGGGCGCGTGGGATCCGCGACCCGCGCGTGCTCGACGCGATGGGCCGGGTGCCGCGCGAGCTGTTCGTCCCGGCCGCGGTGCTCGCCGACGCCTACGCGGACTCCCCGCTTCCCCTCGGGCACGGGCAGACCATCTCGCAGCCGTACATCGTGGCGCTCACCGCGGAGGCCGCCCTCCTCCGGCCCGGCGACCGCGTGCTCGATGTGGGCACCGGATCGGGCTACGCCGCCGCCGTGTACGCCGCGGCCGGCGCGCGAGTGTGGTCGATCGAGTACATCCCGGCCCTCGCGGAGCAGGCGCGCCGGGCCCTGGACGCCGCCGGGTGCGGCGAGGTCGAGGTCACGACGGGCGACGGCACCCTCGGCCTGCCGGAGCTTGCGCCGTTCGATGCGATCCTCGCCGCGGCGGCCGGATCGGAGATCCCCCGCCCCTGGGTGGACCAGCTGGCCGAGGGCGGCCGCATCGTGATGCCGCTCGAGCGCGGCTGGGGGTGGCAGCAGCTGATCCGCGCCACGCGCACGGGCGACGAGCTCGCGATCGACGACCTCGGCGGTGTGCGCTTCGTGCCGCTGCGCGGAGCGCACGGTCTGCGCTGATCCGGAGACGGCTTCGCGCCGAGGCCCGGAGGCGCTCGGCGCGAAGAACGTGCGGGCGGGTGCTGCTACTCGCGCAGCGTCGCGCCGTGGCGCTCGGTGGCGAGGGCGACGCCCGCGAGCTTGGCCTCGGTGGCCTCGGCAGCGGTGAGCGTGCGATCCGGCGCGCGGAAGCGCAGTGCGAACGTGAGGCTCTTCGACCCCTCCGGGACGCCCTGACCGCGGTAGTCGTCGACCAGGCGGACGCCCTCGAGGAGGTCACCCGCACCCTCGACGAGCGCCGCGCGGAGCGCGCCGGCGGGAAGCGCGGCGTCGACCAGGAGGGAGACGTCCTGCGTGGCGGCCGGGAAGGTCGACAGCGAGGCCACGGTCACGCGCTCGCCGGCGAGGGCCAGGATCGCGTCGAGGTCGAGCTCGGCGACCGTGACGCGACCCGGCAGGTCGGCGTCCGCCGCGACGGCGGGCACCAGCTCGCCGACGTAGCCCACCTCGGTGTCGCCGACCGTCAGCACGCCGGTGCGACCCGGGTGCAGGGCCGCGCGCTGCGACTGCGAGACCTCGATGTCGACACCCGCGGCCACCGCGATGACGCGGACGGCGTCGAGCGCGACCTCGAGGCCGGCGGCCTCGGCGTCACGACCGGGCTGCTTCGGCGCCACGGCCCCGGTGAGCAGCAGCGCGAGGTGGCGAGGCTGCGGCGGGATCGACGCATTGAGCGCGGCGAGGGTCGCCTCATCCGGGCGCGCGGCACCCGGCGGGATCGTGTCGGTGCCGTAGGTCACCCCCGGCTCCGGCAGGAACACCGTGCCGACCTCGAACAGCGCGAGGTCGGTGTGCCCACGGGACACGTTGCGATGCGCCGTCTGCAGCAGCGCCGGGACCAGCGAGCGTCGCAGGAACGGCGTCTGGCCGTCCAGCGCGTTCGCAAGGCGCACGCTCGGCAGCGACTCGCCCGAGGCCGACCCGTGCAGGTCGTTCTGCTCCTGGGAGATGAAGGGGAACGAGGGGGTCTCGACGAAGCCCGCCGCGGCGAGGGCGTTCGCCACGCGGCGGCGCCCCTGCTGTGCGGCGGTCAGGCCGCGCCCGGAGGGCGGGGTCGGGAGGACCGACGGGATCGCATCGAGCCCGTCGATGCGCGCGACCTCCTCGGCCAGCGTCCACTTGTCGGTGAGGTCGGGGCGCCACGAGGGGGCGGTCACCGACCACCCCTCGGCGGTCTCGGTCACCGTGCCGCCGATGATGGTCAGCGTCTCGGCGATGCGCTCCGGCGTGTAGTCGACGCCCACGATGCCCTGCACGAAGCCGGAGGGCAGCGCGATGGGCTCGGGCGCGAACGTCGCGCCGAGCCGGCCGCCGAGCTCGTCGGCGGTGCCCCCGGCCAGCTCGACCATCAGGTCGACCACGCGCTGGGCCGAGGCGGCGGGCAGCAGCGGGTCTACCCCGCGCTCGAAGCGACGCGACGCCTCGCTCGGCAGCTTGTGCCTGCGAGCCGTGCGGGCGATCGAGACCGTGTCGAACACGGCTGCCTCGATCAGGACGTCGGTGGTGGCGTCGCCGATCTCGGTCGCCGCTCCGCCCATAACGCCCGCGAGGCCGATCGGGCCGGACTCGTCGGTGATCAGCAGGTCCTGGGCGTCGAGCTTGCGGACCTGACCGTCGAGCGTCTCGAGGGTCTCGCCCGCGGTCGCTCGACGGACTGTGATGCCGCCCGTGAGCTTGTTGAGGTCGTAGCCGTGGATCGGCCCACCGAGCTCGAGCATCACGTAGTTGGTGATGTCCACGAGCAGCGAGATGGAGCGGATGCCCGCCAGCGACAGGCGGGCGATCATCCACGGCGGGGTCGGGCGCGTCGGGTCGACGCCCCGCACCGCACGGGTGACGAACTCGGTGACGCCGTTGCGGCCGCGGATCGGGGCCTGGTCGTCGACGACGACGGGGAAGCCCGAGGCGGGCTGCGGCGTGACGGCGAAGGCCGGGTCGCGGTAGGCGGCACCGGTCGCGTGACCGTACTCGCGCGCAAGACCGCGGATCGACATCGCGTAGCCGCGATCCGGCGTCACGTTGACGTCGACCGCGACGTCGTCGAGGCCGAGGAGCTCGATCGCGTTCGTGCCCGGTTCAGGGTCGAGGCCCAGCTCGACCAGACGCAGGATGCCGTTGTGCTCGTCGCCGAGACCCAGCTCGCGCGCGGACGCGATCATGCCGTCGGACACGTGTCCGTACGTCTTGCGCGCGGAGATCGGGAAGGGGCCGGGCAGCACCGCTCCGGGCAGCGAGACGACGACCTTGTCACCGACCTCGAAGTTTCCGGCGCCGCACACGATGCCGCGGGGCTCGGCCTCGCCGACATCCACCTGGCACCAGCGGATCGTCTTGCCGTTCGACTGGGGCTCAGCGTCGAACGAGAGGACCGTGCCGACGACGACCGGCCCGCTCAGCTCGAAGCGGATGACCTCCTCCTCCTCGAAGCCGACCGAGACGAACGCCGCGAGGACGTCCTCCGGGGTCGCCGAAGCGGGGACATCCACGTACTCACGCAGCCACGAAAGCGGGACGCGCATCACACCACCATCCCGAACTGCTCGCTGAAACGGACATCGCCCTCGGCCATGTCCCGCATGTCCTGCACATCCGAGCGGAACATCAGCGCCCGCTCGATCCCGATCCCGAATGCGAAGCCCGAGTAGACCTCGGGGTCGATGCCCGCCGCACGCAGCACGTTGGGGTTGACCATGCCGCAGCCGCCCCACTCGATCCAGCGCGCGCCGCCCTTGAAGGTCGGGTGCCACAGGTCGAACTCGGCAGAGGGCTCCGTGAACGGGAAGTAGTTGGTGCGCAGGCGCGTCTTCGCCTCGTCGCCGAACAGCGCCTTCGCGATGTGGTCGAGGGTGCCCTTGAGGTGCGCCATCGTGATGCCCTTGTCGATCACGAGGCCCTCGGCCTGCGTGAAGACGGGGAGGTGCGTGGCGTCGAACTCGTCGGTGCGGTACACGCGCCCCGGGCACAGGATGTAGATGGGCAGCTCGCGATCGAGCATGGACCGCACCTGCACCGGGCTCGTGTGCGTGCGCATCACCAGGTGGCGGGCCACCGGGTCGACGAAGAACGTGTCCTGCATCTGACGAGCGGGGTGATCCTCGTCGAAGTTGAGGGCGTCGAAGTTGAACCACTCGTGCTCGAGCTCGGGCCCCTCCGCGATCTCCCAGCCCATGCCGACGAAGACGTCGGAGATCTGCTCCTGCAGCACGGACATGGGATGGCGGGCCCCGACGCGCGTGCGCGAGGCGACCGCGGTGATGTCGATGCGCTCGGCCTCGAGCCGCGCCGCGGTCTCGGCCTGCTCCAGCTCGGCCTCTCGCGCCGCCAGGGCCTGGGTCACACGCCCCCGTGCCGAGCCGACGAGCTTGCCGAACTCGGCCTTTCGCTCGTTCGGCACGCTGCGCATCTGCGCGTTCAGGGCGGCCAGCGGCGACCCCTCCCCCGCGTGCGCGGATCGGGCGGCCTTCAGGGCCGCGGTGTCGGGGGCGCCGGCGATCGCTGCGAGCGCGTCGGCGACCGCGGATTCCACCGCCTCGGGGGTGATCTCGGGAGCATCAGACACGAGACCCGAGTCTACCGTCGCGGCTCGACGCCGCCCGACGGGTCAGAAGCCGTCGGCACCGCCGGCGCTGTTGTTCCCGTCGTGCTTGCCGAGCCCCCTGCGCGAGGCGATCGCGTCCGACCTGTCGACCTCGTCGAGGTGCCCGAGATCCTGCACGCCGATGAGCGCGGTGTTCGTGCCCTCGTGCAGGCGGGGCGCGATGGCCGCCTCGGCGGCGCGGACGCGAGGCGACTTGCGCATGCGCTTCTCGAGGAGGCGTGCCGCGCCCGAGAGCAGAAGGCACAGGCCGATGTAGATGGCGCCGATCACGATGGTCGACGGGATGATCGGTCGGTCCAGCGTCGACTGCGCGCCGAGGTACTTCGCGTAGAAGAGCAGCTCCTCGTAGGTGATGATGAAGCCGAGCGCCGTGTCCTTCAGCGTGACGACGAGCTGCGACAGGATCACCGGCAGCATCGCTCGGACGGCCTGCGGCAGCAGGATCAGTCGCATAACGCCCGCCTTGCGCAGGCCGATCGCGTAGCCGGCCTCGCGCTGGCCTCGCGGCAGCGCCTCGACGCCGGCGCGGATGACCTCGGCGAGCACGGAGCCGTTGTAGGCGACGAGAGAGATCACAACGACCCAGAAGCCGTCGACGCGGACACCGGCGACCGGAAGGCCGTAGTACAGCAGGAACATCAGCACGAGTACCGGGACGGCTCGGAAGAACTCGATCACGACGGTGAACGGCCAGCGCACCCAGGCGTGATCGGACAGTCGTCCGATCGCCAGGAGGAAGCCGACCGCGAGCGCACCGACGGCCGCGACGAGGAAGGCGCTCACGGTGTTCCACGTGGCGACCAGGATCGACTGCCACACGCGGGTGTAGGTGAACGCGGCCCACTTCTCGGCGGCGAACTGCCCGGTGGCGAACAGGCGCCACACCAGGAATCCGATGACGGCGGCGACCACGAGGATCGTGAGCACGCCGATGATGCGGTTGCGGGCGATCGCCTTCGGGCCGGGGACGTCGTACAGAACGGAGCTGCTCATCGCGCGACCCTCCAACGGTTCTCGAGAGTTCGCTGCAGCCAGGACAGCAGCAGCACCAGGGCGACGAAGATGACCATCACCCAGAGGATCACGACCAGCTGGTTCTCGCCGCGCTCGGAGAGCCAGTCGCGTGCGGATCCGAGGTTCATGATCGAGAAGCCCGCGGCGACCGTGGTGTTCTTCAGCAGGGCGATGAACACGCTCATCATCGGCGGGATCACCGAGCGGAAGGCCTGCGGCAGCACCACGAGCGTCATCACCTGGCCGAAGCCCAGGCCGAGCGCGCGGGCGGCCTCCGCCTGGCCGACGGGGACGGTGTTGATGCCCGATCGGATCGTCTCGGCCACGTAGGTGGCCGTGTACACACCGAGCGCGGCGATCGCGAAGATGAACTCGCGGCCTCCGCTGGCGCGGACCTCGAGGAGGGGCGGCAGCGCGAACGCGAAGCCGAAGAACACCAGCGTGAGCGGGGTGTTGCGGATCGTGTTGACGTAGAAGGTGCCCACCGCGCGCGCGACCGGCACCGGGGACACACGCATCGCGCCCACGATGATGCCGAGCACCAGGGCGAGCGCGCCGCCCCCGAAGAAGAGCACGAGGGTGCCGACGAGCGCTTCGCCCCAGAAGTCGAGGTTGTCGAAGATGACGCCCATGGGGGTCCTTTCGTGCTGAACCGCGGGACGCGATGCGAGCGGGGAGGGGTGCGGGGGCGCCCGTCAGGCGGACGCCCCCGCGAAGTGGATCAGTCGACGGCGGGCTGCTCGGCGACCACGCCCGAGGGGGCGAGGTACTCGTCGAACAGCGCCTGCCACACATCGCCGCCATCGGTGAAGAGGGTGTTGATGTGCTCCTGCAGGGCGGTGTCGCCGTCGGCGAGGCCGACGCCGTAGCGCTCCTCGCTGAAGGGCTCACCCGCGAGCTTCAGGTTGTCGGGGTCCTGGGCGACGTAGCCGGCGAGGATCGCCTCGTCGGTCGTGATCGCGTCGACCTGGCCGGCGAGCAGCTGCTCGACGCACTCGGAGTAGGTCTGACGCTCGGTGACCTCGCCCTTGTACTCCTCCTTGATGCGCTGCAGCGGGGTCGAACCCGTCACCGAGCACGTCACCTTGTCGGCGAGGTCGTCCGGACCCTCGATCGAGTCGTCGTCGGCGCGGACCAGCAGGCCCTGACCGGTGATCAGGTACGGACCGGCGAAGTCGATGACCTCGTCGCGGGCGTCCGTCATCGAGTACGTGCCGACGTAGAGGTCGACGCCGCCGTTGATGATCTCCTGCTCGCGGTTGGCCGAGGGCACCGTCTTGAACTCGATGCCGTCCGGCTCCTCGAAGCCGAGCGAGGCCGCGATCCAGCGGGCGATCTCGATGTCGAAGCCGCTGCGGTCGCCGGTGGTGGCGTCCTCGTAGCCGAGGCCCGGCTGGTCGGCCTTGACGCCGATGACGAGCTTGCCCGCCTCCGTGGCGCGCTCGAAGGTCGGGCTGTCGAGCTCGACGCCCTCCGCGACCTCCCAGAGAGCCTTGTCCTTGCCGTCGTCCCCGCCCTCGGGGGCGGTCGGCGAGCCGCTGTTGCACGCCGTGAGCGCGAGCAGGGCCGTCAGGCCGAGGCCCAGGCCCGCCGCCACTCGCGAAGTCCGCTTGATGCTGAACATGTGATTCCTCCTTGGTGGGGTGGTCCATCCGATCCGCGCTCGTGTGCGCGGGATCATCGGGTTCAGTGCGTGATGAGCTTCGAGAGGAAGTCCTTCGCGCGATCACTCCGGGGGTTCGTGAAGAACTCCTCCGGCGTCGCCTGCTCGACGATCTGACCGTCGGCCATGAACACGACGCGGTTCGCGGCCTTGCGCGCGAAGCCCATCTCGTGGGTCACGACGATCATCGTCATGCCGTCCTTGGCGAGCGCGACCATCACGTCGAGGACCTCGTTGATCATCTCGGGGTCGAGCGCGCTGGTCGGCTCGTCGAAGAGCATGACCTTGGGCTGCATGGCCAGGGCGCGCGCGATGGCGACGCGCTGCTGCTGACCGCCGGACAGCTGCGCGGGCAGCTTCGAGGCCTGCTGGGCCACTCCGACGCGCTCGAGCAGGGCCCGCGCCTCCTTCTCGGCCTCGGCCTTGCTCAGGCCGCGGACCTTGATGGGGCCCAGCGTGACGTTCTCGAGGATCGTCAGGTGCGCGAAGAGGTTGAAGGACTGGAACACCATGCCGACCTCGGCACGGAGGTTCGCGAGCGCCTTGCCCTCCTTGGGCAGCTCCTCGCCGTCGATCGTGATGGTGCCGCTGGTGATCGTCTCGAGGCGATTGATCGTGCGGCACAGGGTCGACTTGCCGGATCCCGACGGGCCGATGACGACGACGACCTCGCCCTTGTCGACGGTGAGGTCGACGTCCTTGAGAGCTTGGAAGTCGCCGTAGTGCTTCTGCACGTCGCGGACGACGACGAGGGGTTCTGCCATGGGCCCACCCTATGGGGTGCCTGGGACGCGAGCCAGGACTGATCTGCCCGCTTTACCGAGTTGTGACCGGGCGATCCGGGCGTGTCGCCGCCGCGCGGCACCGCATCATGCCCGGTGGGCGAACGCGCTCTCGTAGAGGCAGACGCTCGCGGCCGTCGCGAGGTTCAGCGACTCGGCCCTGCCGAAGATCGGCAGGCGCAGCGCGCGGTCGACGAGCTGCAGGGCCTCGTCCTCGAGGCCGTGCGCCTCATTGCCGAACAGCCAGGCGGTCGGGTTCGCCAGCGCGCCGTCCGCGCGCGCCTCGAGCAGGTCGTCGCCCTTCACGTCGGCCGCGATGACCGTGAGCCCGGCCCCGTGGGCCCGCTCGATGACGTCCTCCAGCTCGGCGCCGACCGAGACCGGCAGGTGGAACAGCGAGCCGGTGGTCGACCGGACGACCTTGGGGTTGTAGGGATCGACGGTGCGACCGGTGAGGATGACCGCGTCCGCGCCGGCGGCGTCGGCGGCGCGGATGATCGTGCCGAGGTTCCCCGGATCGCGGACCTCCTCGCAGATCGCGATGAGCTTCGGCTCCGCCGCGAAGATGTCCTTCAGCGCCGTCGGGTTCTGCCGGGCGACGGCCACGAACCCCTGCGGGGTGACGGTGTCGGCCATGGCGTCGAGCACGGTCTCGGTGACGAACTCGGCCTCGATGCCCTCGTCCGTCAGCAGCGTCCGGATGTCCTGATGGCGCTCGAGCGCCGTGGGGGTCGCGTAGACCTCGACGAGGGTGTCGGGCCGATAGGTGAGGGCCTCCCGCACCGCCTGGGGCCCCTCGAGCAGGTACAGCCCCGTGTCCTTCCGGGCCTCCCGCTTGGCGAGCTTGGCAACGGCCCTGACGCGCGGCGTCCGCGGATTCTCCAGCACGGACCCAGTCTAGGGAACAGGAAAGGCGCCCCCTGTCGGGGACGCCTTTCCGGAAAGCAGAAGTTCGTCAGCGGCCGGAGGCCGATGAGGGAACAGCTGTCACGCAGCAGCCTTCGGCGCGTTCACGTCGGCCGGCAGAGCAGCCTTCGCGGTCGCGACCAGCGAGGCGAACGTGGCGGGCTCGTTCACGGCGAGCTCGGCCAGGATGCGACGGTCGACCTGCACACCCGCGAGGCCGAGGCCCTGGATGAAGCGGTTGTACGTCATGCCGTTCGCGCGCGAGGCGGCGTTGATGCGCTGGATCCACAGACGACGGAAGTCGCCCTTGCGCTTGCGACGGTCGCGGTACGCGTAGACGAGCGAGTGGGTGACCTGCTCCTTCGCCTTCCGGTACAGGCGCGAACGCTGGCCACGGTAACCCGAGGCGCGCTCGAGGATGACGCGACGCTTCTTGTGGGCGTTTACTGCCCGCTTGACTCTAGCCATTTCTTATCTTCCTAACGAGATTTCGCGTCAGCGACCGAGGAGGCGCTTGACCTGCTTGAGGTCGTTGCCCGAGATGACCTGGTCGCCGTTCAGGCGACGCTTGCGCGCGCTCGACTTCGACTCGAGGTTGTGGCGCATACCAGCCTGCTGCTTCTTGATCTTGCCGCTGCCGGTGATCTTGAAGCGCTTCTTGCTGCCCGAGTGGGTCTTCTGCTTCGGCATCTTCTCTTCCTTCGTGAATGCGCCCGGAGGGCGACGATTTCCACCCGCCGAAGCGGGAGCATGTGGAGCGGATTACTCCGCTGCGGGAGTCTCGGCGACCGGGCTCTCGGCGTCCTCGCCCGGGGCCTGGCCCTTGGCTTCGCGCGCCGCCTGCTTGTTCGCGGCGCGAACGGCGTTCAGCTCGGTCTTGACGTCCGACTTGTTGCGGTGCGGCGCGACGACCATCACCATGTTGCGGCCGTCCACCTTGGGGCTGGACTCGACGTTGCCGAACTCGGCGACGTCCTCCGCGAACTTCTTGAGGAGGCGGACACCCTGCTCCGGGCGCGACTGCTCGCGACCGCGGAAGAGGATCATCGCCTTGACCTTGTCACCGGACTTCAGGAAGCCCTCAGCGCGCTTGCGCTTGGTCTCGTAGTCGTGCTCGTCGATCTTCAGACGGAATCGGACCTCCTTGAGGACCGTGTTCGCCTGGTTGCGACGGGCTTCCTTGGCCTTCTGCGCGGCCTCGTACTTGAACTTGCCGTAGTCCATGATCTTGACGACGGGAGGCTTCGAGTTGGGGGCGACCTCGACCAGGTCGAGATCGGCCTCCTGCGCCAGACGCAGGGCGGCCTCGATGCGAACGACGCCGATCTGCTCGCCAGCGGGGCCGACGAGTCGGACCTCGGGCACGCGGATGCGCTCATTGGTACGGGGATCGCTGATGCGGAACTCCTTGGGTGGTGACGGAGGCCACCGCGACACGGATTCATGCCACGGGCGGGAGAAGAATTCAGCGTCCACCCGGCAGACGTCACGCGTCAGCCGCACCCTGCATCCGGACACGCGGAGCGCGATCCTGGAACACCCGGGCCGAGACCCGAGGGAGTGCATGACCCGGTAGCCTTGTAACGGCAAGCGCGGGTGGGATGTGAATCCTCTTTCGTCTGGGTTCTCATCGAGAAGCACCAGAGCCCGGGAAAGTCTAGCAGAGAGCGACCCATGAGCACCAACCCGGCCCACAGCCACGTCTACGACGCCGACCGCGACGCCCGCTGGGAGGAGCAGGAGCGCGCCGGCGGCGACACCTCGGCCGTCCGCGACATCGCCGACGTCGCCGCCGTCGAGGTCATCGGCACCGCCTGCGTACACCTCATGAGCGCCGCTGCGGTCAAGCTCGGCCTCGCGGACGAGCATGACGCCGAGGCCGACGTCGATCTCGACGAGGCTCGCAAGCTCATCAACGCCCTCGCGGGGCTCGTGACCGCCGCGGCACCGGAGATCAGCGACATGCACGCGCGTCCGATCCGCGACGGCCTGCGTTCGCTGCAGCTGCGCTTCCGGGAGATCTCGACGATCCCCGACGCACCGGGCAAGGGACCGGGCGAGAAGTACACCGGCCCCGTCAACTGAGCCGTCGGCGCCGCCCTACGGGGCGGCGTCGAGCTTGACGCTCAGCGAGTCGACCAGCGTGGCGACGCGGTCGTCCTGCGACCATCGACGCGCGAGGCGCGCGAGCACCGCATCCAGCTCGCCGCGCTCCAGGCCCTGCATGAGGGTCAGACGCACCACGAGCTCGGGCCCGTGCAGCCGCGCGTCCGGGTCGCCCGGCTCGAGGGCGAGATCGAGGACGGCGAGCTCGCCGCCGATGCTCTCCTGCAGCCCGCGGTAGACCTCGGGGTTGAGGAACGCCGGCGTCCAGGGCTCGCCCTGGGCGAGCGCCCACACGGCGGGGCGGCGCACCACGAACTCGGTGTCGCTTGTCGGATCGAGGACGATGAGATCGGTGTCCTCGGCCGACGCGGCCAGTGCCGCGCGCACCGCCTCCACGGGAATGGGACGCGCCTTCGCGTCCCAGCGGCCGAGCGCGGCGACCGAGCTGAACACCGGGAGCACCTTGCGCCCGTCGGGCGCGCCCACCGTGACGATCGAGAGCTCCTGCGTCTTGTCGACCGCGAGCCCGTGCGCCCCGATGCCCTCGTCCCCCTTCTCGGCGACGAGGGGGATCAGCACCCGCGCGTGGCGGAGGGCATCGACGACCGCGGCCTGGTCGCCCGAACCGGAGCGGAACGCGGTGACCGCCGCGAGGAGCACCGGATCAGCGGATCCGTCGTCCGACGCGTGCGGATTCGCCTCGAAGTGCCGGCCCTCCCAGGGGACGCCGGCGCTGTCGGCGGAGCCGTCAGTCTCCGGCGACATCCAGCGCCTCGGCCAGGGTGAACTGGCCCGCGTAGAGCGCCTTGCCCACGATCGCGCCCTCGACGCCGTTGGGCACAAGACGGCGCAGCGCCGCGATGTCGTCCAGCGTCGAGACGCCGCCCGAGGCGACGATCGGCTTGTCGGTGCGCTCCGTCAGCTCGCGCAGCAGCTCGAGGTTCGGCCCGCGCAGCGTGCCGTCCTTGGTGATGTCGGTGACGACGTAGCGGCTGCAGCCGGCCTCGTCGAGGCGAGCGAGCGCCTCCCAGAGGTCGCCGCCCTCCTGCGTCCAGCCGCGGGCGGCGAGAGTCGTGCCGCGCACGTCGAGACCGACGGCGATGGCCTCGCCGTAGCGGCCGATCACCGAGGCGGTCCACTCGGGGTTCTCGAGCGCCGCGGTGCCGAGGTTGATGCGCTGGGCGCCGCTCTCGAGCGCCGCCTCGAGCGAGGCGTCGTCGCGGATGCCGCCGGAGAGCTCGATGTTCACACCGCGGGCGTGCTTGATGACCTTGCGCAGGATGCCGGCGTTGCTGCCGCGACCGAAGGCCGCGTCGAGGTCGACGAGGTGGATCCACTCGGCCCCCTGCCGGAGCCAGTTGTCCGCGGCCTCGATCGGGTCGCCGTAGTCGGTCTCGGTGCCGGCGGCGCCGTGGGTGAGGCGCACGGCCTTGCCACCCTGGACATCGACGGCGGGCAGCAGGATCAGTCCGGGCGTGGACGCGAAATCGTTCATAGCTCCTGGTGTGCTTCGAGTTCGTCCGGGCGGGGACGACGCGATCCGGGGATTTCCCGTCGCGGGCACGATCTCAGAGAGTAGCCCCGGGCAGGCTCTGGATCCAATTCCGCAGCAGGCGGATGCCGGCCTCTCCCGACTTCTCGGGGTGGAACTGCGTCGCCGACAGCGGGCCGTTCTCGACAGCCGCGATGAAGGGCGCGCCGTGCTTCGCCCAGGTCACGCTGGGCTTCCGGAAGCGGCCGTCGGTCTCGAGCGTCCACTCCTGCGCGGCGAAGGAGTGCACGAAGTAGAACCGCTCGTCCTCGAGTCCGCGGAAGAGCGAGGACCCCTCCCCCGGCTCGACGGTGTTCCAGCCCATGTGCGGGACGACCGGCGCCGTGAGCTCCTCGACCACGCCGGGCCATTCGCCGAGCCCCTCGGTCTCGACGCCGCGCTCGACGCCGCGCTCGAAGAGCACCTGCATGCCCACGCAGATCCCGAGGACGGGCAGACCGCCCGCGAGGCGGCGCTCGATCATCTCGGGCGCGCGGACGGCGTTGAGCTGCTCCATCACGGCCTGGAAGGCGCCGACGCCCGGGACGAGCAGGCCGTCGGCCTCGCGGATCAGGCCGCGGTCGCGGGTCAGGCGCACGTCGCCACCGGCGGCCTCCAGGGCCTTGACGGCGGAGTGGATGTTGCCCGAACCGTAGTCGAGGACCGCGACGACGGGCCGACGCACGCCGTTCTCGTCGGGGGTGGTCTCGATGCTCACAGCGCGCCCTTGGTCGACGGGATCCCGTCGACGAGCGGATCGAGGGCCTTGGCCTGGCGGAACGCGCGGGCGAAGGCCTTGTACTCGGCCTCGGCGATGTGGTGCGGGTCGCGGCCCGAGATCACGCGCACGTGCACCGTGAGCCCGGCGTTGTACGCGATCGCCTCGAAGGTGTGGCGCACGAGCGACCCCGTGAAGTGGCCGCCGATGAGGTGGTGCTCGAAGCCCGCGGGCTCGCCCTCGTGCACGAGGAACGGACGCCCCGAGATGTCGACGACCGCCTGCGCGAGCGCCTCGTCGAGGGGCACGAGCGCGTCCCCGTAGCGCGAGATGCCGCTCTTGTCGCCGAGCGCCTCGCGGATGGCGTGACCCAGCACGATCGAGATGTCCTCGACCGAGTGGTGCGCGTCGATGTGCGTGTCGCCCGTCGCCTTCACCGTCAGGTCGGTGAGCGAGTGCTTCGCGAATGCCGTCAGCATGTGGTCGAAGAACGGCACGCCGGTCGAGATCGAGCTCTTGCCGGTGCCATCGAGGTCGAGCTCCAGTTCGACGGTCGACTCGCTGGTGGAGCGGGAGAAGCGCGCGGTGCGGGCAGTCGTCATGCCCCCGATTCTAGTCGGGGCGGGCGATCCCCCGGTGCGGGCGGGATGCCGTCAGGGGCGGCCGAGCTCGGCGAGCGCGTCGAGGAACGCGGTCGTCTCGGCCTCGGTGCCGGCGGTCACGCGGAGGTGGCCGGGGATCCCCACATCGCGGATGAGCACCCCGCGGTCGTAGAGGGCCTTCCACGTGGCGGCGGGATCTGTCACCCCGCCGAAGAGCAGGAAGTTCGTCCACGACGCGTAGGGGCGGTAGCCGAGCTCGGCGAGCACCCTCGTCATGCGGTCGCGCTGCGCGACGATCTCGTCGACCATGCCGAGCATCACGTCGGCGTGACGCAGCGCCGCGACCGCGGCCGCCTGCGTCAGGGCGCTCAGGTGATACGGCAGGCGCACCAGGCGAAGCGCGTCGATGAGCCCGGGATCCGCCGCGAGATACCCCACGCGAGCCCCGGCGAACGCGAACGCCTTGCTCATGGTGCGCGAGACCGCCAGCCGCGGGCGGCCCTCGAGGAGCGTCAGGGCCGACGGCGAGTCCTTCGGGGCGAACTCCTGGTACGCCTCGTCGACGATGACGATGCCGTCCGTGGCGTCGTAGACCGCCGCGACCACATCGAGCGTGAGCGGGGTGCCCGTGGGGTTGTTCGGCGCGCACAGGAAGACGACATCCGGCCGCGCCTCCGCCACCTGACGCGCGGCGTCCTCGGCGGTGATCTCGTAGTCGACGCCGCGTGTGCCGGCGACCCACTCGGAACCCACGCCGCTCGCGAGAAGGCTGTACATCGAGTAGGTCGGAGCGAAGCCGAAGACCGTGCGCCCGGGGCCGGCGAAGGCCTGGAGCAGGTGCTGCAGAACCTCGTTCGAGCCGTTCCCGGCCCAGATCTGCGTGGCGTCGAGGCCGTGACCGAGGTACCGCGCGAACCCCTCGCGCAGCTCGGTGAACTCGCGATCGGGGTAGCGATTGACGTCGGTCAGCGCTCGGGCGACGGAGTCGGCGATGTCCTTCGCGACCTCGGCCGGGACCGGGTGGGTGTTCTCATTCACGTTCAGCGCCACGGGCAGCGGTGCCTGAGGCGCGCCGTAGGGCTTCTGACCGCGGAGATCGTCGCGGATCGGCAGTTCGTCGAGGGAGACCGTCACGCGTTCAATGCTAGGTCGTCGAGGAGACGTCAGCCCTCGGTCGAGTAGGCCGCGGGGATCGACAGGCGCTCGCCCGCCATCACGCTGGAGGACGCGAGCTGGTTGAGGGCGATGATCTCGTCGACCACGTCGCGCGGATCGGCAGCGGGCGCCACGGCCTCGGCGATCGACCAGAGCGAGTCGCCCGGCATGACCGTCACGGTGTCGAAGGTGCCTGCGGGCGCACCGCCCTCTCGGGAGGCGAGCGCGTCGCCGCCGCTGATCGTGGCGAAGGCGAGAGCGACGACGATCGGTGCGGCCGCCAGGGCCGCCACCACACGGCGACCACGACGCGTGAGACGCAGGCGCGTCGCCGGCGCCGTGGCGCGGGCCGCGGGGACCTGGACGTCGTAGGCGGTGATGCTGATGGTGCTCATCGGGTGCTCCTTCTGCTTCGGCGGGCTTCGCATCCGGCACTCGGCCGGGAGGGCCGGATGCGAAGCTCTGTACCGAAGTTATCTTCGAATCTTCGAATATGTCAAGGCGTTCTTCGAAAACCGATCCGATCGGATCCGCGACACGCTCGAACGGATCTTCCGAATCGTGAAGCCGTTCGGATACGGTTTCGATGACGAACAACACCCCACCACGGGCCACCGACATTCACCGTCGGAGGAGAAGGAGCCGGTCAGATGAGCGCCGACATCATCGCTGCCGAGACGCCGATCGAGGCTGACGAGAAGCGCCGCACGCGCCGGCGGAAGAGCCTGAGTGACAAGCAGCTCGCGATCCTCGAGGTGATCCAGCGCTCGATCCAGTCCAAGGGGTACCCGCCGACGATGCGCGAGATCGGCGACGCCGTGGGTCTCAAGTCGCTCTCGAGCGTCACGCACCAGCTCGGCCAGCTCGAGCTCAGCGGCTATCTGCGCCGCGACCCGGGCAAGACCCGCGCCATGGAGGTCCTGATCGACCTGCCCGGCCAGTCGGGCGAGAACCTCGACGTCGGCCAGCCCTCGGTCGGCGACGCGGCGATGGTGCCGCTCGTCGGGCGCATCGCGGCCGGCGTGCCCATCACGGCCGACCAGCAGGTCGAGGAGATCTTCCCGCTCCCCCGCCAGCTCGTGGGCAAGGGCGAGCTGTTTATGCTCAAGGTCAGCGGCGAGTCGATGATCGACGCGGCCATCTGCGACGGCGACTGGGTCGTTGTGCGCGTCCAGAACAACGCCGACAACGGCGACATCGTCGCGGCCATGCTCGACGGCGAGGCGACCGTGAAGGTCTTCCGTCAGCGCGACGGCCACACCTGGTTGCTGCCGCGCAACTCGGCCTTCGAGCCGATCCTGGGCGACGACGCCGTTGTGCTGGGCAAGATCGTCGCGGTGATGCGCGCGGTCTGACGCCGGGCGCTGGTTGCCGCGGCCCTCGGTTAGCGTGGGGCACATGACGCGCACCACCATGTCGTACGGATCCTGGACGTCGCCCATCGCGGCGTCCGACATCGCTGGAGGCGCGCCGCGACTCGACGGGGCCCGGTTCGTCGGCCCCGACGCCGAGATCTGGTGGAGCGAGAGCGTGCCGTCCGAGGCCGGCCGCCAGGCCGTCTTCCGCCGGACCGACGAGGGTCCGGTCGTGGTCCTTCCGGCGCCCTGGAGCGCGCGCTCGCGGGTGCACGAGTACGGCGGTGGGGCGTGGACCACCACCGATGCCGGCGATCTGCTGTTCGTCGAGGGCTCCGACCAGCGCGTGCACCGGCTGACGCCCGGCGCCGCTCCCGTCCCCCTGACACCCGGTGCGGCGGGGATGGCCTTCGGCGATCTGACCTTCGAGGTCTCATCCGGCGGCCCGCGGCTGTGGGCAGTGCGCGAGAGGACCTCCGAGGGGCATGCCGTCACCCGCGATATCGTCGTCATCCCGCTCGACGGGTCGGCCGCCGAGGACGCGTCCGCCATCGTGAGCGTGGTGTCGGGGTCTGATTTCGTCGCCTACCCCACGCCGCGCGGCGACCGCCTCGCGTGGATCGCCTGGGACCACCCGGACATGCCGTGGGACGCCTCCGAGCTGCGGATCGGCCGGATCGGCCCGGACGGCACCGTGGACGAGTTCCACACCGTCGCCGGCGGCCGCACCGAGCACGGCCGCACCTCGGCGCTGCAGCCGCACTGGACGTCGGACGACGAGCTGCTCGTCACGACGGACCCCGTCCTTCCCGGCCGGCACGGCAGCGGGCGCTGGAACCTGCGGCTTGTGCACCTCGACGGGCACACTCCGACCGAGCCCGTGACCGTCGGCCGCGCCGACGCGGACACCGGCGGGCCCCTCTGGAACCTCGGCGTCCGCTGGTACGGGCGCCTCGACGACGGCCGCGTGGTGGCCGTGCGCACGCACGGCACCGACACGCTGGTGCTGCTGGACCCCGCGCTCGGCGCTTTCGAGCCGCTCGAGACACCGCTGTCCGGCGGGGTGCTGATCCGTGACGTCCGCGGCTCGCGCGTGCTGCTCACCGGCGCGGGCGCCCAGGTGCCGGGCGGGCTGTGGCTGCTCGACGCCGACGCGCGCACGCTCGAGGCGGTGCGCGGCGGCACCGCTCCCCTTCCCACCGAATGGCTGCCGCTCGCCGAGCCCCATACGTTCGACGGCCCGAACGGCCCCGTCCACGCGTTCACCTACCCGCCCACCAACCCCGAGGCCCAGGCGCCGGAGGGCGAGCTGCCTCCGTACCTCGTGCTCGTGCACGGCGGCCCGACCGCGCACGTCTCCGGCGAGCTCTCGCTCGCCGTCGCGTACTTCACGAGCCGCGGCATCGGGGTGCTCGACGTCAACTACGGCGGATCGACCGGATACGGGCGGCCGTACCGCGAGCGCCTGCTCGGGCGCTGGGGCATCGCGGACGTGGCCGACGTCGCCGCGGCCGCGCGCGGCCTCGCGGATGCCGGCATGGCCGATCCGAAGCGCATCGCCATCAAGGGCGGCTCCGCGGGAGGCTGGACCGTGCTGTGCGCGGTCGCCGACACCGACGTCTTCGCCGCGGGCATCAGCCGGTACGGCGTCGCCGACCTGCGGAAGCTGGTCGAGGACACCCACGACTTCGAGGCACGCTACCTCGACGGCCTCGTCGGGCCGCTCCCCCAGACCGAGCCGCTGTACGTGAGCCGCTCCCCCCTGTCCCGCCCGGAGACGCTGCGCACGCCGCTGCTGATCCTGCAGGGGTCCGAGGATCCGGTCGTCCCCCCGTCGCAGTCGGAGGCGCTGCGCGACGCTCTCGCCGAGAACGGCGTGCCGCACGCGTACATCCTGTTCGAGGGCGAATCCCACGGCTTCCGGCAGACGTCGACCGTGATCCGGGCGTTCGAGTCGGAGCTGGCGTTCCTCGGGCGGATCCTCGGGTTCGCGACGCCGGACGTGCCCTCGATCACGCTCGACTGAGCGCCGGTGCCCGTCGGGCCCCAGCGCAGCGCCGCTCAGCCGTCGGCGGGGCCAGCCTCTCGGACCAGGCGAGCCGCCTCGGCGACCGTGACCCCCACGGCATCGTCGTACGCGCCGTCTGCGAGGATCGCGCGGATGCCGGCGGATTCGGCGCCGGCGACGTCCGCCACCGGGTCATCGCCGATCATCCAGACGTCCGCGCCGGCGTCGGCCACCCGCAGGGCATGCTCGAAGATCAGCGGATTCGGCTTGTCGGCGCCGACGGCGGCGCTGGTGATCACGAGGTCGATCAGCGCGCCGAGCTCCACGGCACCGACCAGATTGGCCAGCTCCGGCGGATGATTGCTCACGATCACGTTGAGGTAGCCGGCATCGCGGGTGGTCGCGAGCGCCTCCGGAGCGCCGTCGACGAGCCGCCACGCATCGACTCGGTAGTACTCGAGCGCGACGAACTCGGCGGCGTGTGCGGCGGCGGCCGCGTCGATGCCCGCGCGGACATACGCCCCCTGGAGCACGAGACGCATCCGGCCCCACCACTCCGGCCCGCCCATGGCGCCCCACGGATCCGACGGCGTGTGCCAGGGGAAGCCCTCGCGCAGGTGCGGCCGGATCAGCTCCGGCCGCATGGCGGGGTCACCGCCGCTGCGCGCCAGCGCATCGACCATGGCGCCGGCCCAGAGGCCCTCGCGGCGCGCCAGCGTGCCGTCGAAGTCCCACAGCACAACGCGCGCGTCGCCCACGACGGCGCTCAGACCAGCGCGATGCCGTACGCCTGCACACCCTCGTGGGAGGCGAGGCGCGTGAGCCCGAGACGGTCGTAGAAGGCGAGCGCCCCGGCGTTGCGATCGCTCGCCACGAGGTGCAGGCCCCGAACGCCCCTGCGGCGCAGCTCGGCCAGCAGCGTGTCGATCAGGCGACGCCCCAGACCCTGCCCCTGCGCCTCGGGCAGCAGGTCGATGTGCAGGTGCGCCGGATAGCCGAGGGCGGCGTACGGCTCTGCCCCGGCGCGACGCCCGTACGCGTAGATGAGCGTGCCGTCCTGCCGCGTGCGCTCGGTCTCGGGCAGGGGGTGACGCGCCGCGACGGTCGGCCACCAGCGCGTCGCGAACCAGTCCTCGAACGCGTCCGTGTCGTCCGTGCCGATGACGTAGCCGACCACGTGTCCGGCCGGATCCTCGACCACGAAGGCCAGGTCGGGATGGCGCGTCACGTAGGGCAGTGCGAAGACGTCGGCCCACAGACCGTCGTCCTCGAAGACCCCCGTGGCGTCCGCTCCGTGATCCGCCGTGCGCAGGCAGATGTCGGCCACGGCGGCGCGGTCGGCGACGGTGTAGGGCCGGATGAGCATCGTCACGCCACCGTGTACGGCTCGAGGGCCGCGGCGAGGCGCTCGGAGACGTGCGCGTGGATGAGCGTGCCGCCCTCCTCGTGCGAGCGCGTCAGCAGGTGACCGTGCTCGTGGATCTGCGAGATCAGCTCACCGCGGTCGTACGGCACCAGCGCGTGGATCTCGATGTCCGGGAGGGGCAGCGCCGCCTCGATGACATCGCGCAGCTCGTCGATGCCCTCGCCCGTGCGCGACGACACGAACACGGCCTTGGGCTCGAGCCCGCGCAGCACCATCCTGGTGTCGTCGTCGACGAGGTCCGACTTGTTGAAGACGACGATCTCGCGGATGTCGCGTGCGCCGACATCGCCCATCACGTCGCGCACGGTCTGGATCTGGCTCGCAGGATCGGGGTGGTGCGCGTCGACGACGTGGACGATCACGTCCGCATCGGCGACCTCCTCGAGCGTCGAGCGAAACGCCTCGACGAGCTGGTGCGGCAGGTTGCGCACGAAGCCGACCGTGTCGGCCAGGGTGTAGATGCGTCCATCGGCCGTCTCGGCACGGCGCACCGTGGCATCCAGGGTCGCGAACAGCGCGTTCTCGACCAGCACGCCGGCGCTGGTGAGCCGGTTGAGCAGGCTCGACTTGCCTGCGTTCGTGTAGCCCGCGATCGCGACCGAGGGGATCGTGTTGCGCTTGCGCTCGGACCGCTTCGCGTCGCGCGCGGGCGCGAAGTCGCGGATCTGCCGGCGCAGCTGCGCCATCTTCGTGCGGATGCGGCGGCGATCCAGTTCGATCTTCGTCTCACCGGGGCCGCGGGATCCCATTCCCGCGCCGCCGGCGCCGACCTGGCCACCGGCCTGGCGGCTCATCGACTCGCCCCAGCCGCGCAGTCGCGGCAGCAGGTACTCGAGCTGGGCGAGCTCGACCTGCGCCTTGCCCTCGCGGCTCTTGGCGTGCTGGCTGAAGATGTCGAGGATCACCGTCGTGCGGTCGATGACCTTGACCTTGATGACGTCCTCGAGCGCGCGGCGCTGGCTGGGCGCCAGTTCGGTGTCGGCGATGACCGTGTCGGCGCCCACGGCGGCGACGATGCCCTTGAGCTCGTCCGCCTTACCGCGGCCGATGTACGTCGCCGGGTCCGGGTGCGGTCGGCGCTGCAGCACGCCGTCGAGGACGACGGCGCCCGCGGTCTCCGCGAGGGCGGCGAGCTCGCGGAGCGAGTTCTCGGCGTCCGAGAGGGATCCCTGCGAGTAGACGCCGATGAGCACAACGTTCTCCAGACGCAGCTGGCGGTACTCGACCTCGGTGACGTCCTCGAGCTCGGTGGACAGGCCGGCCACGCGACGCAGGGACGCGCGATCCTCGCGATCCCACTGCTCGCCGTCGGCCGATCCGTCGCCCGTGGTGGTGGCATCCTGGAGGGCCTGGGCCGCCCCGAAGACGCGCGCGCCCGTGCGCGATTCCGCGCGCGCCAGCACGCGGTCCACCAGATCTGACGCTCCGGGCTCGAGCACGACACCGTCGTCGTCGTTCGCGGAGGAGGGATCGGGGGTGGTGATGTCAGTCATCCATGCCTTTCGTTCCGATGCTCATCGCGGCGGTCCGCGGGCATCGAGCCTTCTATTCTATCCCGCGCGTGTCGTGCGCGCTCGGTCCAGTTGCGGTCTGCGGGAAGGGCACTTCGTCTCGCGCCCCGACGGGGCCCTCGGGTACGCTGGCCCCCTATGGTGGACCACTACTTCTCCGCGAGTCCCACCAGTGCCGAGAACCTCCGCCGCATCAAGGTGACCCTGTCCGGCCGCACCGTGGAGCTCACGACGGCGGCCGGGGTCTTCAGCCCCGAACACCTCGATGTGGGGACGTCGGTGCTGCTCGCCCACTCACCCGAACCGCCGTCCGGCGGTGACTTCCTCGACCTCGGCTGCGGCTGGGGGCCGATCTCGCTCAGCCTGGCCATGGCGTCTCCGCACGCCCGCGTGTGGGCCGTCGACGTCAACGAGCGCGCGCTCGATCTCGTCCGCCGCAACGCCGAGTCGCTGGGGCTCGACAACGTCATCGCCGTCCAGCCGCAGGACGTGCCCGAGGACGTGATGTTCCGCACCATCCGCTCGAACCCGCCCATCCGCGTCGGGAAGGCGGTGCTCCACGAGCTGATGGAGACGTGGATCCCGCGGCTCGCCGAGCGGAGCGACGCGTACCTCGTCATCAAGAAGGACCTGGGCTCCGACTCCCTGCAGCGCTGGCTCGCCACCACCTTCGACACCGGCTTCAGCGTCAGCCGCCACGCGCTGCACAAGGGGTTCCGGGTGCTGAAGGTGCGCCGTCACGGCTCGCCGCCGACCGAGCCGGTTCAGCTGCCGGGGCTCTGAGCCGAGCGCAGATCCTCCGGCGTGTCCACGTCGAGGAGCTCGCGCTCGGGCAGGAGGGTCAGGATCGGCGTGATCCCGTCGCCCTCGAGCCCGTCGAGCAGGATCCGCAGCGGACGGTTCGCGGGATCGCCGATCGCCGACAGTCGTGCCCGCAGCACGGCCTCGTCCCAGGCCGCGCAGAGCGGCTGCGCACGCCCCTCCGCGTCGACCGCCAGCGCGACACCGCCCGGCGCCGCCGCGGCGAGGGAGGCCAGGTCTGTCGGGGTGAGGAACGGCATGTCGCCGCCGATGAGCAGCACAACGCCGTGCGCTCGGGGCTCGAAGGCGTCCATGCCCGCCGCGACGGCGGCCAGTGGACCGCCGTAGGCCGGATCCTCGCGCAGCACGGGAACTCCGGCCGGGACGCCGTCCGGCTCCCCCACCACGCACACCTCGGCGCCGGCCGCCTGGGTCGCGGCGACCGCGCGGGCCACCATGGGCTCGCCGCCGATCCGGATCGCGGGCTTGTGGCGACCGCCGAGCCGCGAGGAGCGACCGCCGGCGAGGATGATGCCGCGCAGGGCACGCATACGTCAGGCCAGTGTGACGGTGCCCGAGTACACGAGCGTCGCCGGGCCGGAGAGGGCGACGTGCTCGCCGTCCTCGGCCGGGAACATGCGCACGCCGAGGGTGCCGCCGGGCACCTCGACCTGCCAGCGGTCCGGTGCCCCCGCCCCCGCCCAGTCGCGCACCGCCAGGGCCGTCGCGGTGATGCCCGTGCCGCAGCTGAGCGTCTCGCCGACGCCGCGCTCGTACACGCGCATGCGGACGCGCCCGACGCCGTCCTTCACCAGCGGCTCGAACGGGACCACGAACTCGACGTTCGCGCCGTGCGGCGGAGCGGGATCGATGAAGGGCTTCGCGGTGAGGTCGAGCCCCTCGAGCTCGGCGTCGGAGGCGAGGGCGACGACCACGTGCGGGTTGCCGACGTCGATCCCGAGCCCCGGGCGCGCGACGCTCAGCCCGCGAGCGGACACGATCGGATCGCCCGGCTCGGCACGCCAGCGGCCGATGTCGACCTGGTACCCGGTCTCCGAGCGCATGACGTCGCGGACGCCGGCACGGGTGCCGACGGGCAGCGTCGACCCCGCGGGAAGCTCGGCGAGGCCGGACTCCAGCAGGTAGTGGGCGAACACGCGGACCCCGTTGCCGCACATCTCGGCGACCGAGCCGTCCGCGTTGCGGTAGTCCATGAACCACTCGGCCTCGGGCTCCTCCGCCAGCGACGCGGCGCCCTCCGGCAGCCGCGAGGATCGCACGACACGCAGCAGGCCGTCGGCGCCGATGCCGAAGTGGCGGTCGCACAGCGCGGCGACCTGGTTCTCGGTGAGCTCGAGCTCGCCCTCGGGGTCGGCGATGATCACGAAGTCGTTGCCCGTGCCGTGACCCTTGGTGAAGGCGATCTGCGTCATGCCGTCAGTCTATTTGGGCCCCCGGCGGGCATCGGCGTCGTCGTCGGCGATCAGGCGACGCCCCGTCAGCCGCGTGGTCTCGCGGGTGTACCCGAGCCCGTCGTAGAACTCCAGCACGGGTTCGTTGCCCTCGCGCACCATAAGCATGACCTTCGGGCATCCGAGGGCCTCGAGGCGTGCCTCCGCCTCGGACACGAGGCGGCGCCCGATACCCTCTCCGCGGCGATCGGGGGCGGACGCCAGGTAGTACAGCCAGCCGCGGTGCCCGTCGTAACCCGCCATGACCGTGCCGACCACCGCGTCGCCGTCCGCGGCGACCAGCAGCAGGTCCGGCCACACGGCGACGGCCCGGGCGATGTCCTGATGCGGATCGTTCCAGGGGCGGGTGAGCCCCGCGGCCTCCCAGAGGGCCACCACCTGCGCTTCGTCCTGCGCGGTGTAGGAGCGGATCTCGACGGTCACCGTGCCGAGTCTGCCAGCGCGTCCGGGACGATCCGCTGCCCGGCGTCGATCCCCGCGTCGAACCACCGGACGTCGATGCCGGGGCCCGGGGCATAGCGCTTGAACCAGGACACCTGACGGCGGGCGTAGCGCCGCGTGAGGGCCTGGGTCTCTGCGATGGCCTCGGCCTCCGTCATGGTGCCGGCGAGCTGCGCGAGGGCCTGGGCGTAGCCGATGGCCCTCGGGGCGGTCGTGCCGAGTTCGAGGCCCGCGTCGCGCAGCCGCGCCGTCTCCGCGAGCATGCCGTCGGCCCACATCCGCTCGACGCGGCGGTCGAGGCGCTCGATCAGCTCTGGACGCTCCATCCGCAGCCCGAGCACGCTCGCGGGGCGCCAGACCACGGGCTCCTGCGGCAGCGTCGCGCCGTGCGTGGCCTCGCCGAGCGCGAGGATCTCGAGGGCGCGCACCACGCGGCGGCCGTTGTGAGGATCGACGCGCGACGCCGTCGCCGGATCCTGCTGCTGCAGGCGCGCGTAGAGCACTCCCGCGCCCAGCTGCTCGAGCTCGGCCTCCAGCTGCGCGCGCCGCGCCTCGTCGCGCGGCGGGAAGCGGAAGTCGAAGAGCACGCTCGAGACGTACAGCCCCGATCCGCCGACCAGGATCGCGTGCCGCCCGCGGCCGAGGATGTCGAGGATCACCGCACGCGCCTGCGCCTGGTAGGTGGCGACGGCCGCGTCCTCGGTGACGTCGAGCACGTCGAACAGGTGGTGCGGGACGCCGCGGCGCTCGGCGAGCGGCAGCTTGGCGGTGCCGATGTCCATGCCGCGGTACAGCTGCATGGCATCGGCGTTCACGACCTCCGCGCCGGGCCCCGCGGCGGCGAGGGCCTCGGCGAGGTCGAGCGAGAGGTCGCTCTTGCCGGTGCCGGTGGCGCCGACGATCGCCCAGAGTGTCGGGGCGGTCACACGCCGATGCGGAGCGTCGGAAGACCGAGCTTCACGGCGCCGCCCTCGGTCGTGCCGCCCGGTGCGGGCACACCGCAGGACTCGGCCTGCGACCGGTCCCACGCGTCGCCGGCGCGCGTGCGGCGGATCGCGAGCGGCGAGCCGTCGGGAGAATCGGCGAGAAGGTGCGACGGGGCGGCGTGCGTGACGACGACCGACACCACATCGCCCGGACGCGGCACGGGCGACCCGGCCGGCACCTCGAAGTGCACCAGGCGGTTGTCCTCGGCCCGACCCGTGAGGCGGTGCGTGGCGGCGTCCTTCTTGCCCTCGCCCGTGGAGACGAGCACCTCGAGCGAGCGCCCGAGCTGCTTCTGGTTCTCCTCCAGGGTGATGCGCTGCTGAAGGGCGAGGAGTCGCTCGTAGCGCTCCTGCACGACCTCCTTGGGCACCTGGTTCGGCATGGTCGCCGCGGGGGTGCCCTCGCGGATCGAGTACTGGAACGTGAAGGCGCTGGCGAATCGCGCCTGCTCGACGACACGCAGCGTGTCCTCGAAGTCCTCGTCGGTCTCGCCCGGGAACCCGACGATGATGTCGGTCGAGATCGCGGCGTGCGGGATGCGCTCGCGCACGCGCTCGATGATGCCGAGGTACTTCGCGCTGCGGTACGAGCGCCGCATCTCGCGCAGGATCCGGTCGCTGCCCGACTGCAGCGGCATGTGCAGCTGGGGCATGACGGAGGGCGTCTCGGCCATGGCGTCGATCACGTCGTCGGTGAACGCGGCGGGATGCGGGCTGGTGAAGCGGATGCGCTCGAGGCCCTCGATCTCGCCGGCGGCGCGCAGCAGCTTCCCGAACGCCTCACGGTCGCCGAACTCGACGCCGTAGGAGTTCACGTTCTGCCCGAGCAGCGTGATCTCGATCGCGCCGTCCTCGACGAGGAGGCGGATCTCGTTGAGGATGTCGCCCGGACGGCGGTCCTTCTCCTTGCCGCGCAGGCTCGGCACGATGCAGAACGTGCAGGTGTTGTTGCAGCCGACCGAGATGGACACCCAGCCGCTGTAGACCGAGTCGCGCTTGGTCGGAAGGGTCGAGGGGAACGTCTCGAGCGACTCGAGGATCTCGAGCTCGGCGTCGCCGTTGTGCCGCGCGCGCTCGAGCAGGCTCGGCAGCGAGCCCATGTTGTGCGTGCCGAAGACGACGTCGACCCACGGCGCCTTGGTCTGGACGGCGTCCTTGTCCATCTGGGCGAGGCAGCCGCCGACGGCGATCTGCATGCCCTCGTGCTTGTCCTTGCGCGACTTGAGGTGCCCGAGCGTGCCGTACAGCTTGCCGGCGGCGTTGTCGCGCACGGCGCAGGTGTTGATGATCACGACGTCGGCGTCCGTGCCGGCCTCCGCGCGGACGTACCCGGCGCTCTCGAGCGAGCCGGCCAGCCGCTCCGAGTCGTGCACGTTCATCTGACAGCCGAAGGTGCGCACCTCGTAGGAGCGTGCACGGCCGTCGACGGTGAGGGCTGCGGGCGACGGTTCGATGAGCGTCGGGGCGCTGGAGGGAGTGGTCATAACCCGCTCATTCTACGTTTCGCTGTCCGAGAGCGGCCGGAGTGCGCCGAGGACTGCGCGATCAGTCGAAGCGGACGCCCGAGCGCGGCGAGCGGGCCTCGTCGAGCGCGGCCCGCGCGGCCGACAGCGCGAGCCCACCGTAGCCACGACGCGCGAGCTGGCCGCTGAGGCGGCGCAGCGCGGTGTCGTCGTCGAAGCGCAGCAGCGAGGCCGCCTTGCCGCGGGCGTAGTCGAGCGCGCGCTCGAAGTCGTCGTCCGGGAGCACCGCCAGCGCCTCGTCGATCACCGCGCGGTCGATGCCGCGTGCCGACAGCGCCTGGGCGATCGCTCGGCGCCCCTGGTTCTTCCGCTCGACGCCGGCGTACACAAGCTGGTCGGCGAGAGCGGCATCGTCGAGCGCACCCAGCCGTGTCAGACGATCGATGGTCTCGTCGACCGCGGCGCCGTCCAGATCCATCGCCCGGAGCTGCGCGCGCGCCTCGGAGACCGACAGCGACCGACGACGCAGCGCCTTCAGCAGGCGCTCCTCGGCAGCCGCTCGCAGCTGCTCGAGGTCCGGCTCGTCGTCGGCGGCGTCATCCGGGACGTCGACGAACCGCACTCCCCCGGCTGACGGCGTCACCTCGAGCGGCTTGGCCGCGGTGGGCCGACGGTCGGCCGGGCGGGAGCCCAGGTCGCGCCACGTCGTGTGCCAGTCGCGCGCCGCGACATCCGCCTCTTCGGCGGCGGGCGCCGTGGGCGCCGCGCCACCGAAGAGAGGGATCACCGGAGCGAGGTCGGGATCGTCAGAGGACATGCTGCGACTCGGTCATCCAGCGGGAACGCGATCAGGCGCTGCGGCGGGCCGCGGCGTCCTCGGCCGGCTCCTCGACGGCCTTGGCCTGCCCGATGCCGAGCTTCTCCTTGATCTTGTTCTCGATCTCGAGGGCGACATCGGGGTTGTTGATCAGGAAGTTGCGGGCGTTCTCCTTGCCCTGACCGAGCTGGTCGCCGTCGTAGGTGTACCACGAGCCGGACTTCTTGACGATGCCGTGGTCGACGCCGAAATCGATCAGGCTGCCCTCGCGGGAGATGCCGATGCCGTAGAGGATGTCGAACTCGGCCTGCTTGAAGGGCGGGGCCATCTTGTTCTTCACGACCTTGACGCGGGTGCGGTTTCCGACCGCCTCGGCGCCGTCCTTCAGCGTCTCGATGCGGCGGATGTCGAGGCGGACTGACGCGTAGAACTTCAGCGCCTTGCCGCCCGCGGTGGTCTCGGGCGAACCGAAGAACACACCGATCTTCTCGCGCAGCTGGTTGATGAAGATGGCGGTGGTCTTGGTCTGGTTCAGACCACCCGTGATCTTTCGCAGCGCCTGCGACATCAGACGAGCCTGGAGACCCACGTGCGAGTCACCCATCTCGCCCTCGATCTCGGCGCGGGGAACCAGGGCGGCGACGGAGTCGATGACCACGAGGTCGATCGCTCCCGAGCGGATGAGCATGTCGGCGATCTCGAGCGCCTGCTCACCGGTGTCGGGCTGCGAGACGAGAAGCTGGTCGATGTCGACGCCGAGCTTCTGGGCGTATTCGGGGTCGAGCGCGTGCTCGGCGTCGACGAAGGCCGCGATGCCGCCCGCGCGCTGCACGTTGGCGATCGCGTGGAGCGTCAGGGTCGTCTTACCCGAGGACTCCGGACCGTAGATCTCGACGATGCGACCGCGGGGCAGGCCGCCCACACCGAGCGCGACGTCCAGGGCGATCGAGCCCGTGGGGATGACCTCGACGGGCGCGCGCTCGTCGCTGCCCAGTCGCATGACCGAGCCCTTGCCGAACTGCTTGTCGATCTGCGCGAGCGCTACGTCGAGCGCCTTCTCGCGATCCGCTGCTGATGCCATGACCTGCTCCTTCTCACTCGTGTATCCGTCGCCTGTAGGCTGTCGCGCCCCGGCCGGGTGGCCGAGATCTACGACAAGGCGAGTGGTCTGTGTGCCATCTCTCACGCTAGGGAGGGCCACCGACATTCCTGCCGGAGGGGCCCCCTGCGGGAGCGAAGAGGCGTCAGAGACCACCTGGGGACGACATTACGCCGAGTTCGAACGAGTGTTCGATGACACGCCGACGGAGATTCGAACGTGTTCGAAGCGCTCAGGAGCGCGGTTCGAGTCTGCCCACGCCATAGCGGCGCGACACCGGGACATCGGTCTCGGCGCACAGCGCGATCCAGATGTCCCGCGGGGGAACGCCGGCATCCAGCGCCTCACCCGCGCTGCGCCCGATTCCGGGGAGCACGAGATCGCTCATCAGCGTCGTGGCGCGCGCGCCGAACTCGTCGTCGACGGCGCGAAGGAACTCGCTGCGCCTCAACGGAGCGAGAGCTCGGTGCCGACGGAGGCGACGAGCTCGTCGGGCACGACATCGGGGAAGGGCTGCACGCCCTCGAGCACGGCGATGCGATCGCCCACCTCGCGCATGATGGACGAGATCGGCACGTCGAGTGCCTCGGCCACCGAGGCGAGGATCTCGCTCGAGGCCTCCTTCTGACCGCGCTCGACCTCACTGAGGTAGCCCAGCGCCACACTGGCCTTGCTCGCGACCTGACGGAGGGTCTGGCCCTTCTGCTGACGCACGCCGCGCAGCACATCGCCGATCTCCTGACGAACCAGAATCATTGCGGCCCCCTCCTCACGCTCTCCCACCGGGTGCATAACAGTACAACACCGATGGATCCAATCTAATCCCGCTCTCTTAGGGATCGGGTGAGAAATGCGTCCGATTTGCCTAGATGACGGGCGCAGAGGCGCGTCAGTCGGCGCCCACGGCCTCGATCGCGTCGGCGATCGCCTGCGAGACGGTCGCGTCGCGGATGGCCGCGCGCCCGCCCGCGAACACCCAGGAGGTCACCCCGACGCCCTCGGGGGTGGCGACACCGATGTGCACGGTGCCGACCGGCTGCCCGTCGGGCGAGTCCGGTCCGGCGATGCCGGTCGTCGCGATGCCGACGTCGGCGGGGCTGCCATCGACCGTCATCGCGCGCCGGACACCCTCGGCCATCTGCCGCGCGACGTCCGGATGGACCGGCCCGTGCTCGTCGAGCAGCGCCTCGTCGACGCCGAGCAGCGAGGCCTTGACCGACGTGTCGTAGGCGACGATGCCGCCGCGCAGGCTCTCGGACGCCCCCGGCACGTCGACGAGGGTCGAGACGACGCGCCCTCCGGTGAGGGATTCGGCGACGCCGACCGTCCATCCGCGCTCGCGCAGCGCCGCCAGGAGGACCACGGGATCGTTCTGGATGCTCATCGGGCCACCTTTCGCGCGCCACGGATCTGCGCCAGCACGTAGTCGATGCCGCTGGCGATCGTGAGGATCACCACGATCCACATCAGCACGAGCGTCACGACCGAGAACGACGGGACGCCGATCCAGAGCCAGAACGGCAGGAGGGCCCAGGAGAGCACGACCCCCTGGGCGACGGTCTTGATCTTGCCCATCCACGCGGCGGCGACGACGTGCTCGTTGGCGATCATCAGGCGGTGGATCGTGATGCCCCACTCGCGGACCAGGATGACCACGACCATCCACCAGGGCACCTCGCCGAGGATCGCCAGGCCCACGAAACCGGCACCCGTCAGCAGCTTGTCGGCGATGGGGTCCCACAGCTTGCCGAACTCGCTGACGATCTCGTACCGGCGCGCCAGGTAGCCGTCGACCCAGTCGGTCGAGATGCCCACCACGAAGATGATCGCGGCGGTCCAGCGCAGCGCGATGTCGGCTTCGCCATGGGGGCCGCCCATCAGCAGCAGGATGAACGAGACGACGGCGAGCGGGATGCGCGCGACCGTGATGGCGTTGGGCAGCTGCCTCGGAATGGCCATGTGTGCGTGTCAGTCCCGTCCGGTCAGCTGCCAGGCGTCTTCGTCGCCCTCGTCGTCATCGACCTGACGCCCCTGGAACTGGGCCTCGATCGGATCCTCACCATAGCGGTCATCGCCGTGTCCGCCGTCGTCGGCCGCCGCGGCCGGAGAGGCCGGACGCGCCGGCGGCTCCTCGCCCTTGATGCGCGCGAGGACCTCGGGCAGCTGCTCGGGCGTGACGAGCACGTCGCGGGCCTTCGAACCCTCGGAGGGCCCGACGATCTCTCGCGACTCGAGGAGGTCCATCAGGCGACCGGCCTTGGCGAAGCCCACGCGCAGCTTGCGCTGCAGCATCGAGGTCGAGCCGAACTGGCTGGTGACCACGAGCTCGGCCGCGGCGAGCAGCACCTCGAGGTCGTCGCCGATGTCGGAGTCGATCTCCTTCTTCGGGGCGTCGATGGCCTCGGCGACGTCCGAGCGGTACTCGGGACGCGCCTGGCCGGTGACGTGCTTCACCACGCGGTCGATCTCGTCCTCGGTCACCCAGGCGCCCTGCACGCGCAGCGCCTTGGAGGACCCCATGGGCGAGAACAGCGCGTCGCCCTGGCCGATCAGCTTGTCGGCGCCGCCCTCGTCGAGGATGACGCGGCTGTCGGTGACGCTCGTCACGGCGAAGGCCAGGCGCGAGGGGACGTTCGCCTTGATCAGACCCGTCACCACGTTGACCGAGGGGCGCTGGGTGGCGAGCACGAGGTGGATGCCCGCCGCGCGGGCCAGCTGGGTGATGCGGACGATGGAGTCCTCGACGTCGCGCGGGGCGACCATCATGAGGTCGGCGAGCTCGTCGACCACAACCAGCAGGTACGGGTAGGGCTTCAGCGCCCGCTCGCTGCCGACGGGCAGCTCGACATCGCCACGGGCGAGCGCCGCGTTGAAGTCGTCGACGTGGCGGAAGCCGAACGACGCGAGGTCGTCGTACCGCATGTCCATCTCCTTCACGACCCACTGCAGCGCCTCGGCGGCCTTCTTGGGGTTCGTGATGATGGGGGTGATCAGGTGCGGGACGCCCGCGTAGTTGGTGAGCTCGACGCGCTTCGGGTCGACGAGGACCATCCGCACCTCGCTCGGCTTCGCCCGCATCAGGATGCTCGTGATCATCGAGTTGATGAAGGACGACTTTCCGGATCCGGTCGAGCCGGCCACCAGGAGGTGGGGCATCTTGGCGAGGTTGGCGACCACGAAGCCGCCGCCCACGTCCTTGCCGACGCCCACGGTCAGCGGGTGCGACGACTTCTGCGCCGCGGTGGACCGCAGCACGTCGCCGAGCGCGACCGTCTCGCGGTCGGTGTTCGGGATCTCGATGCCGATCGCGCTCTTGCCCGGGATCGGGGCGAGGATGCGCACGTCGTTGGAGGCGACGGCGTACGAGATGTTGCTCTGCAGTTGCGTGATGCGCTCGACGCGCACGCCGGGGGCGAGCTCGATCTCGTACTGCGTCACGGTCGGGCCGCGCGAGAAGCCCGTGACCTTCGCCTCGACCTTGAACTCGTCGAGCACCCGCGTGAGCTGGGCCACGACCCGGTCGTTCGCCTCGCTGCGCGCCACCGAGGGCGGTCCGGCCGACAGGGACGCGGGCGAGGGCAGCACGTAGGGGGTGGCAGGCGGCTGCGGGCCGCGCGCGCCCGGACCATCCGTGCCGAAGCCGAGCAGGTCGGGCAGCTCGCCGGTCTCGGAGTCGTCGCCGTCGCCCATGAGGCCCGTCGAGCCGTTGCCCGCGAGCGCACCGGTGACGCCGCTGATCGACGTGAGCACCTCGGTCGCCGAGTCGCGGTCGTCCGGCTCGGCCACGACGATCGCCTTGTCGTATCCCCCGTCGGCCTGCGCGCCGTAGGCGTCTCCGCCGAGCAGCTCGGTGAGATCCTGCGGCGAGTCGATGACGTCCGGATCCTCTTCGCGGCCGGACTTGTTGCGACGCCACCACGGCACGTGATCGTCGTCCGGGGTGGTCTCGGTGAGCACCTCGGTGGCGGCCGTCTGGCCGTTCGCCGCCGCGGTGGCCTCGTCGGGGCGCTCGGCGCCGAACATCCACGCGTACAGGTCGCCGAGCCGACGGCCGATGCGGTTCGGCGGCGTCTTGGTGATGATCAGGACGCTGAGGGCGGCCACCAGCGAGAGGAGCACATAGGCGCCGATCTCGGTCAGCAGCAGCGACGTCGGCTCGCCGGCCATCCAGCCGAACAGTCCGCCCGCGCGGCTGAGCACGGGCATGCCCTCGTTCGGTGCGGGGCGGCCGCCCGCGATGTGGCAGAAGCCCGCGACGGTGATGGACAGCAGGGCGAAGCCGATCCCGATCCGGCCGTTGTCGTGCACCGACGACGGGTGACGGAACAGCCAACCGGCCAGCAGGAGCAGCGCGACCGGGAACACGAACGCCGCCCGGCCGATGAGCAGCCCGAAGGTGTACGCGCTGATGTTGCCGGCGATCTCGTTGCCGATGAAGAACCACTCGGTGACGGCGCCGGCGATGGCCAGGGTGACGAGCAGCAGCGGGAATCCGTCGCGGCGGTCGTCCTTCTCGAGGGCCTCCGGGCCGAAGGCGCGGAACAGACCGCCGACCGCGTGGCCGAGCCCGTTCCAGGCCCGCACCGCCACCGGCGGGCGGTCGGACGGGTCGAAGTACGGCTTGGCGGCGGGCTCCGGCGTCTTGCGCGCGCGCGAGCCGCTGGCGGCACCCGACTTGGAGGTGCCCTTGCTCGCAGGCGAGCTCTTGGACGCGGCTGACGTGCGTGGCATTCCTCCACGCTACGTCCGACCACCGACATCGCGCGTGAGCGACGCCGGTGATGGCCCCGATCGGCGCGCGAGACGCGCCCGATCGGGGCCGGGCGCGCTTACGCCTCGATGACCAGCGGCACGATCATCGGCCGGCGGCGCAGCGACTGGTTGACCCAGCGGCCGATCGTGCGGCGGACGACCTGCGAGAGCGCGTGGGAGTCGCGCACGCCCGAGGCGGCGGCCTCCTCGAGGGCCTTGGCGATCTTCGGCTTGACGGCCTCGAACACTCCGTCGTCCTCGGCGATGCCGCGCGCGTGGATCTCGGGACCGGTGATGACCTTGCCGGTGGCGGCGTCGACGA